>CAWUIK010000004.1:0-65555 GCA_963922585.1 uncultured Flavobacteriales bacterium | reverse complement strand
TACTTTGATATTTAGCGCCAATTTGCAAAAAGAAAGTAATCCCTCTGAAGCAAAATCTATAATTAGTATCGGCCAATCATATTTTGGTGAGGAAAACGAAGCTTGTCTGATTGAGGACAATGAAGATTTTAAAACAGCCTATAAAAAAATAACAGGATAAATTTATTTATTCCATATTTATTAAAAAGCCAATCCTTGTGGATTGGCTTTTTTTTATGTTATGATTATTATAAAATAGTGTGTTATTGGAAAAAGTAAAAACAATCCATCTATTAGTCCAGTGTAAAATAATTCTTTTCTTTTTTCATTTACAAAAAAGATTACAATTGTTGAAATGATACTAACTATAGAAAACGCTATCCAATTATTCATCCATGCAAAAAATGTAACTACAAATAGAAAAAAAACAGCTAGAAGTTTTGAATTTCTACCCCCTAAATAAAAGGGTATCGTTTTTACGAATCCTTGATCTGTTTCTAAATCTCTAATATCAAATGGAATACACAAACTAGTTATATAAAGAAAGATTAAAATGGCAAAAATTACATTTTTTGTTTCTACGGATGTCAAATTCATTATAGAAGGGAACACCACTACTACAAAAGCCCAAACCAAAGAAATGAGAATTATTTTCAAGTAAGAGATGTTTCTTAAACTAACTTTTAGCCATCGATTTCCAGCATAAAAAAGAACTAATAGTGAGAGTGGTATCGCTGATAAAATAAATTTAAATGAAAAAAAAGTAAATGCAATACCTACTGTTGACAAAAATGAGATTATCGTAATAGCCTTTATAGTTTTAACGTTTTTATTAATCCAAATATGTCTTTCTGACAAGAACTTATTACTATTCTTTGACTTTTCGATTCTTTGGAAATTATACGCAAAAAGTGTAGCAAAAAAAGATATTAAAGCATAAGGAATTGATAATTTATAAATACCAATTTGAACGCTATAAAAAATAAGAGAAACAACTGAGAGTGAAATCCAAATATTACTATAAACAATCCATTTAAAAAAAGATAACATTCTATTTATGGACAATCTTGATGAGCAATACTATAAACTAAGAAACCTGTTATCAAACCTGAAACGCTTCCCAAAAAGGCACTTTTAACCCTTTTAGATTTAGAAACCTTTTGATAACCATCAATATACAATTCGTTTGATAAAAAAGTAATATCAGTAACCTGTTCTTTTCTGATTTTGGTTTTGATTAATCCAGCTCCAATTGTAAAAACCAAAGGTACAGCAATAGGAGCAATAGATGGTGTTCTGTTAAAAAAACCTTGAGGACACTTTCCTGTTAATGTAAATTCATAAGTATCTAAAAGAACTGATGTAAATCCCATTGCAAATCCTGTAACAAACATTGATGCACTCTTAAAAGTGTTATGCGCATCTCTTTGTCCGTAGATGAACATTTTCATTTCAGTTGGAGTATAAAAATTGCCTAATGTAGAATCAGGTTTGTACAAAATAGATTCTTCTCCAGCAGTATTAGTAACTGAGAATATTCTATACTTTGAAAGTTCAATACTTTTATTTTTTCCCCCATTTTTATAATAATCAAATTGGTAATAATCATCAAATTCTGCTTTAAGTTTGCCTCTTAAAACTTTCCCATTCATCAGTTGAATTTTATCTTGAGTAAAATAAGCAGAATGAAGTAGAATCGTGAAAAGTAAAAGTAATGTTTGAAATGATTTCATAAGTAAGTTTGTTGGTTTTGTAGTTAAATCTTAGTTTATAAATATCTTCTTTCAACTAAATCTAAAAAATCTTTAACAGTGTTAGAGTCTGAATCCCAATCATGTCTTTTTTCTAGAACTTTGATAAAATTATTTGCTTCGTCAAAATTACTAAAATTATTGAGTTGTTCTATCGCCTCTTTGTAATTTGTGTTTTCACCTTCAAAGAGTTCGTTCATAAAAAGAAACTTCTGATTGAGCCCTATTGCTTCAATGATATTAGAAATTGGTTTTTTACTTAATTTTTGCGCCAAAGTTTTAACTTCTGCTTGATCAGAAAACTTAGCATTTATTGAAATATCTTGAATTTCTTTTGTAGCAATAGTTTCATTTACTTCTAAATCATCAAATTTTATTGAAGGAATTGAAGCGTTTTCTTGAACTTTTACTTCAAGAGGTTCTTCTTCTTTAATAGCATCCAATAGACTTGTTTGATTTGATGATAATTGAGGTTGAGCGTCAAAATCAAATCTAAAACCTTCAACTTTTTTTGGTTTTGTAGGTGTAGAATCTTCTTTTATTGATAAAGGTTCGTTTACATTATTTTCTTTTGGTTGAGCTGCTAAATATTGAATAATGGCAATTCTTTCATGAAGAGCTCTAGCATCATCTAATAAGTTTTCAATTTCTACAATATTCAAACTTCCATTTTCTAAAGCATCTACAGATTCATTAAGTGATGTTAATAAAGCTTTTAGGTTTTTATAATTCTTTGAATTTGAACTCATTGTTTTGTTATTTACTAATTTTATACAAAAGTGCTTATTTTAATTAAAATATTACAGCAATCAGATTTCAATTTTTCAACATAATAATATGATAAACCAAATTTTGAAAAACCTACATTATTTTTTGCTCAGTGAAGTTTTGAGTTAAAACCTAAATTAAATAATTGCTATTACATCTTAGTTCTCAAAAATAACTAACTTTGACTTTTGGAAATACATAAACTCCAAAAAATATGAATATTCTTATAAAATCTGCTAAAATTGTTGATCCGAACTCTCCTTTTAATGGTGTAACTAAAGATATTTTAATTCAAAATGGTATTGTTACTCAAATTGATGACCTTATAACTTATGAGGGCATTGATACAATACAAGAAGAAAACCTTCACATTTCGCCAGGTTTATTTGATATGAGATGTAATTTTAGGGAGCCAGGTTTTGAACAACACGAAACTTTGAAAGATGGTTTAGATGCAGCAGAAAAAGGAGGTTTTACTGGAGTGGTTGTTATGCCCAACACATATCCTGTAGCAGATAATAGTGGCATCATAGAACAAATCATCCAAAGATCTAAAAATGCTAATCCAAACGTAACTGTTTTTCCTATAGGATCTTTGAGTCAAAAAATGGAAGGAAAAGAACTTTCTGAAATGTATGATATGTCTCAAAGTGGCGCAGTGGCATTTTCAGATGATAAAAGGCCAATATCTGATGATAATCTTATGTCAAGAGCGTTACTTTATGCACGAAATTTTGATGGTTTGATTATGAACTTTCCCGATAACAAAAGCATCTCTGGGCATGGCCAAATCCACGAAGGTATTGTGAGCACTCAGTTAGGACTTGAAGGTATTCCATCGCTTTCTGAAGAACTGATGGTTTCAAGGGATTTGTTTTTGGCAAATTATAATGATTCTAGGATTCATATAGGCCCTATTTCTTCAAGCAATAGCGTTTCGATGATAAAAGAAGCCAAAGAAAACAGTATTAAAGTAACTTGTGATATAGCTGCTCATCAGTTATTCTTTAAAGATGAAGATTGTCAGAGTTTTGATTCCAACTATAAAGTTAAGCCACCTTTTAGAGATCAAAATCATCATGATGATATTTTGGAAGCCCTAAAATTGAATATTATTGATGTAATTTCATCCGATCATGCTCCTTGGGATGTTGAAGAAAAACAAAAAGAATTTGATTTGGCAAAATTTGGAATAAGTTCAATTGAAACAGCATTTTCGGTGGCAATTACTTCTTTTGAAACAACTATAGGAATAGAAGGAATCATCACCAAAATGGCAATTAATCCAAGAAGTATTCTAAAGTTAGAGATTCCAATCGTCAATAAAGGTTTTGAAGCGAATTTTGTACTTTACAACCCCGAAAAATATTGGTCTCCTTCTGAGGAAAATTGGACTTCTAAAAGTATGAATTCCCCATTTATTGGCAAATCATTAAAAGGGAAAGTTTACCGTACTCTAAAATCATAAAGTAATGAGCGAAAACAATAATAAAGAATTTCCAATTCAAAAAACTGATGAAGAATGGAAGCAAATTCTTTCACCATTAGAGTTTGAAGTTTTGAGAAAAAGTGGTACTGAAAGACCGTTTTCAGGAACTTACTACGAACTTAATGAAAAAGGAATATATTCATGTAAAGGATGTGGCGCAGAACTTTTTACTGATGAGATGAAATTTGATGCTCATTGTGGTTGGCCAAGTTTTGATGATGAATTACCCAATGCAAAAATCATTAAAAAAGTAGACCGAAGTCATGGAATGATAAGAACTGAAATTTGTTGTAGCAATTGTGGTGGCCATTTAGGTCATCTTTTTAATGATGGACCAACATCTACTGGGCAAAGATATTGTGTAAATTCAGTTTCACTTAATTTTAGACCTGAGTAATAGTTTGTATTTTCTCAAGATGTTAAATATCTAAAAAAATTACTTATTTATAACTTACTTTCCTACTCCTTTAAGAACAATCAAAACGGTGTAAATTAGAATTTTGGCATCCAACCCCAAAGATCTATTTTCGACATAAAGCACATCATATTTGAGTCGGGCAATCATTTCATCCACATTTTCTGCGTAACCATATTTAACTTGCCCCCAAGAAGTAATTCCAGGTTTAACTTTTTGAAGATGCTTGTAATGTGGTGCTTTCTGAACAATTTGGTCTATATAAAATTGCCTTTCTGGTCTTGGCCCTACTAATGACATATCTCCAATAATCACATTAAAGAATTGAGGAATTTCATCTAACCTTGTTCGTCTCATAAACTTTCCAATTTTAGTTATTCTATTATCATCAGCGCTTGATAATTGGGGACCTGTTCTTTCGGCATCGCTTACCATAGATCTAAACTTATAAATCATAAATGGTTTACCATAAATTCCTATTCTTTCTTGACTAAAAAATACTTTTCCTTTACTCCCAGATTTGATTAAAATGGCTAAAATTATAAATACAGGAGTTAAAATTGTCAATGCAATAAGAGCTATAAGAATATCAAAAATACGTTTTATGGATTGTTGCCATACTGGCATAATTTCTCTATTCACTTGAATCAAAGGAGCTCCAAAAATAGATGTCATTTTCACACCTCCAGTAAGAAGATCGTAGGTGTCAGGAATAAGTTTTATGCTTAATTCTTTATCACTTAAATCGGTAATGATTTTATTTATTTTTTCGTGTTCAGAACTTTCAACAGCAATAATTATCTCTTGAATCTGATGTTCTTCAATAACCTTATTGAGGTGATCATAACCTCCAAAATATTGTAGAGAAGAATCCATCAATGCTCTGTCAACACCATTAGTAGAAATAAAACCTTTAAATTGAAATCCAGGGCTATTTGAAAGAGAAATAATTTCATTATAAATTGTTAAGGCACTTTCGTTCCCTCCAATAATCAATGTAGGAAAACCTCTTTCACCTCTATGGATACTTTTTACAATATGTTGTGTGATAATTAGTTTTGGAATAATTGCTAAAACAAAATGAATTACAAAAAGACCGAAATAAGCTTTGTAGTAATCTGTTTTAAAAACATATTGGTCATTGATTATCAATAAGAAAAATAAAACAGTACAACCAATTAAAGAAATTATAAAAGTCTCTCCCAAATCTCTAAGCCGATGTCTTTTAAGGACTTCTCTATAGGAACCAATAATGTAGTAAAGTACAATCCAATATATCGGAATAATTATTAACCCAAGATAAAAATTATCATCAAAAAGCAGTTCAGATTTTTCTATATAAACTTTTCTATAGATAAAAAATAAAGCCCACGCAAGAGTAGAAAAAATAAAATCCGTGATCAAATACCAAACTACCTCTCTTTTCCTATCCATAGATATTTTTTCTATTCAAAAACGACTTTCATATTGTCAAAATAGATTTCAATTCCGTCAATTGCATTATTGTTAAAGACATTAATAAAAAAATCAAATTTTGTAGCACTTTGAAAAAAATTAGTTACATCAGGAATATACAAATAGGTTTTGTTCCATTGAGCCACTCCATTTTCGTCAGTAGTTGGGTTGAATGTAATTAGTGTTTCTTTACTGTAACTAGTTAAACCAGCATTATTGTGAAGCAATCCAAAATAAAAAGTGTGATTGGCTTTGTAATTCATTTCAAAATATGCTGGAATATTAAGGTTTCTTGGCAACTCATCAAAAAGTGGTTCATCAGTTCGCATTTCACAAACGACATTGTTTGAGGACATTTTGATTAATCCTGCTTTACCTTCAAACAAATCTGGATACTGGCTTGGATTTGCAACAAACATAGTTGTGTCGCTTAATGTTGTGAAAACATTCCATTTGAAACCTGGGTCTTCAAAATCTTCAACCCATAAATTGAGTCCATCAATATAGGTTATTTGAGGTGTTATAGGGATTATATTTTCTGGAATTAACTCATGAGTTGCTGAGTAATGAGTGTAAAATGGGTAAATAATTCTTTCATCTTGAACTCCATTTCTATAGATACCGGGGTATACATCAATTTGATAACTACCGTTAGCAAAAATTGGAACTTTAGCAGGTAGTTCATAAACACCTATTAATTTTTGATCTACATAAACCCAACAATCTTTTATTTTGTGACTATCAGAACCTTGATTAGTTGATGTTGTAAATATAAATTCATCAACATAAATATAAGATGGTATAAGTTCTGGTTTGTCAAATATTTGACACCCCAAAAAGAAAAATGAAATAAATAAAATCAGTAAAATATTTCTCAAAATAAATTGCTTAAAATTTAAACTCAAACGCAAAAATACAGGTATTATTTTAAGAAACTTCGAAAAAATAAGTAAATAATTGGTCAATATATCAAAGTTGGTTTTGTACTTTATTTAATCAACCAATTATTTACCTACAATACTTTCAAAATAATTATCTATCTAGACTTCACAACTTCAACCCATTTACCTCCAACTTTAGCTGATATGCTTTCATCATACATGGCTTCAGTAAGAATAGTTGGTAAATAAAAACGCCCTAAATAAGTTGCATTTAATTGAATTTGGAAAGTTTTGGAAGCATTTTTACCAAGATAGTAATATGTATAAATTCTATCATCCCTAATATCTTGAAAATCATAACTTGAATTGGTCAAAGTACTTTGAAACCCGTCCATTCTGTTGTTGTGAATCTCCCACCCAGAGGGGAATAAATGGTTAATTGTCATTTCTTTCAAAACGCCTCTAGAAGATGGATTCATCACTCTAACTTCAGCAATAAAATCGGTACCTTGTTCTATTCTATCAGGACTAATTTCGTTTCTTTGCATATCAAGATATCTTACATACAAGTTCACATTATTGTTATCAGACCTTTGATCCCCTATTACAGGAACACCTGTAACGACTAATTTCACATACAATAAACCATTACCATTATTGGAAACTTTGATGTTATTTTTCTTTCCTTCTGTTTTGATGTCTTGTTTATAAACAGGAATCTTTGTATTTTTAACAGCCTCATCTTTACCATTTACTGCAAGATTGAAATTCATAACTTCATTCGTTTTATTAGCCCCTAGGTATTTACTCAAAGCCAATAGACTATATGCAGTTGTTTGCGTACTCATATATTGTTTAGCATTTAATTGATCTGCCAAAAGTTTTGCTAAACCAGCAGACTTTGAGTCATTCATTAACACTAAAACTTCTAAAATCATAGCTTCATCCCTTATGTCGCTACCAAAACAATAAGATAACTCTTTATAACTTGGAACATCAGTACTCAATCCTTTGATCATCTCATTGGCTACAGATTCCTGACCTGCTAATTTGTAAGCAGCTGCTAGTCTCCATTTCGCTACTAAAGTAAGATATTTACTTTCTCTCAAACGATTCATTGCTCCTAAATCAGGAGATTGTGCTAATGCTAAAGTATATAATCGATATGCTTGATTAATATCATAATACTGTCCATTAGACCATTGATTTTTCTTAGCTTCAGAATCTATTACTTTATAATCCGATGCTTTCTTCTTTTGATATTTCAACCAATTGGTTTTTAATCCAGGAGGTAGTTTATATCCTTTTAATTCCGCTTCCAACATAAAATGACCTGCATAAGTTGTTCCCCATTCATTAGGATCTGATTGTCCAGGCCAATAAGCAAAACCACCAGAACTTGTTTGAAACAATCTCAACCTATCCAAACCTGATTTGATATTTTGATCAATAACAATTTTATAATCATTATTCAAAGGCATAACTTTATCCAAAGAAAGTTGAGGAAATACAGCTGAAGTAGTCTGTTCAATACAACCATGAGGATAACTGATAAGATATTTTAATCTTTCACCCAAATTGATTGGAGGGAAATTTGAAATTTCAATAGATGCTTCATTTGTTCCTTCAATACCTGAGAACATGAATTCTGGACTCCAACTCTCACCAGCTTTGATACTTTTTTCGTATACTTCAGTCACAGGTGGGTTTGGAGTACGTATATCCATTTCCACATCATATTTAGCAATCTCATTTCCACTTTTCACCACAATATGTACCTTTCCAATTCCAATTTTTTCTCCAACTTTCAGTTTGAAATTCACAACTTCATCACCAACTTTAGTAAACTTTAAAAGTTGTTTAGAATTTCCTTGAATCGTAAACATATCATTAGTAGTTACTTCAACAGTAACATCTTTTACAAAATCTTCCATTGCAAAAACGTTTACAGGAAGATAAACCTCTTCAGTTGGACTTAAAACTCTTGGTAGTGTTCCCAATACCATTAAAGGACTTCTCACAGGAACTGTTTTTTCTGCACTTCCATATTTTGCATTTTCACCAGCAACAACCATAACTCTTACAGAACCAATATAATTCGGCATTTCTAATTGGTGAGAAGCTGTTGCTCCTGCTTTGAGTTCAAAAGGCCCTATGAAACTAACAACAGGTTTAAATCTATTGGCTTTATTAGGTTTCTTAACTTCAGCAGCACCATCACCACCAACGGCAAGAAGTTTAGTCATCTGTGTACCAAAGGCCCCCATAACCTCATCATACATGTCCCAAGTTTAAAAACCTAAAGCTTCTTTTGCATAAAAATGATCCCAAGGCTTTGGCGTTTTGAATGAAGTTAAATCTAAAAGCCCTTCATCAACAACTGCCAACGTATAAGTCATAGGTTTACCAGTTGCTTCTTTGACTTTCACAGTATAAGTTTTTTCAGGTTTCAACACCTCTGGCATATCAATAACAGGTGAAAGATGTGTTTGAGCGTCCTCAACCATAATCGGAGCTACACCATACATTCTGATAGGTGCATCATTCAAAGTATTGGCATGAGGTTGTAATAAAGTAATATGAACAAACACATTTGGTGACATTTCAGGAGTGGTTCTAAACTCAAATTTGGTTTCACCTTTCACTGTGCTAATACTATATTTCTTAAGAACTTTAGTACCTGTTTCAACTGTCACAATGGCTTTTCCATTTGAAGGAGAAGGGAACGAAACTTTTACTGTTTCGTTGCTATTATAAACCTCTTTATCTGTTGAAAAACTTAACATAGAAGCATTTTCTATCATTGTACGCTCTACTCTACTTTCATAAGGCCAATCTATATAAACGATTTTGCCTGTAGTATGACCACTTTTAGGGTCTGTAATTCGCACTAAATATCTTCCCCATTCTGGTTGGTTTACCCTCAATTTGAAATTCCCCTTACCATTGGAAGTGTTTACTTTAGTTTCTAAGATTGGAATGGTACTAGACTTTGCGATATAATTGGCAATAGAGTTATCGTAACTATCCCACCACCATTTCCAACTTACTTTATAAACCTTTACATCTACATTATTTACAGAAAGTGGTTTACCTTCAAAATCTAATGTAGCTACTTCTACTATATGATCTTTTCCGGTAACCAAAGTATTACCCCACAAGGTTCCTTTAGGTACAAAAACACCTACATAACTCTCATAAGGGGAATAATCAATAGAACTTCTATCGATACTAAAATCTCCTCCCTCTTCAAAAACTTTAGTTACAAAATTCGCTTTAAGCATACCAGGAGCATTTTTACCAATAAAAATATTGGGTTGAAAAACCGCTTCTCCTAATTCGTCCACTTTAGACTCAAAAATGACCTGATCTTCTGCGTAAAACTCTTTGATAGGATCATCGAATATAAAGTTTTTAAATTTGTCAAATGAAGTATATTTTTTACTTATAGTCATGTTCACTCTTGCCTTCAAATTTTTAGCTATAGCACCGTGAAGCCATTTAACTGATAATTTTGCCGTGTTACTTTTATCTTTTTGTGATAATATTTTTTTACCAAAATCAAGATAAACTTTTAATCGATTTGGCTTTACAGTTTCGACTTTAATAACCCTGCTAAAAGTTCTATTTCCAATTTCTACTTTCGCAAAATAATTTCCTGTTACGTCATCTTGATGAGTGGCTGTTCTAAAATCAAACAGTCCATTTAATCCTGAAGAAAGTATTTGCTTATCTACCAATTGATTTTGAGGATTATACAACTTAAAAGTTACTGGATGATTTTTAGGTAAGATATTATTTTTATCCTCCAGCATAAAAGCAATGTATATGCTATCTCCAGGTCTCCATACTCCTCTTTCAGTATAAATCATTCCTTTTACTCCATTTTGAACAGCACCTCCACTTACATCAAACTTACTTAATGAAAGCGATTCTCCATCTCTCAATTTTAAATATCCTCTTTGTTCTCCATTTTTGGCTATAACCACAAAAGGTTTTTCATCCAAATAAGCTTCACACATACCATCATCATTGGTTTGATGTGAACCTATTAATTCTTGTTGATAGTTGTAAAACTCAACTGTTGCTTGAGGAATTGGATTCGTTGTTAGGATATCATTCAAAAATACATGCATGATTTTATCACCACCTGCTTTAGCAACGATACCAATATCAGATGCTAAAATGTTTGATTTTACATTTTTTCCGCTATAATAAGCTGCGTTACATGGATCATCCCATCTATTATAATCATAATCCTCATCATAGTAATCGTAATAATCATAATCGTACCAATAATCATAACTGTCCCAGCCTGCTTCAGTCCATTCTGTAGAATTTGTTGTTTTTATTTTTTGAATAGATGCAGAAGAATTCTCACTATCAGCACACCCATAAGTACTGTATTCTTTTTTAAACTTCAATTCAACTTGATACAACGCCCCTTTGTCTTTGGCTACAATAGGCGAAAGATCAATATAAAATTTATTCCATTCATGAAGATTCAACTTGGGATCTTGATTCAACAAAAGTGTTTGAGTATAAACTTCTTTGGAAACTCTCTTCATTTCATAGTCACCTTTCATACCATTGACTTGTAGAAATTGTAACATGTTGTGAGTATGAATTTTAGTTACATAAACATCTACCGCTTTTAAATTTACAGATTCGAAAGGGAATTGAATACCATTGGGAGTATGAGGTGCAATCACTCCATTACTTAATAATTTGATTTTAGGCTTCATACCTTCAAACAATAATTCAATATTCTGACTATTTTTTAATTTAAATCCACCAATATTTTTTACACCTGTGCTTACATGAACTTCATGAGCCCCACTCAGTCTTTTGTGGTAATATACGCTTACTGTATGACCATTAATAAGGTAATTGAAATCTTTAGCTCCATCTATTGTAATTAATCCTTCAAGATTTTGATTCACCAATACTGGGTCAGAAAAATGAACCCTTACGAATTGTTCTGGCTCGTGAATTACTTCTATATTCGTAACAAGAAAAACTCCCAAAGCAGGAACTTCATAAACCTCTGCTTGTTGGTCTTCACTACCAAATGGAACTCCTGTCCAAAGTAATTTAACTTCAGAATTTGTATTTTTTCTTTGGACTCCTTCAACTACAAATCTATGTGAAAGTCCACCTTGAAAAATCCACTTTATAGAAAGTTCATTACCCTCTTGAAAAGCACTTAAAGATTTTTTTATTAATGAAGTATCAGATTTATCTGTCAACGTCAATCTTCCGTGAAGATTTTGATTGGTTAGTTTTTCAGTATTAGGAGTAAATAATTCATCTACATAAATTTTACCTACTAGAGAAATTGTTTTAAAGTTAAAAGCAAAATCTTGATAATTCTCATCTTCAACATTTAGCAATTCTTTCAAACTAAAATGAACTTCATACTCTTTTCCTGATTCTAATTCTTTTGCTGGTCTGAACTCTATAGTGTTTCTATTCACCCAATAAGCTTCTCCTTCGAGGCTAGGTGTAAAAGTAAATAAAGTTTTATCAATTGGCGCTTCATAGTTAATTGGACCATTGTAATCTTGAGTCAACTGTATTTGAATGTTAGATTCTTTAGGAATAACACCAGAAGTGTATCCACTTACATATTCAGAAAATTCAGGATTTACTCTTAGTTTCTTTTGTACTTTTTCAGAACAAGACAAAATAAATATCATTAAAAATGATATTAAAAATGTGATTGATTGTTTGAGGCTCGCTTTCATTTCGTTTGTTTTAATAATTTGTAGTACAATTATAAATAAAGTTAGTCGTCAAATATATTGCTTTTGATTATCTGCCACAAACGATTAATTATTCGTTTTAATAAATATTGATAACTTCTGTCATGTTTATTGGAAAATTTCTAATGAAGAATATTAAAAGTTTAATATTTCTGTAGATTCAATAAAATTCATCATGCTAAAAGTACTGATACATCTAATAAAAATCAAAATGTCCTTTTTTTTATCTACCTTTGCATTCTTAATTTAAAATAAAATAATGACATTTAGTGAATTAGGGCTAAGAGAAGAAATTCTTCAGGCTCTCGAAGAACTGGGATTTAAGTCACCCACTCCAATTCAAGAGGAAGCAATTCCCCAATTATTAGAAGGAGAAAGAGATTTAGTAGGCCTTGCACAGACAGGGACGGGAAAAACGGCAGCATTCGGATTGCCACTTTTAGAAAAAATAGATTTTGATGAAAAAGTTGTTCAAGCTGTGGTGATTGCACCTACGAGAGAACTTTGTGTTCAAATTTCAAATGATTTTAAAACTTTTTCAAAACACATTAGAAACGCAAACATTGCTACCATCTATGGAGGAGCAAGTATCGAAACTCAAGCGAGAGAAGTAAAAAGAGGCGCACAAATTGTTGTCGCAACTCCAGGTCGTTTGGTAGATATGCTCAAAAGAAGATTGGTAAAATTTGACGATGTAAAAATTGCAGTACTAGATGAGGCAGATGAAATGCTGAATATGGGCTTCAAAGAAGACATTGATGCTATTTTAGACACAACGCCAAAAGATAAAAACGTTTGGTTATTTTCGGCTACAATGCCTAAAGAAGTGGCTAAAATTTCCAAAAACTATATGGATAATCCAATTGAGATTACAGTAGGAGGAAAAAACACTAGTAATGTAAACATCAAACACGAATATTACTGCGTTAGTAATAGAGATAGATATTTGGCACTTAAAAGAATCTTAGATATCAATTTAGATATTTATGGATTGGTTTTTTGTAGAACCAAAAGAGAAACTCAAGAAGTTGCAGACAATTTAATGAAAGATGGTTACAATGCTCAACCTTTGCATGGAGATTTATCTCAAGGACAAAGAGATAAAGTAATGCAGAACTTTAGAGACAAAACACTACAGGTATTGGTCGCAACAGATGTAGCTGCACGAGGAATCGATGTAGATGACATAACGCATGTTATCAATTACAATTTACCTGACGATATTGAAAATTACACGCATAGAAGTGGAAGAACAGCAAGAGCTGGTAAAATGGGAGTTTCTTTAATTTTTGTTACTCCAAAAGAGGTTTTCAAAATCAAACAAATAGAAAAACAAATTCAAATGGAATTTACCAAACAGGAAGTTCCCTCAGGTAAAGATGTTTGTAAACAGCAATTATTTAATCTAATTGAAAACGTAAGAAATACAGTTGTCAAAGAAGATGAGATTGGAGAGTATTTACCTTCCATTTTTGAAATTTTTGAAAACGCTACAAAAGAAGAAGTTATTACTCAATTTGTAAGTGCTGAGTTCAATAAATTCCTAGAGTATTATAGCAAAGCTAACGATTTGAACGCTAAACCAGGTGACAAAGGAAGAGATAGGGATAGAGACAGCGGAAGAGGAAGAGATAGAGACGATAACGAAAGAGGGGGAAGAAAGAACAGAAATGTAAGTGACGAAGGAAAGCAAAGAATCTTCATGAACATGGGGCTTGACGCTGGATTAAACAAAGGTGCAGTTGTTCGTCTAGTTTGTCAATATGCCGACATACCATCTTCAGAAATTGGAAGAATTGATTTATTTAATGAATTTTCGTTTTTTGATGTATCACAAGAAAATGCTGAAAAAGTATTAAACAGTGTTCAAGGAGTTGAATATAATAATCAAAGAATGAATGTAGAAAAAGCTGCTGCTAGAGATGGTTCAAGTTCAGATTCAAGAGGTGGTGGTAGATCTAGAGGAGGAGATTCTGGAAGACGAAGTTCAGGAGGTGAAAGACGTTCAGGAGGTGGAGACAGAAGATCAGGTTCAGGAGGAAATACCAGAAACAAATATGGTTCAGGCTCATCCGATAAACCAAGAAGTTCTTCATCTAGAACTACAGAAAGAAAAGATGGTGAAAAAAGAAGACCAAGAAAAAGAAGTTAATTTTCTTATACAATAATTTTATACATGATTTTTTATTTTATTTAAAATATTTAGAATAGAAATCATGTATTTTTGTTTCTTTTTACAAACCAATCATTATATATCATACATCCAAATTATATAAGTTATGAATGAATTGATAGAAATTTTGAAATATTGTATTCCATCAGCTATTGTTTTTGGAGTTACATATTATTTAATGAAAACTTTTTTTGAAAGAGAAAAGAATCTAAAATCAGAAGAAAATAAAATTCTAGCCAGAAAAGATTACGTTCCCAATAGAATTCAAGCCTACGAACGTGCGGTATTGTATTTAGAAAGAATAGACCCAAATAACCTTATTGCGAGAGTTCACAGACCAGGAATGACTGCTAAAATGCTTCATGGAGAACTTTTGAAAGCCATTAGAGAGGAATATAACCATAATATGGTTCAGCAAATTTACATTTCTCAAAATGGTTGGAAACAATTAAAACAAGCCAAAGAAGAAAGTGCAAAAATATTTAACATGGCTATGCAATCCATGCCTGATGGTGCCTCAGCAATGGAGTTAAGCACTTCTATTTTTGAAATTGTTTCTAAATTGGAAAAATTACCTACAGAAATTGCTTTAGATAAAATAAAAGCCGATTTTCAAAAAATTATGAACTAAAAAAATTAGATTGAATTTAAAAAATCTAGTAATTTTCTAGTTGCTATTCCTCTATGGCTGATTATATTTTTCTCATCCGCTGACATTTCAGCAAAAGAAAAATCGTAGCCATCTGGAATAAAAATTGGGTCATACCCAAAACCTTTATCCCCTCTCTTTTCCGTTGCAATTTCACCATAAACTTCCCCAACAAAAGCATACTCTTTACCATTTAGGACAAGTGCAATAACAGTTTGAAATTTTGCTTTTCTATTTTCTATCATTTCTAAATTTTGGAGTAACAAATTCATATTAGCATCATCATTTTTATGTTCGCCTGCATACCTTGCAGAATATACTCCAGGTTCTCCGTTTAGTGCTTCTACTATGAGTCCGGTGTCATCTGCAAAACAATTGTAATTGTATTTTTGATTCAAATATCTTGCTTTTTGAAAAGCGTTTCCTTCGATGGTAGCAGAAGTTTCTGGAATATCTTCAGTACAATTGATATCATTTAACGTTAAAATTTCAAGATTTTCTTTAATTAACGTTTGAATTTCCTTTACTTTGTAATTATTATTAGTTGCAAAAACAAGTTGTAGCATATTTAGATTTTTAAATTTCTATGGATTGGAAAAAGAGTTCACAAATATGAGGAAGATTTTAATTTTATCCTATCATTTTCCACCAATGAACGTTATCGCATCCCAAAGATCTTTGGGGTATGCCAATCATTTTAAGAAATTTGGATACTCCCCTACTATTCTAACACATCAATGGGAAAAGAGTTTACAAGAACAATTCTGTGAACCCAATGAAATAATTCAAAAAACGATAAAAGAAGAAAAAGAAAACTATACCGTTTATAGAATGCCCATAGGACAATTTAAAAGAGGCAAGTTTTTAAAGGGTATTGAAAAAAGTTTTTTGAATAAATTGGGAATTTTATTTTCTTGGATGTTTGGACACCTTGATACTAGAAGAGAATTACTCAACAATAAACTCACTGAAAGACACTTTTTAAAACATCATTTAATAGAAAATCAATATGATGTAGTTATGGGAATTTTTTCTCCTCACTATCATTTGAGTAATTGTGCTTGGCTTTATAAAAAACATCAAATCCCTTATGTTTTGGATTTTAGGGATTTGTGGAATAATAGGATTA
The DNA here is from genome assembly GCA_963922585.1 of uncultured Flavobacteriales bacterium. Lineage (GTDB taxonomy): Bacteria > Bacteroidota > Bacteroidia > Flavobacteriales_D > Parvicellaceae > Parvicella. The sequence continues at coordinate 49,101 of CAWUIK010000004.1, read as the reverse complement.
CTAGAGAAGATTACAGACCAAATTTTAATGAAAAAATTCAAGATTTATTTTATACTTTTTGGTGGAGAAAATGGGGAAGAAAATCCATTTTCTTAACTATAGTTAGTAAATACTGGGCGAAAATACTAGAAAACAAAACTCAAATGAAAAGTTACGAAATTACTAACGGTTTTGAAAAAACTGACATAAATGTCTATTTAGAAGAGCCAAATTCAAAAGTTTTCAGAATAGTAAGCACTGGTACTATATATCAGAATCAAGATTTAACAATTATACTTGATGGTTTACAAAGGTTTTTATCTTCTTTAAAAGATCCAAATACTGTAGAAATACATTTTGTTGGTATGATAAAACATAATGTTGAAAATAAATATTGGCAAGAACAAATAAAAATAAAATTATCTCATTTTAAATATTATATAACACCAAGAGTAACTAGAAAAGAGTCGCTAATTTTACAAAAAAATGCTTCTGTTTTAATTTTTCCCACCGTTCCAAATGAACCAGGATTTTATTCGGGTAAAATTTTTGAATATATTTCTTCTGGAAAACCTATTCTTGTTTCTCCAAAAGATAAGTTTGGAGTATCTGATTTAATAGAATTTACTAATACAGGATTCACTGGAACAAATGAAAACGAAATTACTATTTATCTAAAAGACAAATATGACTTATGGAAAAAAAACGGAAATACTTATTCATTTTTAGATTTAGAAAAAGTAAATTTTTACTCAAGAGAAAACCAAACAAAACTATTATCAGAATTAATTACTCAAAACTTAAACTAAATAAAGTTGAACACAAAAGAATCTCATACTAAATTTTATGATGCTTACGTTGATGAGCAACTTAAAAAAGGCATCAACCACAGGCATATATCTATTCAAGAACTTTTAATCAAAAAAGGTCTCAAAAGGAATGATGTTGTTTTGGAGATAGGAGCAGGTATAGGTACAGTAACTGGACTCATTGCTAAAATCATAAAAAAAGGAAAGGTTGTGACCAACGATATCAGTCCTAAGAGTATTGAAGTTGCAAAAAATCGTCTTTCTAAATTTGATAACATTGAATATTTAGTAGGTGATATTATTAACTTAGAGGTTAATCAAAATTTTGATGTTATTGTTTTACCAGATGTTTTGGAGCACATCCTTTTGGATGAACATATAATTTTGTTTGAAAAATTCCATAAAATTTTAAAGAAAGATGGCTGGATATTCATCCACATTCCTAATCCTTTTTATTTGGAATATGTAACCAAAAATCATCCTGAGAATTTACAAGAATTAGATCAACCACTCCATATTGAACACTTGGTAAATGTATTTAATAAAACTGATTTTTATATTCAAGAACTATTCAATTACAGCCTTTATATAAAAGAAAACGATTACCAATATATAGTTTTAAGAAAGAAAGAAGATAAAAATAAATTTACTTCTGTCACATTACCTAAAGAGAGTTTAATTAGTAGAGTTAGTGCTAAAATTAGAGGAGTTAGGTAATGATATTAAAAAGTATCAACATCTGCATAGTTAAACAATAAATTTTCGTTTAATATTTTATTGTCTTCTGAAAATTTCATAATCTTAGTTGAATCAATTTTCTTTAATTTTGTAAGTCCATCAAAAATTTCACAATCTTCTTTTGAATTTGTAAAAAATAAAAGGTTGTCTTTACCTATTCTTTTTGAAAATGAAATTAAATCATTGATCAAATCATTTATACTAGAGTTATTTTTCAGAACATAATCTCCTAAACCAACACTAAACTCACCTATACTAAGCCATGTATATCCTGAATTTATTTCAATAAAATAATTTCTTTTAAAAGTTTTATACTTTATATAATCATGATTTCTTAACACTGACATCTTATTAGAATTTAGGATCACATTTTTATAACTTGTTCTTTTTTTATTTAAAATTTTATTTTGATACTTATAAAAGATGCTTAAACTAAATTTTCTAATAAATCTTGATTTAATAGAAGGTTTAAACTCCGCTTTATAGCAATACAAAGCACCTTGTTCCTTAAAGTTTGTTTTCAAAAAACCTTTATATGAACCATAATTGTTGATATTCGGAAAAGTAAACAAGCATTTGATATCATATTTTCTTGCTTGTTCAATTGTCTTGTTTATAAGTTGAGTAAATAAATTTTGATTTCTAAAATCCATAGATACCATAGCATCACCTATTTGTGCACCTAAAAAAATATCATTATTCAAAGAAATTAATACTGGAAAGACACCTATAGCTGCAACAACATTGCCTTTGGTGTCTAATGCAAGATAACCTAACTTTGGAACATTTAAGTAATCGTAAGAAAACTTCTTTGATAAATCCAGATTATTATTCTCAATTTTTTTACCAAAAATATCTTCAAACAATTTAATTAAATGATAAAAATTTTCATTCGTTATTTCTTCAAATACAAAATTCATTTTAATATTTTAAGTTTTTGCATTGATAATGTTTCGTACTCATAAAAATCTTTACGATTGATAATTCTATGGTCATTATAATCTTCTTGATGGCGATATAAAAACTGCCAATTGTTGTTTAAATCCAAGATTTGAAGCTACATCAATAACGTCTCTAGAATAAGACCCATCAGGATAAGCAATACTTGTAACTTCTATATTTGTAAGATTTTCTATATATTTTTTTGAAAGACTAATCTCATTTTCAGCATCTTTTAAATTTATATTTCCGAGGTTATTATGAAAATAACCATTACTTCCAATTTTAGTGTATTTAGTTTATTCAATTTCTATTATCTCTTGATTCGACATAGTTTCCCAGTAATCAGATAACTCCTTATTTTTTATAATTCTCTGAACTTTAGGAGAATTTTCGAGTAAAACCATCTTCTCTTCAAATGACTTTTGTTTTAAATACGCTGCTAAATTTACACCCCTTTCAGAAACCAATGGTTTGTAAAAATTACCTTTTTTGTAAAACCTTATACCATCGTACTCTAAAAAATCTTTTGTAGTAAAAGCAACAAGGTCATGCAAATCTGGCCATAATATAGATTCCGAAGTTTCATTTATTCCTGTTACATATATTGTTGCAGGAACACTATATTTCTCAAGAAGTGGGAATGCGTATTTATAACCATCATCAAAAGTAATTGCGACATTTTTTTTCCTTCAATAAATTTTTTATTAAAAAAAATCTTCTATAGAAATAATATGACAGTTTTTCTTTAGAAATTTTAAATGTTTCTCAAAAACATCTGGATATAAATGTCGATGATTAATAATCTGACTCATTTTTGGTGCTACTCCATGATAAGCAAGAATATCGTGTTTTTTTGATTCTAAAAACTTATATAACCCTGAATAAACAACAAAATCTTTACGAATTCTCATTGTTTTATTAGAAATTCTATTAAAATATTTTTTTATCACTTAACTTTGAAGTATTTTGATACAAATGTAAAAAATAATTAAGCACTTCTATATAAATAGTTATTTTTGTGATGCACAGATTAATCTTAATGAAAAAATTAATAAATCAACTTAAGAGTAGAATTGATAATTATTATAATTATAAAAAACTATCTAAAATTGATACATTTAAAAAAAACGATTTTGAAATTTTCTTTATCATTTCATCTGGTAGAAGTGGAAGCACTCTTTTAAGAAAAGAGTTGATGATGAATTCAAATGTATATATTCCCCCAGAAACAGATAATATGATTCCCAAAATAATTAACATATGGGTTAATCAAAAAATAACATATAACAATAAGATAGATGCTTTAATTGAATTTCTAAAAAAATCAAATTTCACATCACTTTGGAATATTAATTATTTAAAGTTGAAAATTGAATTACTTGAATTAAACAAATCTGATAGAAATTTAGGTAAAATAATTTACTTAATTTATTTTCATCAATTTTCTCAAAAAAATAATTCGAAAAATAATTTAATTGGAGATAAAACACCATTTCTAAATTACTATTTAAGAGAATTAAATATTATATTCCCTAATTCAAAAATTATTTATTTGGTTCGTGACCCTAGAGCAGTTATATCTTCGTACATAAAAGACAGAAATTACCCAATAGATAAGGCTATTAAAAGATGGAAGTCTTCAATTTATACATACAATAAGTATAAACATATTTTTAAAGACAGATTATTAGAAGTTAAATATGAAGATTTTGTACTAAATAATGAAAGAAAAATAGATGAATTGTTGTCATTTATAAAGGTAGAGAAAGAAATTAATTCGATACTAGACCTAAAAGAAAAACTAGGTGATGGAAATGTCTCGCATTATAAAAACATATTCAACCCTGTAAACAATGAGTCTCTTGAAAAATGGAAAACAAACTTAACAATTGAAGAAATAAAAATGATTAATTCATCATTATCAAAAGAAATGAAACAATTTGGCTATGAATAAAAAAATCATCTTTAACCACATTCCAAAAACTGCTGGAAGTACCTTTTTAAGTATTTTAGAAAATGAATATGGGAAGACTCAAATGTTTCATGTAAATTCAATGAATCCCCATAAATCAATAGAAGATTTCTTTAAACTTACAAATATTGAAGTTGATAATCTAAAATGTATTGCTGGTCACTTAACCGATAAACTAATAGATAAACTTAATGAAGATTTTATTGAAGTCGTTTTTTTAAGAGAGCCTAAAGAAGCATTAATTTCAGAATTTTACTATATAAAAAGAGCTTCTTGGAATAAACACCACGAAAATGTAAAAAAAATGAATTCCATTATAGAATATATTAATTACAGAAAGGAATTAAACATGGAAAATCAACAAACAAGATATTTAGCAAATGAAACTGAACATTTATTAAAAAGTTTGACCCCAGAAAAAAAAGTTGATGCAGATTCTTATAATAAAGCATTGGATAAATTAAAAAAAATTGATTATGTACTTCTAACTGAAAATTTTGATGAATCTATATTATTATTACATAATCAACTTAACTGGAAAAAAAAACCTTATTATAAAATCGCTAATAAAACTAATAATCGCTTAAGTATATCAGAACTTAACAATAGAGAATTAGAAGAAATTTTAGAATTTAATAAGTTTGATATTAAGTTATATGAATTTGCAAAAGAAATATTCATTGATAATCTTTTTTCTCAAAACAATAAATTTCGTTTAAAAGTAAAACGTTTTTCTCTTATCAATAAAACTATTAGTAAATTTCTATGAATAAAAAACTTAAAATATGTCATATAGTAACTTGGTATCCTAATAAATGGAATAACAAAGAAGCCATTTGGACTAAAAGACATATTGAAGGCTTAGATATTCATTGCTCTAATAGTGTTTATCATGTTCAATTAAAGTATGGAAAATGGAAGAAACACTTCTATCGTATTTCTAATAATGAACAAGCATTTATTCTGACTTCTAACACAAATATTTGGTTTTTTAGAGAACTATTATCTACTTTACTTTTGATATATGTAATCATATTTAAAATTAAAAACAAAAAACAATATGATGCATTCAATTTTCAAATTACATATCCATTGCTTACGTATTCTAAATTGATAACTTGGATACTTAAAAAGCCTATTATTGTTACTGAGCATTGGAGTGCTTATCATCTCAACTTTGAAAGTAGTAAAGAATTAAAAAGAATAAAAAGAATATTTAAAAATAAAAAATTAAACTTTATATGCGTATCTGATGCGCTTAGACAAGATATTGAAAACTTTTCGGGAGTAAATATTAAATATAAAATTGTAGGAAATATAATTGATTGTAATATATTTAAGAATTTAAGCAAGGAAAGAAATGAGAATTCATTTTTTATGTTAAGTTATTGGAAAGAGCCTAAAGATCCATTTCTTATATTAAATGTTTTTGCAAAATTGAAATCTGAAAATATTAAATTTACTCTTAATATTGGTGGTTTTGGTCCGCTAGAAGATGAAATGAAAATATTGGTATCTAAACTAGATTTAAATGATTCTGTTAATTTTTTAGGAAAACTAAATACTGATGAAATTGTTGAGGAAATGAATAAAGTCCAATATTTTATTCACAATTCTAATTATGAAGTATCCTCTGTGGTATGTATAGAAGCAATTTCATGTGGCACACCTGTAATTGCTTCTAATGTAGGAGGTATAAAAGAGTATGTCAACTCTAAAAATGGCTTTTTAATCGAAGAAAATACATTTGAAAATTGGTACAAAAAATTAGTTTTATGTACTAACGAAACTTATAAATTCGATAATTCTAAAATTTCTCGAGTTGGTTTAACTCATTTTTCAAAAGAAAATGTTGCAAAATCATATTTTGATGCATTGCAATACTTTATAAAAAAAGAAAATTAGTATTTGTTAAAAGATAAAGTCATATTAATTATTTCACCTGATAATTGGAATTTCCTTCTTGTATCTAAGCATCACTATGCCATAGAACTTGCAAAAAAAAATATGGTTTATTTTTTACCACCGCCATCTTCTGGTGAAAAAGATTATCAAGAAAAGGGAGTTAAAATCATCAATAATTATAGAAAAATAAGAGGGATTAACAAACTTCCTATTTGTTCAAGAAAACTAGTTATGCAAATTGAAGTTACTTCTATTCTAAAAATAATACACAATAAAGAAATTGACATTTTATGGTCTTTTGACACTTCAAGGCTTTACTATTTAGAATTGTTTAAAGCTAAAATTAAAATAGCTCATATAGTAGATTATTCAGAACATTTTCATTTTAAAGAATTAATTGCTTCATCTGATTTTTGCTTCGCAACATCAGACAGTATTACTGATAAAATGAAAAAATATAATTCAAATGTTTTTAAAATTAATCATGGCTTTTTTCCTACTGAAATAACTACTCAACCAGCATTAAAAGAAATCAAAGAAGCTGTTTATATTGGTAATTTAAATATCAAATATTTAGACTGGAAAGCTGTTTATCTTCTTACAAATAATTATCCAAATATCACCTTCAATTTTTACGGAACATTAAACATTGGTGGTGAATTTTCATATAAAGAATACTTTTTAAAAGTATTTAATGCCACAAATACATTCTTTCACGGAAAAATTAGTCCTGAAAAAGTAAATGAAGTTTTAAAATCAGCAGATTTTTGTTTTGCTTGTTATTTATATAATGAATACCCTTTGCAACTTCAAAACCCTCATAAGATTATGCAATATTTAGGTAGTGGCACACCTTTATTCTCGTCATTCAGTCATGAGTATAAAGATTTAGATTTATTTCCAATGTACCAAAATGACATAGATATTTTAGAAATTTTCAATAAGTTTCTAAATAATGATTTTAATGATTTCAATAAGGAATCTAGTAATAAAAGAATTAATTTCGCCCTTGAAAACACCTATTCTAAACAAATTGAGAGAATTGAAAAAATTATTTTTAAAAAATAGTAGCATATGACTCAACCACTTGTTTCAATAATAATGCCTGCATATAACGCAGAAAAGTATATAGCTGAAGCTATTGAGTCGGTTTTGAAACAAGATTATCCTAATTTTGAATTAGTCATTATCAATGATGGAAGTAATGATAATACTGAAAAGATTATAAATTCATTCGATGATAAAAGAATTAAATATTATAAACAAGAGAACAAAGGAGTAGGGTTTGCTAGAAATCAAGGACTAAAAAATATGGCAGGAGATTTCTTTTGCTTTTTAGATGCAGATGATTATTATCCTAATAAGAGTCTTTCTTCAAGGGTTGCATTGTTTGATAATGAAGAAGTTAATTTTGTTGATGGTTGTGTGTTTTTCTGTGAAGAAAATCTAGAAAAACCTATTAGAAAGTATCTTCCAAAAGTAAAAAACATAAACCCTAATCATGAACTTTTAAAACTAAATGGCAGTTGTTTTATGGGAATGAGTTGGATGATAAGAAACAATAAAAACATTAAACCATTTAAGGAAGAAATTTCTCATTGTGAAGATTTAATTTTTTTTATTGAAAATTCAAAAAATGGTTTTTATAGTTTTACTGAAGAGACCATTCTAAAATATAGACAAGTAAACCATTCTGCAATGAGAAATTTAAAAGGTCTTCATAAAGGTTATCAATATACTTTTAATTTTTTAGTAGAAAACAAATTTGATAATAATCTAATAAATACTTTTAAAAGTAAATATCTTAGTATAATGTTTAAATCTTACTTAAAGAACTTTCATATCTTTGAGGCGATAAAAGTTCTTCTTTTGAGCAAATGAATATTTTATACTTATCATATTGGGGCATTGATGAAGGGTTGACTCAATCTGCTATACTTCCACATATTGAAATATTAGAAAAATATGAAGAAGTAGAAAAGATTATTTTGGTGACTATTGAAAGAAAACAAAACAAACTTGATTTTAAAAATTTTTCTAAAAAATTAGATCACTCCCCATTGTTTACAAAAGGTTTTTCAATAAATCATATCAATAAAATTTCTGATTTTATTGATTTTCCAAAACAAATTAAGTATTTGTTAAAAAACAATTCTGTTAATTACGCTTTAAGTCATGGCTCTCCAGGTGGAGCACTTTTGGCCAAATCGTGTCCCAAAGATGTCCCTTTTTCTGTTTTTTTTGAACCACATTCTCAATACATGTTAGAGTCTGGAGTTTGGAATAAATATGACCCTCGCTATATATTTATGAAAAAATGGGAGCATAAAATCATAAAAAAAGCACAATATCTTTTTTGTGTTACTGACAATTACAAACAAATTTTAGTTAATAAAGGAATTGAGAAAAGTAAATTAAAGTTTGTCCCCAATTTTTGTGATGAAAGTAAGTTTTCTTTTTCTTTTCAAACAAGAAATGATATAAGAAACATATTAAACTTAAATCAAAACACAATCAACGGAATCTATGTTGGGAAGTTCGGAGGAATTTATTTAAATGATAAAGCTTTTGAAATATTTGAATTAGCAAAAAAACACTTTCAAAATTTTTTCTTAACTATTCTCTCTCCTGATGATAAAGATTTGATATCAAACAAACTTTTAAAGATTGGTTTTAAAGAAAATGAGTTTCATATAACATGTGTTTCTCATAATGAAGTTCCAAGTTATTTATCTGCTGCTGATTTTGCATTTTCACTTCAACAACCCAAAAACAGCAATCAATTTTTAAGTCCATTAAAAAATGGTGAATATATGATGAATGGTTTACCCATATTTATGGTTAATGGTGTAAGTGATGAAATGCATTATTTAGAAAAAGAAAGTATTGGAGTTACTTTCGATTTAGACCACCATAGTATCAAAGATAAACTATCCAAAATTTCATCAATTATCAATACAAATGAATTAGAAATTGATGATTTTAGAAAAAATATTAAAAATAAAAGCAAAAAATTTAGATCAATTGAATTCACCATAGATGCTTTTGACATAATTATAAAAAAAGAACATTTAAATGGAAAAACATAAAAATTGCTTTGTCTGCGGAGGTAAAGAACTAAAAAAACTTGGAAAATACTACATAAAACATGAATTAGTAAAGTGTAAAAGTTGTGGGTTTGTTTTTAATGAGAATATTCCATCTTTGGATGAATTAAATAAACATTACAGCCATTATTCTTATGGTTCTGAGGGTTATCTTTCTCCAATTACAATCAAAAGCTATAATAGTCTATTAGATGAATTTGAAAAGTATAGAAAAGTAGGAAGAATTTTAGACGTTGGTTGTGGAAGAGGTTGGTTTTTGGTAGAAGCTAGAAAAAGAGGATGGGAAGTTTATGGTACTGAGTATTCTGAAAAAGCAGTGGAATTGTGTAAATCGGCTGGTATCAAAATGTTTCAAGGTGAGTTAGATGTTAATAATTTTGATGGTATTGAATTTGATGTAATCACATCGTTTGAAGTAATTGAACATATAAACAATCCGAATGAGGATTTACAGAAGATTCATTCATTATTGAGAAAAGAAGGCTTATTTTATTGTACCACTCCTAATTTTAATTCATTAATGAGGTATTATTTAAAAGAAGATTACAATGTAATTGGCTATCCTGAACACCTTTCTTATTACACTAAGAAAACCTTAAATAATGTATTAGTTAAAAATGGTTTTAAAAAATCTAAATTTTTAACTACTGGAATAAGTATAACAAGAATTAAAACATCAAAGAAAAAATCTACTGAAAAGTATGTTTCCAAAACTTCATCTGATGAAATTCTAAGACAAAACATTGATTCTAAATGGTATCTTGGAATTGCAAAAAAAATCGCAAACAAAACGCTTACATTTACAAATACAGGAATGACACTTAAAGGCTATTATACAAAACCATAATTATTCAGCCCTTGAATTAATAATTTTATTCGTTGAATAAATTACCATCAAACCGAATGTAAAAAATGGCATTAAAGGAATTTTAAATCTTACAAGTGCCCCAAAGTTAGGTGTGGTTATTCCTATCATAAAAGCAAAAAGTATTGCAAATGAGAAAGAAAATAACAAAATAGGTGTTGTTCTAATTATTTTAATTATAAGTCTGAATTTCACTTTTATAAGAGTTAAAACTAATAATATCATTAACATCAAATTTTCTAAAGCAGACAATAACATTACCGGACTTCTTGCTTCAATTAGCATAGGTCTAAAAAAGCCAGCAAAAGTTGCTTGTGGAAATTTTGAAATAAAACTTCCAATGCTTCCATCCAACTCACCAATATCAAAATTATTACTTCCGTATTGCTCTTCTCTTTTAAGATCGTCTTGAGTTACCATAGCTGTTTGAACAGCATTGTCTAAAGCAAATTTATCCATACTACCACCTAATGATTGTAAAACAAAATAACTCGCCCCAACAGCACCCACAAATACAAAAGGAAGCACTATAAACTTGAAAATTACATTATCAACTTTCTTTAATACAAGAGCAAAAATCCAAATTCCCATACATGGCACTAAAATATTAAGAATGTATGGTTTGATTGCCAATATAGAATAAGCTGAAACGAAAAACAGTAAAATATAAAAAATCAAGAATTTTCTTTCCAGTATCATCTGAAATGCATATATAATTAAACACACTCCTGCAAAAGTATAAGTATCTTTCATCATTCCACTTCCCCAAAAAACAACTGATGGAATGAATAAAGTAGCATAAGCTAATTCTTTATGTAATACTGGAAAATATTTCAAAAATGTTAAATACAATTTCCATAAAGGAATAAAAGAAAGCATAGCGATTAAAATAGTACAAGCAAAATAACTCCCATTGGTTATAATCAACAATGGACTAGTTAACTTACACACTGCAAAAGTCTTAGGATCTCTTGAAATAAAACTTAATGGAATTCCAGTTTCATTTGTAAAAGAATTAAAAGTAAATGCCTCCCATTCATCTGAACTAAAATTTTCCGTAATTACATTTGAGTTCCATATAATATTAAAATAATCTCCTGGATCTTCATAAAATAAGTTCATCAATGGTAATGAACTCGAATAATAACTAATCGTATCACCTCCTCCGTAATAAAACACATAAATAAAAGCAAAGAGAAACCCTCCAAAAATTTTAAACATCAAAGCTGGAAGCAAATATTTATAAGCTTCATTTTTGTTAATGTTTCTAACTTTAAGTCGTGTTCCAATAAAATATGCAAAACCTACAAGAAACAACATGAGTATTATTTCCCCGTATTCAAAATTGATGGTACCTAAATTATATGTCCTAATCATATTTTCTAATTATGGTGATAAGGCTCGCCTTTTAATATGGTGTAACATCTGTACAATTGCTCTTTAAAAATCATTCTTACCATTTGGTGAGAAAAGGTAAGTTGGGACAAAGATAACTTTTGTTGGGCTCTTTGATTTACTTCTTCTGAAAAACCATAAGCTCCTCCAACTATAAAAACTATATTTTTCTTTCCAGATACTTGAAGTTTATTAATCCATTCTGACATTTGAATTGAAGTAAATTGAGTTCCTTTATCATCCAATAAAACTACCTCATCGCTTGAAATAATTTTTTCTAAAATCAAAACTCCTTCTTTAGTTTTAATTTCGTTTTCGGATAATTTAGAGGCGTTTTTTAACTCAGGAATGATAACTTCTTCAACCTTTATGTAGCGTTTCAATCTTTTGTCATATTCATTTTCGGCCGCTATTAAATAAGGTTTAACCGTTTTTCCAACAAATATCAAAGTGATTTTCATAAGTAATTTTTAGTTTATTCAAACTTAATTGCGGTTACTGGATTCAATTTAGTGATAATTAATGAAGGTAAAACTAATGATAAATTACATAGAATATATGCTCCTAGGTTAATTGCAATAATCTGCCACCAAACAATATGCATAGGAACAGTGCTAACATAATAATTGCTTTGTGACAATGTCAAAAATCCTGTACTATTCTGCAAAATAATAATCCCAATTGCTAATATGTTTCCATAAAACAAACCTTTAAGAACTATAAATCCTCCGTTTATAAGGAATATTTTTCTAATACTCCAATTCTTTGCTCCTAACGCTTTTAAAATTCCAATCATACTCGTTCTTTCCAAAATAATAACTAACAACGCTGATGTCATGTTGATTATTGCTACCAAAATCATTAAACTAATGATGATATATACATTCATGTCTAACATTCCCAACCAGTTAAATATATCTTCATTCCTATCTTTGATAGTCTGAACATGCAGCATATTTTCTGTATAAAATTGGACAATTTGCTTTCCTTCATCTAATGACTCAAAATCTTTCATAATTACTTCAAAACCTCCGCAGTAGAAGTCGTTAGACCCTCCTGAAGTTTTAAGAACAGTCAAGAATTCTTTGTCACCAATTTTATAAAGGGTACTGTCTTCACTAAGGTAATTGGCATTTAAATTTTCATCCGAAGTTGTACAATCACAACCTTGAAATTCACTTGCGTATATCGTAAGCCATGCTGTATCAGGAATAGTTGCTGCTGTTGGCTCGTCTAAATAACTTTTGACCTCAACATCCGTAACAATTACTTGTATTTCTACTGTGTCTTTTTCTATGCAAATTGGAATTCTATTGGCTTCAGTATAACTTCCTCCACTCCATTGATATCTGTAATTTCCGTTTCCTCCATAAGCATCTGCTTTCACAATGATTAAACCATTAAAACAATTTTCCTCAATACTTATGAAGGTTTTAACTCCCCAATTATTAATTTCACTGATCTGCGCAATGTCAATATAGGTAAATTTCTTATCAAAATCTTCTAAACCTGTTTCGTAAATTCCTCCAACTATCAAATTCTTTTGCTTTGGACCATCATCAGAAACAAAAAAACAAATGACTGAATCTCCCAATTTAACCTGTAATTGACTAGCTGTATATCTTGAAATTATAATAGAATCATTAGATTTTCCTTTGGTTTCAAAAATAGGCAACTTGCCTTCTTGAAGATTTTTTTGTAAAAATTCATCACCATAATCACTTCCAATTCCTTTAAAAATCATTCCAGACATATCTCTAACATCTTCACCTTCAGAGTTGGTAGTACTACTCATTTTGGATTGAATAATTCCAGGTTTATAAGCAATTTTTTGAATAGAAACCACTAATTCATCTGCCAATAAGTCTGATATCCACGGTTGTTCTTTCTCCATCCTAGAAGTTTCTTGCGCATCATTAGAAAAAACTTTAGTTATCTGAACATGTCCTCCAAAGCCCAAAACTTTATCCCTTACTTCTGTCTGAAACCCAACCGCTACTGAAACTGAAAGTATCATCACAGCAATTCCTAATGAAATTCCAATAATCGCCAAAGAAACAATGGGTTTGGAAATTCTTTTTTCAAAGTCACCTTTTAGCATTCTTTTTGCTATGAAAAATTCTGTCTTCAAGATTATTAACTTTGTTGTTTTAAGATTGTTTGACAATACATTTAATTTGCAAAGTAAATATAAATTATCTTTGATACAGTAAATAACCCAATATTATGAAAATAGATTTTAAATTCTTTCTTAAAAAAATTACTTTTGGTTTTCTTTTCCTTTTTATATTTTACTCATCTAATTTCGCACAAGATTTTAATTATAATATAATTACTGGTGCAGAAAACACAAATGAATACCTGAGTTTAATAAAAGAGAAAAGAGTTGCCATTGTTGCCAATCAAACCTCAATTATTGGCAAACAGCATTTGGTTGATTCCCTTTTGTCTTTGGGGATCAATATTACTAAGGTTTTCGCTCCCGAACATGGTTTTAGAGGTGTTGCAGATGCTGGAGAAAAAGTAAATGACGAAAAAGATGAGAAAACAGGAATACCTATTTTTTCTCTTTACGGAAAAAGCAACAGAAAACCATCTAAAGAAAAACTTGATGATGTAGATGTTGTAATTTTTGATTTACAGGATGTTGGAGTTAGATTCTATACTTATATCAGTACAATGCATTATGTTATGGAAGCTTGTGCTGAACAAAATAAAACTTTAATTATTTTGGATAGACCAAATCCCAACGGACATTTTGTTGATGGTCAAGTTTTGAAAAAAGGAAATGAATCTTATATTGGCTTGCACCCTGTTCCAATTGTTCATGGAATGACCATTGGAGAATATGCTCAAATGATTAATGGCGAAAATTGGTTGAACGCTGGTGTACAATGCAATATAACGGTAATCAAATGTAAAAACTATGCTCATTCTGATTTTTATAAACTACCCGTGGCTCCTTCACCTAACTTACCCAACATGGCTTCAATCTACCTCTACCCTTCTCTTTGTTTGTTTGAAGGAACAAACGTAAGTATTGGAAGAGGAACAACTAAACCTTTTCAGCAGTTTGGTGCTCCATTTATATCTTCAGACTATTATTTTATACCAGAACCTATGTTTGGTGCAAAAAAACCAAAATTAGAAGGTGAAAAATGTTACGGTTATGATTTGGAAAGATTTGGCAATGATTATATTAGAAATTATCAAAAACTATATCTTTTTTGGCTTGTTGCTAGTTATGATCAATGCAATGATAAATCCACTTTCTTTAGAAAGGATGGCTTTTTCAGGTTGTTAACTGGTGACCCAAATATCCAAAAAATGATTGAAAATGGAAAAAGCGCAGATGAAATTTGGCTCTCATTTCAAGATGAAGTAAAAGTTTTCAAAGAAAACATAAGATCTAAATATCTTTTATATAAAAATTAAAGTAATATTCTTTATACAAAAAAGGCGAAGAAAATATAATTTTCTTCGCCTTTCCTTTTTAATTATGATTAGTTTATTGGTTATTTTACAATCAACTTTTTAGTTGAAACTTTTCCATCAATATTTACATTAACAAAATATATCCCTTTGCTAAATTCTGAAACATTGATATTAAAGTTATGTTCTCCTTGAGATAAACTACCTCTTTGAACAATCTCTACAACTTTACCTACCATATCAGTTATGAAAATATTGGCTTCAGATACTGAAGAAACGTTTATAAGCAAATTAGTAATACTATTTGTTGGATTAGGGAATAGTTTAAAAGCATCTAATCTTTGACTTTCAAGAATACTAGCACTTGGATCTGAAGGATCAAAAATGTTTATATCATCAATATAAATATTGTTACCTCCTCCATTATAGTATGCTATTTTGAATCTGAAATTCTCAGTCCAAAATGAAGATGTAATATTAGTAATTGAAACAGTTTCCCATTGAGAAGCTGAAGGCACAAAATTACCAGTTGTGTTATTTGCAGTTGCAATAGAGGATGTTGAAATATTTTTTCTTACTGACCATGATTCTCCACAGTCATTAGAAACTGAAACTCTTATATAATCATCATTATCAGAATTTTGCTTAGCAAAAGCATATTTGAAAGATAATTCCAAGTCATTTACGTTAGATAAATCAATTGTACTACTAATGAACTCATCTATATCTCCTAAATTGTTATTGGTTTTAGGGATTCTTAAAGATTTTGAACCAGTTGCTGCAGCAGTAGAAGTTACAGACCAAGTTGTACCTTGATTAGGGTTAAAAACGAACCATTCAGAATCAGGTAATGTTAATGTTTCAAAACCTTCTTGAATTGTTAGATCTCTTCCTGTATTTGGTAATACAGTAATATATCCTGTTTTTGTTTCAGTTGCTGTATTTGAACCATCTGAAGCTTGTAAAGATACTGTATAAGTACCAGGATTAGCATATGTTACAGTTGGATTTTGAGCAGTAGATGTTGAAGGTGTACCTCCAGTAAATGACCAAGTCCATCCATTTACAGAATTATATGATTCATCTGTAAAAGTTACAGATTCTCCTTCGCATATCACTTGTTTGTCAGCATAAAAATATGCTGCACATAATTCTGGTGCTGAAGAAATTCCAGTTTCGTTATGGTTTGTTGTAGTTATTAAATTACTTCTTCCTGTTGAAGAAGTTAAAAGAGCTGTTCTCATTCTATTTACTTGTCCTTGAGTAAACATTTTAGAACAATATGAATAATCCATATAGTTTTCAGCATTATCAACTACATCTGAAGTCCAATAACCGTCTACAGCATCATTAGAGCATGTATTTGCAGATAACAAACAACTAGTAAGCCCTATACATCTAGGAGTATCTGCTACACCATCATCAGATGAACAACTTGATGTATTTCCTGGATTATTATTAGATCCCCATGTATGAGATAAATTCAACCAGTGTCCAACTTCGTGAGTTAAAGTTCGACTTCTGTTTACAGATCCAGTACCTATTGAACCAAGATATGTTTGTTGAACCCATATACCATTTGTCATAGAAGTAGCTGACCAACTACTTGGATTTGTAGTATATCCCGCTGCGCCTCCAATTTCAGCACAAATAAATACATTCATATACTTGTTACCTGGCCAAGCACCATTGAAAACATCGTTCCCATTTACTATAGCCTGAACTTGAGAATTTCCATTATCTCCTTGAAAAGTCATTGGACTTAAAGTTCTTGTAATCCCACTAAAGCATGCTCCATTGGGTGCTTTTGTAGCCAATTCAAATTCTATTTCTACGTCTGTTGGCATTCCAGCAAAAGTAGATTGTACTGTATTTGCATCAGCATTTTGTAACCTAAAATCTCTGTTTAATATTTCCATAGCATCTAAAACTTGCTCTCTAGAAATATTCTCAGGACCTCCATTGTGTAAAATATGAAAAACTACAGGGATTTTGTATACTGTTCCTCTTTGAATAAAACCATTTTCATCTTTAAGTGATTCTTCTTTTGACTTTGATTGTGCTTGTTCGACCATGTAAGCATTCATTTTCTGAGGATCCTTAAGCATTTCCAACATTTTTTTATGTTGTATACAATACTCTAAATCCTCTCCCTCTCTCATATTGGAAGATTCAAGTTTTCTAGTTTCTTGAGCCACCGATGAAAGCGAGAAAATAGCAATCATTATGGTTAAAAGCGATTGGTTAAATTTTTTCATAATTAAAAATATAAAATTGATATAGGTTATTAATAATTCTCTAAAATAAGCTAAAATTTTACAAAAACGCCAACTTTTGTGATGAACGGTATGCAACTTAAAATAGATTCTAAACAATAAACACTTCAAATTGAAAATAGTTGCCTATGATAAAGCATTTTTCAAATCCTCCAATAAATCATCTGCATCTTCAATTCCAATACTCAATCTTATTAATGAATCTGTAATTCCTAGTTTTTCTCTTTCTTCTCTAGGAATCGAAGCATGTGTCATGGTCGCTGGATGCCCAATCAAAGACTCCACTCCACCAAGTGATTCTGCTAAAGCAAATATTTTGACTTTCTTTATAATTTCTTTGGCATTATCTATATTATCATTTTTTAAATTAAAAGATATCATCCCGCCAAAATCTTTCATTTGTTTTATTGCTACTAAATGATTCGGATGAGTTTCAAATCCTGGCCAGAATACTTTATTTACTTTAGGATGTTTACTTAAAAAATGTGCAATAATTTTTCCATTTTCACAATGTTGTTTCATTCTCAAGTGTAATGTTTTGATTCCTCTTAAAACTAAAAAAGCATCCATAGGTCCACATATTGCACCGCAACTATTTTGAATTCTATACATTTCTTCGGCAATTTTTGGATCTTTAACAACTAATGCTCCCATTACCACATCAGAATGCCCACCTAAATATTTGGTTGCTGAGTGCATCACAATGTCTGCTCCTAAATCAAGAGGATTTTGTAGATAGGGAGTTGCAAAAGTATTGTCCACAGCCAATAAAATATTATTTGATTTTGCTATTTTAGAAATTTCTGTAATATCAATTATTTGCATGGTAGGGTTCGTTGGTGTTTCTACCCATAGTAATTTAGTTTTTTTGTTTATTTTATTCTTCAGTTCATCCAAATTTACCATATCAACAAAGTGAAATTTAATGTCATATTTTTCAAAAATAGTTTTAAAAATCCTATAGGTTCCTCCATAAATATCACTTGAGCATATTACCTCATCTCCAGGGTTCAACATTTTAAGCACACAATCGATAGCGGCCATTCCTGAACCAAATGCAGCCCCGTATTTTCCATTTTCTAAAACAGCTATATTTGCCTCAAGTGCAGATCTAGTTGGATTTTTTGATCTTGAATACATAAATCCCTTGTGAACTCCAATTTCTTCCTGAACATAAGTTGATGTTTGATAGATAGGTGTCATAATAGCTCCAGTTGCTTCATCTGGATGTAATCCTCCATGTATTGCTTTAGTTCCGAATTTCATAATTGTATGTACCTTGAATAAATTATAATTAATTTAGATTTTAAACAAGTTATAACAAAACTAAAGTATATTTTTGAAAAACTCAATTTTATTACATTTTAAAAGTAAATTACACCTTCTTATTCTCTAAACCATTAACGAATTTTTAATTAATTGATACATAGTGACTGAAAAATTCAAAACAATATTAAGAACAAAAAGTGCCGAACAACTCATAAACATGAGTACTAACAAAAAAGATTGGGATGAAATTCAACTAAAAATGATACAAGATGAAATCTCAAATAGAGGTATTGAAATTTTTGAAGAACCTAGACCTTGGGATGAAGAGGAAATGAAAGAAATAGATTTAGAAAACCCTAAAACTGAATTTGAAAAAAATGTTGCTTTCATCAATCAAGAAACTATTTCCGAAAAAAATAAATTTGGATTAAAGATTTCAAGTCAAATCTTAAGCATTTCCTCAGTAATGATATCATTCATTAGTTTTTATTTTTTTTCGCCTTTAGGAAAAAATTTGTTGCAATATTAATTTTCTGCATATTTCTTTCAATTGGAAGTTTAATATCTTTTGTTAAAAAATTATATCTTATCTCAATAATTATATCTATATTGATTATGCTTTCTATTGTATCTCTATCACTTATGAATTGGTCAATTTTACTAGAAAACAATCTATAATGATTTACTATATTTCTGACTTTAATTTATTCTTTTACAGTCATAAATAAACTAATAATATAGTTTTAACAATATTTTTGTTTTTAAAGTTTGCATATATGATAGTATTACTATTATATTTGTAAACAATTTAAAAACAATTAGAACTGATACTATTACATATTCACACAAAAAACTTCGAAACAAGTAAGGAAATCACTTCATTTCTTATTGAAGAAAAAATGATTCTAAAAAGTTTTATTATAAAAGAAGGACATATTGATCCCAACGTTAATTCTTTTCTAATTACTTGTAAAACAAAAGCTCTTTTATTTGAAAGTATAGAAAAAAAGTTACAAGAAAACTTTAAAAATCAATATCAAGATATTTATGCTTTACCTATTGTAAATATGAATTGGGAACAATCACAAGAAATTAAAAATAATTTAAAAGGTTAGAAATGCTGTCATTTATTCCAAATGTTAAGTTACAGATTAACGAAATCGTTTATAACAAAGATCCTGATTCTAGCGAATTAGGGAAAAAGATTATTAAAGAAAGTATTGAATTAATCTATGAAATAGGTTTTGAAGATTTTACTTTCAAAAAACTTAGTTTAAAAATAAAATCAACTGAAGCTTCAATATACAGATACTTTGATAATAAACACAGTTTACTTCACTATTTAACGATATGGTATTGGCGATGGATGGAATATAAGCTTATATTTGGACTTGCAAATATTCAAAACCCTGAAGAACGATTAATAAAAAGTATTCAAATTTTGACTGAACCCATAACTGAAGATTCAAATTTTCATCATATTAATGAAATTAAATTAAACAAAATAATTATTAGCGAAAGCGCAAAAGTTTATTTAAACAAAAACGTCAAAAAAGATAATGCTGTTGGATTATTCCTGCCTTACAAAGAATTGGTTGAAAGAATAAGTCAAATTATTATTGAAATTAACCCACAATACAAATATCCTCACATGTTAGTTTCTACTATAATAGAAGGAGCACATTATCAAAGATATTTTTCAGAATATTTGCCCAAACTTACAGATGTAGTTAAAAATGAAGATGCCATTACTACTTTTTATAAAAAAATGGCCATAGAACTTATAAAAAAAGATTAGAACATGAAAGAAAATTATATTGAACCATTCGATAGATTTCTATTGATGCTCAAAAATGATAAAGCTGAGATTTTGAAAATTTATACCTATGCTATTTTTCATGGTCTAGTTTATCTTTCTCTACCTCTCGGGATTCAATCTATTATAAATTTAATTCAAGGAGGCTTGGTAAGCACTTCCTGGATTATATTGGTGATTTTTGTAATCTCAGGTGTTGCGGTAACTGGAATTTTACAGGTTAAAAAATTAAAACTTACGGAATATTTACAACAAAAAATCTTTACTCGTGCTGCCTTCGAATTTGCTTCTAGAGTCCCAAGAATTAAAATGTCGGAATTCAACCAACATTATGCACCAGAATTAATGAATAGATTTTTTGATACCATTACATTACAAAAAGGACTTTCTAAAATATTAATGGATTTCTCTACAGCAAGTATTCAAGTAATTTTCGGATTAGTTCTTCTCTCTTTGTATCACCCTTTCTTTATTATTTTCAGTCTAATTCTAGTGCTTTTAATTTATGCTATTTTTAAACTTACAGCCAAAAAAGGATTGAAAAGTAGCTTAGAAGAATCTAAAAACAAATATGAAGTAGCCCATTGGTTAGAAGAACTGGCAAGAACAAATATGTCTTTTAAATTAGCTGGCTACACAAATTTACCTTTAGAAAGAATAAACCATTCTACTACTAAATACATTGATGCAAGAGAAACTCACTTTAAGATATTGGTAACGCAATATATAATGATGATTATTTTCAAAGTCCTTGTTGCAACTGGACTACTTGCTGTTGGAGGATATCTTGTTATTGAGCAACAAATGAATATTGGTCAGTTTGTAGCAGCTGAGATTATCATTTTATTGGTTTTGAGTTCAGTAGAGAAACTAATTCTTAGTTTAGAAACCATTTATGACGTTTTAACTGCAGTAGATAAAATAGGCTACATCACAGATCTTGAAGTTGATTCTGATGGCGGTTCTTTTATTCAGAAAGAATGTGATAAAGGAGGTTTAAAGATTGAAGCAAGTAATCTTTCATTCAAATATTCTGATAATATTAAAAACACATTAAATAATATAAATCTTGAAATTGATCATAACGAAAGATTAATGATTTCTGGTAAAACTGATTCAGGAAAATCCACATTACTTAATATTTTATCTGGTGTATATTCTCCTCAATCGGGCTTTTTGTCTTACAATGATTTACCACTTGGAAACTTGAATTTAATGCATCTACATTCTCTGATTGGTGACTGTTTGATGGTTGAAGATTTATTTGAAGGTACTTTGTATGAAAATATATCAATGGGAAGACCTGATGCAACCTTTGAAAATGTTCAATGGGCAGTAAAAAGTCTTGGACTAGATGAAACTATAAAAGCGCTACCAAAAGGATACGAAACAAGAATTAAACCTTTAGGACAACAATTTTCTAAAGGTGTTGTCTCTAAAATCATACTTGCAAGAAGTATTGCAGACAAACCAAAATTACTATTAGTCAAAGATTTATTTGCCACTTTACCTTTAAGTGAAAGAAAACAAATATTTGATTTCCTTATATCTAGAGATAATAAATGGACTCTTGTAGTCTCTTCTTCTGATATCGAATTAGCTAAAAAAATGAATCAAATTCTTATTATTAAAGATGGTGAAATTTTGAAGAAAGGAAAATATGAAGAAGTTAAAGATTTATTGAATTAATAATTAATACAATGTTAAATATATCTAAGAATAAAATAAATGAGCACTTAAAACTAAGTGACTATAGTATACTTGAAAGGGTTGAAAACAAAACTCATAAACATGTATTGTTGAATATTTTAAAATGGTCTTTGATAATATTTATTGTAATTCTTTTTCTTCCTTGGACCCAAAACATTAGAACAAATGGAAGTGTAATTACTTTAAGACCAGAACAAAAACCTCAAACAATCAACTCAGTGATTGATGGAAGAGTTGAAAAATGGTTCTACATAGAAGGTTCTCAAGTAAAAAAAGGAGATACCATAGCATACATTACAGAGGTTAAAGATGCCTATTTTGATAAAGATTTATTACCAAGAACTTTAAATCAAAAAAACCTAAAAGAACAATCTGTCAATTCATATAAAGATAAAGTAAGTACTCTCGGAAAGCAAATTGAAATCATTGCCACACAAAGAGATTTGAAATTGCAACAAGCCAAAATCAAACTAATGCAGGCTGAACTCAAAGTACAAAATGATAGTATTGCATATGTTGCAGCACAAACTGATTACCTTACAGCTTTCAAACAATATACTCGTATGGATAGTTTGTATAATGAAGGTTTAAAATCTTTAACTGATCTTGAAAACAGAAAAGTTAAAATGCAACAAAGCCAATCTAAAGAAATTGAAGCAAATAACAAACTTCTAGCGAGTAAAAGTGAATTAATAAATGCTAAAATCGAAATTTCAGATGTGCAATTAAAATATGAAAATGATTTAGCGAAACTAAACACCGAAATCTTCACT
The DNA here is from genome assembly GCA_963922585.1 of uncultured Flavobacteriales bacterium. Taxonomy (GTDB): domain Bacteria; phylum Bacteroidota; class Bacteroidia; order Flavobacteriales_D; family Parvicellaceae; genus Parvicella. The sequence goes on along the minus strand of CAWUIK010000004.1, from coordinate 26,113 downwards.
ACTGAGTCAATTATTTTTGATTCTGAAGCATCTGTAAATAAGTTAGAAAATGAATATACTAACTATGAGGTAAGAACAGACTATCACTACATCATTGCTAATCAAGATGGGTATTTAACGAATTTTTTTCAAAAAGGAATTGGCGAAATTGTGAAAGCAGGCGAACCAGTAGCTACTATTATGCCTGATGTGTATGAATTAGCTGTAGAAATATACGTAAATCCTATCGACCTTCCTCTTATGAAAATTGGGAAACACGTTAGAATTCAATTTGACGGATGGCCAGCAATTGTATTCTCAGGATGGCCTAATGTTAGTCATGGGACATACGGAGGATATGTTTATGCTATTGACCAGTTTATTAGTCCAAATGGAAAATATAGGCTATTGGTCTCTCCTGAAAAAAATGATGTGAGATGGCCAAAAGAACTTAGATATGGTTCTGGAACTTCTTGTTTCTTGTTATTGGGAGACGTTCCTATTTGGTACGAATTATGGCGACAAATCAATGGATTCCCTCCAGATTATTATGTTCCTGATGTAAATATGAACTATTACGAAAAAAAGTATAAAAATGTAAAACCAGAAGATTCGAAATGATATTCAAAATAATAAATATGAAAATATATCTAAGGATTCTATGCACTGGTTTTTTGGTAACGATGAGTTTTTTGAACTCTAGTTATTTATGTCAAGACAGTACCATACTTTCGTTCGATAAATTCATTAAAATTGTCAAGGAACACCATCCTTTAATGGTTGTAGCAAACAACAAAATCAGAGAAGGGATAGCAAATCAAACCCTTGCTAGAGGTGGTTTTGACCCTACTCTATATGGTAATTTAGATCAAAAATATTTTGATGATAAACAATACTATAGCACACTTTATACAGGCTTGAAAATCCCCACTTGGTTCGGTGTGACTTTGGACGCAGGCTACGAACAAAATAGAGGTGTATTCTTGAGTCCAGAAAATACAGTACCTGATGAGGGACTTTGGTTTGCTGGTATTTCAGTACCACTTGGAAAAGGTTTAGTCATTGACAAGAGAAGAACTGACCTTAGACAAGCTAGTATTTATCTTCAAAGTACACAAGCTGAAAGAAATAATATGGTCAATGAACTTATTTTAAGAGCAAGCAGCACCTATTGGGAATGGTTTTCTAGTTTTTATAATTATCAAGTTTATCAAGAAGCTGTAACTAATGCGACTTTCAGACTTCAAGCGATTAAGCAAAGTGCATTTCTTGGAGACAGACCATTAATTGATACTCTTGAAGCCTCTATTCAATTGCAAGATAGACAAATAAACTTACTTGAAGCCAATATGAATTTAATGAAAAATCAAGCAATGCTTGAGGTTTTTCTTTGGGCTGACGGAAAAACCCCTTTAGAATTAGATGAAAAAACTATACCTGAGAGTAAAAATGACATTTTGATAAAAAATATTGACCCATCTATAGAAACACAAATTAATACGATTGTAGAGAATCATCCTATCGCTTACATTTATCAATTTAAAATTGAAAAAATGTCGCTTACAAGAAAACTGAAAGCTGAAAATCTTAAGCCTGAAATAAATCTTAAATACAACCCATTAGCAGAAAATCAAAACAACAATCCTTTGAGCAACTATAGCATCAACAACTATAAATGGGGCGCTTCGTTCTATTTTCCTATTTTTATTAGAAAAGAAAGGGGTGATCTTCAGAAATATAAAATTTATGAAGAAAATGCTCAATTAGATTTTGTAAATAAACTTCAAGAACTGACATATAAAGTAAATGTTGAACTCGTAAATTTAGAAAATACCTCTTCTCAAATTGATATTTATATTAGCAACGTTAGTTCTTATAAAAAACTTTTGGATAGTGAACTTGTCTTATTCCAAAATGGTGAAAGTTCTCTTTTTATGATTAATTCCAGAGAGATTAAGTATATTGAATCTCAAATTAAATGGATTTCATCAATTTCTAAAAATCAAAATGCTGTTGTAAAACTCAAGTATGCTTTGGGTACTTTGTACAATGATGTTGAATAAAACTTTCTTTGTATGTTTGCAAAAAAATAACATATGAAAACTACGTTCAAACTCATATTTGTCATTTCGATGAGTTTTGCTTTAATCTCTTGTGATGAAAGTAACCAAAGTAAGGAGAAGCCTCAAAATATTGAACAAAAGGTTGATACTGTTTCTAAAAACTTATCAGACTCTTTAATTGATGAAGTTACTTACCATTCAGTTAGTGACGATTTTATAGCCAATTTAAACAAAACATTGACTCAAAATAAAGTAACTTCATTTGAAGATGTAGCGCAACTTTATTCTCCTAAAGACCCTAATGCAGAAGGTAATTACAGTTATAATCTTAACATTAATTTAATTGACGAAAAATTTGCTGTTTTAGAAATTATTACTGAAGGAATTATGGACGATTCTTTGGATGAATTAAAAATTATTATTGAATTAGATTGCTCACAAGAATTTCTTCAAGTAATTTCAATCAAAGAAGCATACAAATGTAAACAAGGAAGAGGGCAACAAGATTGGAGTTCGGAATTGTGTTTGTAAAAATTATTTCTACCAAAAAAACAATTTTTATCATTCTTCTTTATAATATGTACCTTTGTTTTCAAATAATCAATTAAGTCAAAAAAACTGTGGGAAAATTTGAAGAATTAGGCATCAAACCATCTTTTGTAAAAGCCTTAGAAGAATTAAACATTACGATACCAACTCAAATACAGTCGGAAGCAATTCCTGTTTTGCTAAATGATGTCGTAGATATGGTTGGGCAAGCACAAACAGGAACAGGAAAAACAGCAGCTTATGGTTTGCCTTTGTTACAAAAAATAAATCCTAAAAATGATGCCGTTCAAGGATTAATTCTTTGTCCTACAAGAGAATTGGGACAACAAGTTGCCAAACAATTGTTCAAATTTACCAAATATTCCGATAAAATTTTTACAGAGGCTGTTTATGGTGGCTCCCATATTGATGCTCAAATACAAGCCCTCAAAAGAACAACTCATATTGTAGTTGCAACTCCGGGAAGATTAATTGATTTAGTCAAAAAAAAGGCAGTTGATTTGAGTGGTGTAAAAACCGTAATTCTTGACGAAGCAGACGAAATGCTTTCAATGGGTTTCAAAAAGGAATTGGATGAAATCCTTTCTTACTTAAAAGGCGCTAGAAGTAAATGGCTTTTTTCTGCAACCATGCCAGATGGAATTAAACAAATTGTAAACAATCATCTATCTCCAGATGCTGTTAAAATTGCTATCAACCCCAAAAATCAAGTTAATAAAAATATTGATCACAAATATTTGGTTTGTGATGATAGAGATAAGTTCAATGTATTATTACAATTTCTTCAATCTGAAAAGGACGAAAGAGGTGTTGTATTTTGCAGAACAAAAGAAGCAACCAGAACACTTGCAAAACAGTTAATTGCCAAAAACATCCCTGCAGAAGGAATACACGGAGATTTAAAACAAATTGAACGTGACAAAGTGATGAGAGCTTTCAAAAATGAAACTTTGAGAATTTTAGTTGCAACAGACTTAGCTGCTAGAGGTCTTGATATTGAAGGATTGGCTTTTGTAGTGCATTATCAATTGCCAGACAAAGACGAATATTATACACACCGAAGTGGAAGAACCGCTAGAGCAGGTAAAAAAGGAATTTCACTTTGCTTGGTAAATACCAAAGAAGTAAAGCAAATTAGATTCATTGAAAAAAATCTTCATATTAGTTTCAAACAAGTAAGGGCTGTTGGTTAAATTGTTGTTTGGTTGATTTTGTAAAAAACTACCAGATAACCAACTAAAAGTATTAACTAAATACAAAACCTATTGTTTTTCAAAAACGCAACACTATTGGAAATTGCATCATCGATAGAATGATATTCGAATTGGTAGTTTTCGATGAGTTTTTTATTGTCATAATAGTTTATACCATGAGAAGTATTCGCACTTTCTTTGGTGAGAATTGGTTTTTCGTTTTTTAATTTAGCTTTGAGCAAACTCAATCTCCATCCGATATCAGTAAGTAATTTGGGTGCGTAAATACTTGGAACAGAACTGTTGGTTTGTTTTGCAATTCTAGTAAAAACGTCTTTGTATGAAATATTTTGTCCAACTACAATGTGTTTCTCTTGAGGCTTTCCCCTTTCCATTACCAAAATCATTGCCCTCGCTACATCTCTTACATCTACAAAACCATTAATTCCTTTGGTGTAAAACTTCAATCCTTTTATAGCAGATTTAAAAATAGTGCCACTACTGTTATTCCAATCACAAGGTCCTAAAATCACTCCAGGATTGATAATGTAAGTTGACATTGTTTCTGAATTGGCTTCAATTACCAATTGCTCTGATTGATATTTGGTAATGCTATAATAAGAATTAGAAGTACTTTCAGACCAAGGTGAGGATTCACTGTAATGATTACTGTTTTTGGTTCTTCCCAAAGAGGCAATAGAACTCACAAACCCAAATTTTTTCACATTTTTGTCTTTAGCTAATTTCAAAAGTTTTTTAGTACCTTCCAAATTAACTTTAGTCATCAGCTGGTATTCATTTTTATCAAAGGATACAACTGCAGCGGAATGAATGATTTCATCAACTTCTATATTCAATTCTGGATGATTTAAATCAAAATCTACCCAATTTATTTTTTCATAAAACGATGCAATTTGATAATGTTCAAACAATTTCGCTACAGAAGAAACATTACTTGATTTTCTTTTGGCTGCATAAACTGTTAAATCTTCCATTTGTGATAATTCAACAAGAATATGACTTCCTACCAAACCAGTAGCACCTGTAACTAATATTTTTTTTTGAGACATATTGAAGAATTTAGCATCTTTGTAAACTTATGATACAATTATCTTGTAAAAATAAAAATTTAAACGGAGTTATCGAATTGACTTCTTCTAAAAGTGAAAGTAATCGTGTTTTAATCATACGTTCACTTACTGAAGGTAATTTGGAAATTCAAAAATTATCATATTCAGAAGATACCAAAGTATTAGAAAAAGCATTAAAAGATTATTTTTCTTGTAAAGAAATCAATGTGGGACATGCAGGAACTTCATATCGATTTTTAACCGCTTTTTTGGCAACAAGAGAAAAAGGAAATTGGATACTCACGGGTTCTGAAAGAATGAAAGAAAGACCTATTTCTATTTTAGTTGAAGCATTAAGGAGTCTAGGAGCAAATATTCAATACTTTGAAAAAAAAGGTTTTCCACCTTTAAAAATTAAAGCCTCAAAAGATTTAAAAAATGAAGTTTCTATAGATGGAAATGTTAGCAGCCAATACATATCTGCTTTATTACTCATTGCTCCAACATTGAAAAATGGATTAATCATCAAAATCGTAGGAAAGACTACTTCTCTACCCTACATCAAAATGACCATTGCTTTGATGCACTATTTTGGCATTGAAATTTTGTGGGATGAAATACACAATATCATTTCTGTTGCTCCACAAAACTATCAACCCAAAAAATATGAAATAGAGGCTGATTGGAGCGCTGCATCTTATTGGTTTGGAATCATTGCTTTGTCAGAAATAGGTTCTTGTTTGCGTCTCAAAGGTTTGAGAAAAGAAAGTTTACAAGGTGATGCAGCATTAACAACAATCTATGAAACTTTTGGTGTTTCAACTTCTTTTGTAGGGGATGAATTAGTAATAAAAAAAACATCTAATCCTATTTCAAAAATTATTTCATTGGATTTAAAAAATACTCCAGACATTGCTCAAACTATTCTTTGTACTTGCGCTGGATTGAATATTGAAGCAAAAATAGAAGGTTTGCACACCCTAAAAATTAAAGAAACTGACAGAGTTTCAGCCATGAAAAACGAATTGAGCAAATTGGGATTGCAACTGGACATCTTATCTGAAGATGCTGTTTTCTTACATCAAAATAATGGATTAAAAGCGCCTCAATTACCCATTGAAACCTACCAAGACCACAGAATGGCTATGGCTTTTGCGACACTTTCTGTAAAATGTAATTTACAAATTCTGAATCCTGATGTAGTCAAAAAATCTTATCCCAATTTTTGGAAAGATCTGGAAAACCTAAGAATAGAAATCATTCACTAGTAAGATAAATTCCTTACTTTTGTTATCAATATCAAAACAAATAAATACATATGAAATTTTATTTTCTATCACTTATTTCATTAATTTCTGTAAGTTTCCTTGCTCAAACCAAAATGAGTAGCGAAACAAAACAGTATTTCAAAAAAATTGAAACCACTTTTGCAAACCAAGATATTTCACAAGATAAAATCGCTACAGAATTTCCAAATCTCCCAATTTACAAAGTAAATGGAGAATTTTGTATTTCAACTGTTGCCAAAGTAGATGCTAATTTCAAAAAAGAAACTATTAAAGATAATTACCTTACGACACACATTGGAGAAGTCATCACATTAAAGATTCCGCTTAGAAATGTTTCTGAAAACATGGATTTTGAGAATGTTACAATTTTAAAAATTGCAGAGCGCATTCAACCAGATATACATAAAATGATTGTGGACACTCGCTCAGATAGTGTTTGGCAAGGAATCAATTTGCCACAAGGATATACTGGCAAAAATGTTCTCATCGGAATTACAGATTGGGGATTTGATTACGAACATCCTATGTTTATGGATACCACACTTTCGCAAACTAGAATTAGAGCTGCGTGGGATCATTTCAAAATAGCTGGTAATCAACCTTCTGGAATGAACTACGGTGTGGAATACACTACTCCATCTGAATTGATGGCAGCAAAATCTGATACAGCTAGCACCTACTATGATTATGCAACTCACGGAAGTCATGTGGCAGGAATAGCTGGAGGAAGTGGTGCAGGCTTACAATATAGAGGTGTTGCTTTCGAAGCGGAATATCTTTTCAATTCTATCCAACTGGATGAAGGCGCAGCTATTGATGCATTCAACTGGATGAAAAGTATTGCTGATGCTGACGAAAAAAGATTGGTCATCAACATGAGTTGGGGATTATATTATATGGGGACAATGGACGGTACTTCACTTATAAGTAATGTTATCAATACTTTATCTGATGATGGCGTTGTATTTGTAACTTCTGCAGGAAACAACGGAAATGTGAATTTTCACATCAAAAAAGAATTCAATAATGATAGTATTCGTTCTAGAGTTACTTTTTATGGATACAACCAACATCCTCAAATGTGGGGACAATGCATTTCTATGTGGGGACAACCTTCAATGCCTTTTGGAACAAGACTCGAAATTTACAATAGTTCTAATGTTTTAGTGGGTTCTTCCAATGTTTACAAAACGGATTTAGACAATGGATATCACAATACAATTATGGTGCTTGGAACTGATACTATATTTTATAATATAACTATTGACGAAGTACATCCTTTGAACAATAGGCCACATATCAGATTAAGAGTGAAAAATACCAATACCAACTTGAAAGTTGTTTTATCCTCTTTTGCTCCAATAGGAACTGTTCATTATTGGAATGTTGTGGAATTAAGCAATGGCTTAGGAAACTGGGGCTTAGCATTATCTGCTTTTGGAAACGGAGGTGTAAACGGAAATTCTGATTATAGTATTGGAGAACCCGCTTGTACAGAAAGTGCTATTTCAGTTGCTGCGCATGTGTCAGAAAACTATTCTCAATCTGGAGTTGCATTCCCTGGAAATAGAGCAAGTTTTTCTAGCAAAGGCCCCACTTACGATGAAAGAATGAAACCAGACGTTTCAGCTCCAGGTTCTGGAGTAGTTTCTTCCATTAATTCCTACACTACAAATAGTTTTAATTCTGTTTCAAATGTAAGTTTCAACGGAAGAACTTATCATTTTGCAAGTTTCTCAGGTACTTCTATGTCTTCACCTGCAGCAGCAGGAGTAGTTGCTTTAATTTTAGAAGCCAATCCTCAATTATCTTCCGAACAAGTAAAAGATATCATAAAAAACACAGCTCGACAAGATAATGTTACTGGAATAATTACTTCACCTGGAAGCATACTTTGGGGTATGGGAAAAGTTACTGCTACGGATGCTGTTACATTGGCATTGAATACAGTTTCTGTAACTATTGAAAAAGAAGAAAAATCCATTTTACTTTATCCTAATCCTGCAAATGATAACATCTCTCTTTACAAGGATTTCGAAGGAACATTAGATTACCAAGTTTTCAATCTCCAAGGAAGTTTAATTTTTTCAGGAGAGTTTACTGATACAGAAACTATTTCAATATCTAATTGGTCAGAAGGTTTGTATTTTATTCAAATTCAAACACCTGAAACGAATGTTACTTTGAAATTTGTGAAGCAATAAAAGATTAATACTTAGAATTAAAATTTCAAATTCAAATTTTTTCTTAAAAATTTGTTAAAAAGAAAATTAACAAGCATCAAATTACTTTTTGGTTCGTCATTTGTTTATACTTTTATGATTAAAATAAAAAATTGATAAGATGAAGAAAGCATTTGTAGTATTTTTATTATTCGCAACTGGATTGTGTGTTCCAACTCAAGGAATAAAAGCACAATATAAACTTGACTTTAAAATTAATAATTTACCCGACACAATAAAAACGGTTTACTTACTCAAATATCTAGGTGAAAAACTTTATTATGCTGATACAACTGAAATAAAAGACGGAAAAGCAGTTTTTTCTCAAAAAAATTATGACGGTGGCATGTATGCTTTTTATACAGGAGCTAGTTATTTTGAGTTTGTTATGTCCGACCAAGACAAAAACATTTCAATAGAAACAACCAACAATAATTTTATAAAGGATATGAAAATCATCAAGTCAGATGAAAATAAAATTTTTTATGACTACATTAATTTTATTGGCTCCAAAAGACCTATTTCAGAACAATTAGTAAAGTCTAGAGAAGGGTTAGACCCAAAAACTAAAGACAGTATTAAAATCAATGAAATCAATGCTCAACTTAAAGCCCTTGACACTGAAGTGAAAACTTATCAGAAAAATTTAGTTGCCAAACATAAAGGAAAATTGATTTCTAAAATTTTAAATATGTCTGTAGAAATTGAAATCCCTTCAGAAACTCCAGATTCCTTAAAAGGTATTTATTTGAGAGATCACTTTTGGGATAACATCGATTTGACAGATGAAAGATTAGCAAGAACTCCTATATTTAGTAGCAAAGTGGATTATTACTTCAAAAATTTGGTATATCAAATACCTGATAGTATAGTTAAACAAGCATCTTTTATCATCGACCAAGTAAAAGATAGTACCGACATGATGAAATTCTTACTTAATTATGTTCATGTAAACTACGAAACATCTAATATCATGGGTATGGATGGTGTATATGTAGGTATGTCTTTGAAATACTACTGTCCACCCAATGAAAACAAAGCATGGTGGTATCCAGAGCAAAACTTAACAGATAGATGCGAAAAAGCAATGACTTGGGAACCTTTACTTTTGGGCAAAGTTTCACCAAATATTAGACTTGCAGACACTACTGAAAAAAAATGGGTCAATGTTCATGCGCTTCCCAACAAACACAAAGTATTGATATTTTGGGATCCAGAATGTGGTCATTGTAAAAAAGAAATCCCAAAATTATTAAAAGTTTATCATGAACTATTGGATAAAAAACAAGATGTAGCTTTTATTGGAATCGGCACTGAATTAGATAATGAAAAGTGGAAAAAAATGATAAAAGAAAAAAATATTGACTTTATCAACTTGTCTGATTTTCCTGATGCTAACAAAAACGCAGCTCAATATGTATACGAAATGAAAGTTACCGACTATCCTAGTTTGAACTTCAGAAAAACATATGATTTATTCTCTACACCACAGATTTATCTTTTGGATGAAGACAATAAAATTGTAGCAAAAAGATTAGACGCTAATAATTTGGCTAGAATATTGGAGAGAAGATTAGATATCACTTTAGATTACAAAGAAGAACCTAAAGATGATAAAAAGAAAGATGCTGATAAATAAAAAGATAAGTTGTTCTTAAAGTTTTGAATTAATTTTCTTAAATTTACGGTATTAACAACTAAAAAATTGTAGTTATGTTCAAAAAAATCTCAATCTCTATACTTTTCACAATGTTAACATTGTTGGGTTTCAGCCAATTCAAATTTGGAGAAACTTACGCTTCAAAATCTGAAGATGGTGCTACTAAATACCTCAAAGTATATGAAGATGGTTTGGTTTTGATGGTGGCAACAAAAGATGAATTTAGTAAAGTTCAAGAATATTTCCATAGAGATTTAGAAGAAAAAGATTTCATCATTTTGTATAGGAGTCAAAGTAAAATCAAAGATGGAATGAAGGCTTCTTTTGTTCTAGATAAAGATGGGAACAAAATTAACTGTATTGCGCATGGACAAGGCGAAAAAATATCTTTAGTAATGCTATCTCCTAACATGGGAAAACAAGAAACTATCTTTACACTTGTTAAGTAAAAAACTAACTCAACTTTAATTAAATATTTCTGAATTCAAATTAATGAAAATTGTTTTTATGGGAACTCCAGAATTTGCTGTAGAATGTCTAAAGCAAATTCACGAAAGTCATCATCAAGTGGTAGGCGTAGTTACTGCAACTGATAAGCCCGCTGGAAGAGGTCAAAAAATGAGTTTCTCCGCTGTTAAAAATTTTGCTTTAGAGCACAACTTAAATATTCTTCAGCCCGAAAGTTTAAAGTCTCAAGATTTCATCGATCAGTTAAAAGCATTAGAAGCAGATTTATTCGTTGTGGTAGCTTTTAGAATGTTGCCCGAAATTGTTTGGAAAATGCCTTCAAAAGGTACTGTGAATCTTCACGCTTCTTTACTTCCCCATTATAGAGGTGCAGCTCCTATCAACTGGGCAATCATCAACGGTGAAAAAGAAACAGGCGCTACCACTTTCTTCATTGAAGAACAAATTGATACAGGAAATATAATTGATCAGTTTAAGGTTGATATCAGCGACAATATGAATGCTGGAGAATTACACGATATTATAATGAATAAAGGTGCGAAATTCTTAGTAAATACGCTAGACAAAATCGAAAAAGGAACTTTCGAAGAGAAACCTCAAAACGCAATTCAAACAGAAGATTTAAAAAAAGCATTCAAGATTTTTAAAGAAACTTGCGAAATCAATTGGAATGAGGATGCTGAAAAAATTCAAAATCTTATAAGAGGACTTTCACCTTATCCTGCCGCTTTTACCAACTTATTAATCAATGACAAAGAATTCATTACCAAAATCTATAAAAGTGAAATTTGTAATGATATTGTTTTAAATCCTAAAGAAATACAAACGGACTTCAAAAACTACTTTAGAATAGGAACAAAAAATGGTGCTATCAATATTTTAGAACTTCAGATTGCAGGAAAGAAGAGAATGGATGTAAAATCCTTTCTAAATGGTAATAAAGAAAGTACTTTTCGAATTGTTTGATGAATTCACCCAAAATTCTCCATATCACCACTTGGTATCCCAATGAAACTGACCCTCAGTTGGGTATCTTTATTCAAAAACACATTCACATTGGGCATTCTTTTGCACAAAATGTTGTCATCGCGCTCATCGCATCTGACAAAATAAAAACGTCCAAACTTATTACTAAAAACGAAAATGGCATAACTGAAATAATCGGTTATTATAAAGTGAGAAAAGGTAAAAAGTGGAGTAATTATAAAAATCAAAATCATATCATCACTAAAATTTTCCAACACTTTTTGACACTGAACTTCAAACCAGATTTTGTTCATTGTCATGTGAGTGAAAAAAGTATCAAAATAGCACATAAGTTTTTTAGAGGTTTTCCAATAATCTTAACTGAGCATTGGTCTGGTTTTTTAAACGGAAACTTTGAATCAATTTCCAGATCCAAGCAAAAACAAAGAATCAACGAAATCAACGCATGCAAAAATGTGGTTTGTGTTAGCGAATTCCTCAAAAATGCATTAATCAAGTATGGTGTAACTTCAAAAATTCAGGTGATTCCAAACATTATTGAAAACAAAGGAACCAAAGAAGACTTTAATCAAAATTTCAAATTTTTGGTAGTAGCAGATTTAGTAGATAAAGTCAAAAACATCAGTGGAATTATTCGTGCTTTTAATTCTTTAAACAATAAAAATCATAATGCTTCACTCTCTATTATAGGAGATGGAATTGATAGAGAAAACCTTGAAGAATTGGCAAATTCTAATTCAAAAATTGAGTTTTTAGGTAGAAAAGACAATGACTACGTTTTGGAAACGCTTCCTACTTATGATTGCCTGCTTGTAAACAGTTTTTACGAAACTTTCTCGATGATTACAGCAGAAGCGCTTCTATCTGGAGTTCCTGTTATTGCTACCAAATGTGGCGGTCCTGAACAATTTATCCAAAATGAAGTAAATGGTTTTTTAGTTGAAATCAACAAACCCTCCGAACTGGAAGAAGCAATGTTAAAAATGTTGAATAATCACACATCTTTTAATCCCAAAAATATAAGTGAAAATATTTCAAAAAGATTGAGCATTTCTGCGGTAAGAAAGCAATTTGAAAGTTTGTATCAGGAACACTAATAAGATGTATTGAATCTATTTTTCTTCTCTTTTTATGGTTGAGGAAAGGTTCAACTGTCATAATAATTCATTGCTAGACAAACTGCTGTTATGCTCTATACTTTTTTCTATCAGTTCAAATATAAGTTCTGTTAATATTTCAATATCGCTTTCAATTGTTCCTTTCATATATCTTTCGTAAATACTTTTATCATCAGGAGGATTTAGATTAAGATGTATTCCTTTTTCTAATGCCAAAAGTCTTATAAATTCTCGTTGAGTTCGTCCATTCCCTTCTCTAAATGGGTGTAAATAGTTTACGTTGTCCAAAATCTCTGCTAATTTCTTTGCTAAATCTTTTCTGTAGGATTTTTTAATTTTACGATATTATGAAATTAAAGTGTTAATATATTGAAATCCAATATGAAATCGTTCTCCATTAAAAAATGGTTTTCCGTCTTTGCTAATATTCACGGTTCGAACTTGTCCTGCCCATTCGTAAACATCTTGAAACAATTGTTTATGAATTTTAAGCAATGAGTTTGAGTCCTTTATTTTTATTGGACTTTCTAATAATTCTTCTACTCGTTTAGAAACTTTTAAACTTTCAAATACTAAAAAAACTTTTTCGTCATTAATATTGGCTAAATTATGAAGTAAGCCGTTTTTGTTAATGTATTTTAAATCAGGGTCTAAATATTGATAGTTATTTTCCATACAAAGTATATAACTTTGTCAATAAGTCAGCATCTGAAAACAAGCCTTTTTTCCAATCAACATAAAGTTGAATTAATTCTTTTGTGGGCTCAACCCCTTCAAACATATTAGTTCCAATAGCATTAGCCGTATTTTCCAAGGTTTTAAGGTCAGAAAATTTCACTCCCATTAAAGTTAGATTTTTTCGGTCTATATCTATTGTTTTATACATTGCTTTTATGTTTAAATATATCTACAAAGTTATGAAATTTTCATCAATTTAAGTGATTTTATTTACAGTTCGTAATATAGAATAGTGAATTAAGTTCTGTTAAAAGAAGTTTCGTTCTAGATTTAATTTTGCTTGAGTTACGAAGAAATGAAATACAAAGCTAACGTGACCCAATTTAATTTAGTTTAGGACATCAAAAAAATGCAAATTACTAACTTACTTCTTTCTAAAGAATAATCTAATGGGTACTCCATTAAAGTCAAAACGCTTTCTCATTTGATTTTCTAAATAACGTTTGTAAGGTTCTCTAATATATTGCGGCAAATTGCAGAAGAATGCAAAAGATGGAGCATAATTGGGCAACTGAGTTACAAATTTTATTTTAATGAATTTACCTTTATTAGCAGGAGGAGGGTAATGACCAATTACATCTAGCATTACTTCATTGAGTTTAGAAGTCGGAATTTTTTGTGTTCTATTTTCATAAACTTTCATTGCCACTTCCAATGCTTTGTGAATTCTTTGTTTGGTCAAAGCAGAAATAAATAAAATCGGAACATCAGTAAAAGGCGCCAATCTTTCTAGAATTTGCTCTTCAAATTCTTTCATAGTATTGGTTTCTTTGTTTTCTACCAAATCCCATTTATTCACCAAAACAACCAAACCTTTTCTGTTTTTTTCAATAACAGAAAAAATATTCATATCCTGGCTTTGGATTCCATCTTGAGCATCGAGCATAAACAAACAAACATCACTGTTTTCGATTGTTTTGATGGAACGCATCACAGAGTAAAACTCAATATCTTCGTGAACTTTTGCCTTTTTTCTAATACCAGCAGTATCTACCAAAACCATATCAAAACCATAAGCATTGAATCTTGTATCGATAGAATCTCTTGTAGTTCCAGAAATATCTGTTACAATATTTCTATCTTTTCCTATCAAAGCGTTGGTGAGTGAAGATTTTCCAACATTTGGTTTACCTACAATCGCAATTCTTGGTAAGCCTTCAATGGTTTCTTCATCAACTACTTCTGGTAATTGAGCCACCAAAGCATCTAATAAATCTCCTGTTCCTGCTCCGCTTATAGCCGAAATACTGTAAACTTCACCTAATCCAAAATTGTAAAACTCAAACGAATCCTGCTCTCTATTGTGATTATCTACTTTGTTTGAAACAGTCATAATTGGCTTTTTTGTTCTTCTCAAAACATCTGCCACTGCTTCATCCAAGTCTGTAATTCCTGACTCTACATCGACCACAAAAATGACTAAATTTGCCTCTTCGATAGCTATAAGTACTTGTTTTCTGATTTCATCTTCAAAAATATCTTCAGAACCTTGAACAAATCCTCCTGTATCGACCACAGAAAATTCTACTCCATTCCATAGAGATTTCCCGTAATGACGGTCTCTTGTTACCCCACTTGTTTCTTGAACAATGGCTTTTCGAGACTCTGTAAGTCTATTAAATAAAGTTGACTTACCTACATTAGGTCTTCCCACAATGGCTACTAAATTTCCCATAATATAATTTCAATCTTATTGATATCCAAATTTCCTTAATTCATCTTCTCTATCTCTCCAATCTTTATCGACTTTAACGAACAATTCCAAAAACACTTGCATTCCAATAAATGCTTCAATGTCTTTTCTTGCTTCAGTTCCTACAATCTTAAGTTTTGAACCTTGATGACCAATTAATATTGGCTTTTGTGAACTTCTAGAAACATAAATGATAGCTCTGATTTCTACAATTTTTTCTTTCTCTTTGTAATGTTCAATCTCAACTTCTGTAGAGTATGGAATTTCTTTTGAATAATTCTCGAAAATTTTCTCTCTTATAATTTCCGATACGAAAAAACGCATCGGTTTGTCTGTTAATTCTTCTTTATCAAAAAACGCTGGTCCTTCTGGTAAAAGACTGATGATTTTTGGCATAATGAAATCTGTACTCAAACCATAAAGCGCACTCATTGGAAGTATTTCTGCTCTAGGTATTAATGCTTTCCAATTTTCAACACAAGACAAAAGTTTCTCGTCATCTTTGTTTAAATCTACTTTATTGATCAAAACTAAAACTGGAGCACTGTGCTTTTGAATACGTTCTAAGGTTTCTTTGTGAGCCGTTTCCTTTTCAAAAATATCTGTCACTAACAAAATCACATCAGCATCCGTAATGGCAGCCGATACCATTTCCATCATATTTTCGTGAAGCTTATAACTAGGTTTCAGAACCCCTGGTGTATCACTAAATACTATCTGGTAATCGTCTCCGTTTACAATTCCTTTTATTCGATGTCTCGTAGTTTGTTTCTTCGAAGTAATGATTGACAACTTCTCCCCTACCAACTTATTCATCAAAGTTGATTTCCCTACATTGGGGCTTCCTAATATGTTTACAAATCCTGCTTTATGCATAAGAGCGCAAAGGTACAAAAGATTTTAACCCAAAATACGCTACAGTTCGAATTTTGCTCCAAAAGGTATATGAAAGTTTCGCTTTGCAAAAATTTATCCTGTAATAAACACTATGTTTATATCGTTTTAACTTAGACAAAGGTGTTATCTTACTTTTTCAGTTTAATTTTGGTGTGCTTGAATCTGGTTCTATGGTAGGTTTGTCGAATTTCATAATAATTGGCATTGGAAAATCTACGCGTGTTGACCCTAATTTAAACTCGACTTAATTCATCCATTAGAGCTTTTCTTTGCGGGTATTTTTTCTTAAAATTTTCTACAAGTTCGTTAACTTGCTCATTTCCTCCCAATTTTTTCATTCTTCTCAAATATTTACAAGCGGTTTGATAATGATCTCTTCCTAGAAATTTTTCAACATAATTCCTAATTCTTTCACTGTACATTTCAATTAATTCAGTTGAGTAGTCTTTGGCTAAATATTGTTCATTTTCCTGAATATTCTCCATAGATAGATTTTGTTTAAGCATCAGGAATAACCTATCCCACCATTCTTCTTTTATGTAAATCTTTCGAATTAATTCGGAGTAAGTCCATTTATTTTTAGGCGTAATTTCTTTTATTACTTCTTCTAAAAAGGGATGCCAATTTTTATCTTCAATATGCTCTTTCAGGATTTGGTAATAGTCCTGTTCGGGATGATAATTATCAATAAATAAGAACCTTGCGTATTCAATAATTTTAGATTTGTCATTTTGTTGTTGAGCCACTTTTAGAAGCCAATTATACCAAACTTTAACTAAACCTGGTTTGTCTTTTTCATCACATTTAATTCCGTCTTTAGATAGTTCTTTTGCCCTGTCAAAGTTTTTACTCTCAAATGCTTTTTCTATTTCTTGCTTTCTGATAGACGGATTTGAGATGTTTTTATTAATGTATTTTTCTACTTCATCTTTGCTTTTAAAGCGTTTTATTAATTCTAATTTAAAAGATTGAGCTTGCTCTATTTCATAATTATCAGTAACCAAATCTAGGCAACTTAAAATTGTATCTGCATCACTTTCTTCATCTATTAAATCAACGGCAATATACAAAATCCCTAAATGCCAGTCCCAACCTTCAAATATTTTTTGTTTAAAGGAGGTAACAATATAGGTAAACATTTCCTCTTTCAAGGTTTTAGGAAGTTTTTCTTGAGTTAAATTTGAAAGTAATTCCATTGCAGCATCTATAAAATAACCTAAATCGCCATTGCTGTCGTCAGCGTATTGAAAAGCTTCTGTCATTTCTTCCAATAGTGCAGTGCTTATAAAAAAGACATTCTCAAAATTTTTATTTTCTAAATACTTTTCGGCATTTTCCACAAATGGTTGTGTTGCCTTATTTACATATTTCATTTCTGACCAACCAATCCAACCGTCTTTTCCAGTAGCAGTTTGTAAGATGGAATGAATTTGCTTTTGATAAAAGGTTTTCGAATGGTCTTGGCTTAAATGACCGAAAAAGGTTAAGAAGTAGTTTCTGAATTTTCGGTCTTTGTTGGCATTCTCTTGAACAAACTCGATGAGTTCTTCGTGTGAAATAACTTTTAACAATTCTTTGATTTGCTGACTTACCGTCTTAGTTTTTTTCTTTCTAGGTGCTTTAGCTTGCGGTTCATTTAATTGCAGTGCATCTTGCTGTAAATAAAAAATGGCAGCTACAATATGTTTGCAAACGGGCCCCATATCATAAGGGCAATCGCATTGATGTTCTGTGATAACTTGGTTTTTTACTTTTATATAAACCGTGTATTCATCGGTTCCTTCTATAGTAGCCTCATATTCGCCAGTTGAATTTTCGGTGAAATCGGCTATTGCGCCATTTTTAACATAAGACAGTCCTCTTTTTAGAATAGTCTCATCTATTATTTGCTCAAATTGGTTAAGAGGTATATTCACGATTTTAATTTATTAATGTCATCAACAATGTTATGAAACTTTACAATAACAATTAACAATTAGCCATTAAAAATTAACAATAAATAAACAAATCAACCAATTAACCAATTAACAAATTAACTAATTGTTCACCTCCACTTCCAATTCAAATCTTTATGCAATTTCAAACCTGTACTTTTAGAAATTTGTTGAATCAATTTCGCTAGCATCACAAAATCAGAAATGTGCTCTTTGGGAATAATGATAGACGAACCTGTTTTCAACCTAATAAAAAGATGTGTGTCGATTTCTGCTATCATCATAATTTCTGAATACGATATAAAACTCTCATTTTTATCATCGGTGATGTGAATTTTATTTTCTCTGATACTCAATGTAACAGGTCTATCAAACATTTCTTTATGATTTTGTTTGATGTATTTTCTATATTTTTGTTTATAAACCCATTTAGAGTAAAAAGGAAATATCATCAACCAAAAAAACGCCAATCCACCAAAAACAATTGCAATGTTTTTCTGGTTTCCTAATGTATATGATAAAACGCCAAAAACGAAATAAATTGTAGGTACTAAAAACCATCCAATTTTTCTTCTTCTATTTACTGATTTAGATTTTGAAGCTGCAAAAAGTTGATATGTTAGATAATCAGACTCCTTTATTATGTAGGTTATCATATGGTTTTAATTGTTTTTAGGGTGTTGAAAATCATATTTGTAAGTATCAATTGCAAACCTCAACCTAGTATTTATTTTATTTAAAATTTCATCTGAAATCGGTGTGAATTTATTCTTTTTATACGTTCCTTCTTCTTTTAAGTAATTTTCAATCTCAGGTTTTACTGCACTATAATCCCCTAGTTGTATCTTTTCATATATTTTTTCAATAGTCTCAACTGGATTTTGAGAAAGTTCTTTATAACTAATCTCAACTCTATTCTCCTCAGGAATTTCATTCCAATCTTTCAAAAACTTTTTCATACTTGTTTCATAACAGTATAAAACTCTTTCTTCAATTTCTTGGTCGGAGAACTCTTGCAAAAACTGTGTTCTTATAGTTTTTTGATACAAATGTATGTTGGAATTATATACATCGTAAGGGTTTCTATGAATATGAATAAATTTTGCATTAGGATACATGGCTCTCAAAACTTCAATTCTTCCCATGGAATGAGGATTTTTCAATAATAATTGTTTATCTGTACCAACATAATAACTAATATTTTGAAGTAACCAATGATACGATTTTTTCCAACTGGCTTTTTCTTTTTCTGTAGTTCCTTTAAAAATGTTGTACTTGTCGTAATAACTAATATTTTGAGGGAAAAAGAAAGTTTGCATACCACTCTTCTCAGTAATATTTGTCAAAGGATGTTCCTCTTCACTTGGAGAATTAGCATTAATCTTAATATTATCTTGTGGTCTTGTTTTGGGCATAAAAAGATTCAAAACAGGTTTCATAATTGTTTTAGAAATAAATGCCACTCTGAAAAAAAATGCTTGAAAATTTTCTAAATACCCAAACTTTTTGTCTTTAGATAATAAATAATGTAAATGAGTGGTGCCACTTCTCCAATGTCCCAAAACAAAGACAGGAGGATTATTTTCAAAATTTACTTTTTTGATTTTTCTACTAAACAATAAAGATTGTAGCCATCTCAAAGGCGCTGTTAGAATAGTCATCAGCATTATTTTTCGGAACATTTTTCTATGTTGTTTCGAAATTTTATTTTGCTTTTTCAAAACCTTAAGCAATCTCAAACTTGATATAAATAACTGATGTTGCTTTACTTCATAATCACTCATTCTAAAATCTTTTATTAGCCTCTTTAAATGCTGTGTTTAGAAGTTTAAAATCTAATATTCCATTATTGTCTTTTAGAAAATTAAGAATGACCAAAGATTTATTAATTCTAATATCACTACTTTTTACTTTTCCTACTATATGTAATAATGATCTTTGCTTTCCAGGAGTTAATTTATGAAAAAAGTCACTTCCAATATCATCTTGTTCAAGTAAATATTTCATTTCTTCTGGCAATGGAATTCCGTATTTACTTTCGTCTGATCTAATTTCAACTTGAATACTATTACCAAATTCTAAACCTAATTTTTTTCTATTTTCTTTATTGATATTTATAAAAAACTGCCCGTTTCCATCATGCATTAAAGCACAATGCATACTCACCTGTTGATTTATAGAACAAATAACTCTTCTCGTCTTTTCCTTCAAAATAAAATATTCAGCTACATCCTCTGGAACCATAAAATGATAATCCCATAAATTACTATTAAACTGTTCTATTTTAGATTCAAACGTTTTCATTAATTCATCAAAAAAACAAATTTACAATTACACTTTGAATAATAAAAATAAAATTCTCTAATTCAAGTGATATCAATCAAATAAAGAGTTTTGCACATGTTGTGAATAACTAATCCTTTTTTTATGGACTGAAAATTGATATTTTTGAAAGATGTAAATTTTATTTACTTCAATATATTTTCTAATAAATCCATACTACTTAAATGAAAAAGATTTTAATGAGCTTATTTGTTTTTGGAGCAAGTTTTTCAATGTTGAGTCAAGCAGAACTAACTCCTGAAGAACAAGCTTTTCAAGACAGTATCAACTTAGTGAATGCTTCAAATGCTGCTACAGCTGAATCCCAAGAAGCATACAATTTGGGAATTAAATTATTCGGAGAGAACAAAATGAAAGAAGCAGTTGCATCTTTCGACAAAGCGATTGCTGGTGATCCTAAATTTGAAGCAGCCTATTACAATAAAGGGGTGGCGCAATACAAAATGAAAGACTACAAAGGAGCAGTTACTTCTCTTAATGCTCTTATCAAATTGAATGATGAAAACCCAAAAGCTTACTTTCAAAGAGGATTAGCTCATCAAAAATTAGGTGAACTAGATAACGCAATTTCTGACTACGATCAAGTTACATTTTTTGACCCAAAAGACGCTAAAGCATACTATAATGGAGGTACTGTTCTTTTCCTTAAAAAAGAATATGAAGATGCTATAAAAAAGTTCTCAAAATGTATTGAACTTAAACCTAAATATTTTGAAGCATATAATGATAGAGGTAGTTGTTACAGAATGATGCAAAAATTCGATTTGGCTTTAGCAGATTACAATAAAGCTGGTGAATACGGCCCTAAACATGCTTTTGTATTTAATAATATTGGCTCTGTAAAAAAATTACTTAAAGATTATGAAGGTGCTAAAAATGCCTTCACAAAAGCTATGTCACTTGACCCTAAATTTTACTTAGCATACAACAATAGAGGTGCTATGCTTATCGAACAAAAAAAATACGCAGAAGCTCAAAAAGATTTTGATAAAGCCATAGAAATTAATTCTGAATATGCTCCAGCATACAACAATAGAGGAATTGTAAAACATCACAATAAAGATTACAAAGGTGCCATTGCAGATTTTGATAAAGCTATTTCAATTAATAAATACTTCGGAGATGCTTATGCTAATAGAGGTGCTTCAAAAGAAATGAACAGACAAATGGAAAGTGCTTGTGAAGATTGGGGAAAAGCAGCAGAATTAGGTTCCTCTCTTGGTAAAGAATACCAATCAAATAATTGTGAATTTTAAGTTTTTAAAAAAATGAAAAATATAAAAATAATAATCTCTGTAATTGCTTTCTCATTTATAGGAATATCAAATTACATCTCTCAAGACGTTCCTTTTAAAGCTGGAAACTTTAAGGATGATAAAGACAAATTTAAAATCGCACTCGAACATTATGAAAAGGGAGTTGCTTTCTTAAATATTGGGAACGAAGCTATTTATAATGTTACTAATCCAGAAAATAATTTCAAAGCTGCTTTGATTGAATTTGAAAAAGCATACTCATTTAACCCTAAAAGTGCTGAACTAAATTTCTTTATGGGAAATGCTTATTTATATACAAACGAAAAATATAAAGCAAAAAAGTATATTGATAAAGCATTTAAATTAAATCCTGAAGTTGATGATTTTCTCTATTTCTATATGGGAATGGTTGCTCAATTTGAAGAAGACTTTACAACAGCTATCAAACACTACAAGAAATTTGAAGGTAGTACAAAATCTAAACAGATTGCATCTTTAGGCCAAATGCTTACTAAAAGGATTAAAGAATGTGAATATGCTCAAGAATTTTACAAAAAACCTGAGCGTGTTTGGGTAGATAATGTGAAAGCAGTAAATTCACCACAAGACGATTATTCTCCTTGTATCACTACTGATGGAACTACTATGATGATAACTTCAAGAAGAGAGAATGGCCATAAGCCTGATGAAGTTGGAGTTTATGATGGTGATATTTATCTTTCTGAAATGAAAAATGGTAAATGGTCTAAACCAGTTAATGTAGGTGCTCCTTTAAATTCTGAATTTGATGAAACAGCATCCATGCTTTCTTATGATGGAAATAAATTACTTTCTTTTAAAAAAGAATCTGATAATTATGATGTATATGAATCTCATTTAAAAGGTACTAATTGGAGTAAACCAGAAGCTTTACATAGAAGTTTGAACACAATTGTTGATCAAACATTTGCGAGTTATTACAAAAATGATAGAAGACTATATTTTGTAACAAGTAAAAAAGCATCTGGTGACAATAGTAGAGGTGATGAAATTTACTATTGTCAAAAAATGAATAATAGTAATACTGAATTTGGAGCCGCTCAAACAGTTGGAATGGATGTGAATTCTAAATTCAATGAAGGTTCTGTTTACATTCATCCTAGAGGTGATATGATGTTTTTCTGTAGTGAAGGTCATAATTCAATGGGAGGTTACGATATTTTTGTTTCCAAATACAAACAAGGAAAATGGCAAGCTCCTGAAAATTTAGGATATCCGATTAATACGCCTTATGATGATTACTTTTTTGCAGTCACTGCTAGTGGTAAATACGCTTACATTGCATCAAATAGACCTGGTGGTGAAGGAGGACTGGATATTTATAAAATTACTTTCTGGGGAGATCCTAAAGAACTACAAACAAGTACTGAAGATTATTTATTAGCTAGTATTGCTAATCCTATCCAAGAAGTTCAAATAGAAAGAGAAGTAACAGTAGATAAAACAGCACTTACAGTTTTCAAAGGTATTACTATTGATGCAATTTCAAGAAAAGCTGTAGAAGCAAGCATAGAACTTACCGACAATACATCTGGTTCTGTTATAGAAACATTTACTACAAACAGTGCAAGTGGAAAGTTTCTAATTTCATTGGAAGCAGGTAAAAATTATGGAATTGCTGTTAAAGCACCAGGATATTTATTTCATAGCGAAAACTTTGACGTTATGGAACCTACTGGTTTTAATATGATTAATAAAACTATCGAACTAAAAAACATCAAAAAAGGCAGCAAAATTGCATTAAGAAATATTTTCTTTGATAGTGGAAAATCTACTTTAAAAACAGAAAGTAATTCAGAGTTAGATAGATTAGTTAAACTTTTAAAAGATGTACCAAGTTTAGTTATCGAAATATCTGGGCATACTGATAATGTAGGAAGCGAATCAATGAATGCTAAACTTTCTCAAGATAGAGCAGATGCTGTAGTTAATTATCTAATTACTAAAGGAATTGTTAAAAGCAGACTACAAAGCAAAGGTTATGGTTCTAAAAATCCAGTAGCTACAAATGATAATGCTGAAGGACGTCAACTTAATAGACGTACTGAATTTGAAATTATTTCAAATTAAATAATGAAATACTTTTTATTCTTAATTACATTAAAATTGGGCGTTTACAATTTTGTAAATGCCCAATTTGTTTTTGATTACAAAATTCACTTTGATAGTATTAGCGAATTAACTCAGTCAAAAAAAAGTGAATACAATTACGCTAAATTACTTTCAAGATTCGATAAAGCAGATGCTACTCTTAATTCTAAAGAAATTTTATTTTTAATGATTGGTGAAACTCAAAAAAAGAAATATCTACCTTATGAATGGATTGAAATAGAAAGAGACATTATTGACCTAATAAATAAAAAAAAATATCCAGATGCACTCTCAAAATGTAATTACCTTCTTGATATTTCCCCTTTGAATTTTACAGCTTTAATGCAAAAAGCTTTTATATTATCTATAGACATAGAAAATAGTAATGAAAAATCCATAGCAAATTTCAAATTCGTAAAAGTTTTAGACGCTATTCTTTATAGTGGAGAGGGAACTATCAATAGCCCTATTTTTGTTTTAAGTCCTTTTGATGGTCAAATTATTACCCAACTGATTTTTGGTTTAAATACTGGAAAAATGAATTCGTTTGAAAATTCAGATGGTTTCTTTATTGATGAAATTGAAATCATATCACAAAAAGATGGTGAACCAAATATATACATGTATTTCATGATTGACCATGCAGTAAAGAAAATGTTTAATCAAGACATTCTTAATGATTTCGAAAAAGAGTTAAAAAAAAGTGAGAAAAAATCTAAACGTAACTCTTAATTCAAAAAAAAATTTAAACAAAAAAGCAGTAAATTAAATTTACTGCTTTTTTATAATAATAAGAATTCTATTTGATTCTAGGCTTCTTGCATTTTTTTAATCAAGTTCAATGCACTTCCAGCACTAAACCATTCAATTTGAGAAGCATTATAAGTATGGTTACAAATAATATTTTCTTTTGAACCATCATTATGAACTAACTCTAAAGTTAAAGGTTTACCAGGAGCAAATTGGTCTAAATCCAAAAAGTTAAATGTATCATCTTCTTGAATTTTAGAATAATCTGATTCATTTGCAAATGTTAATCCCAACATACCTTGCTTTTTCAGATTCGTTTCATGAATTCTAGCAAAAGATTTGACTAAGACTACCATTACACCTAAATGTCTTGGTTCCATAGCGGCATGCTCTCTAGAAGATCCTTCACCATAGTTATGATCACCAACTACTATTGTTGGAATTCCTGCTGCTTTATACTTTCTTTGAACTGCAGGAACTTCTCCATAACTTCCATCTAGTTGATTTTTAACCTTATTTGTTTCTCCATTAAAAGAATTTACAGCACCAATTAACATGTTGTTAGAAATATTATCTAAATGACCTCTATATCTCAACCATGGTCCAGCCATTGAAATATGATCTGTTGTACATTTACCTTCAGCTTTGATTAGCAATTTCATACCGGTAATATTTTTACCGTTCCAAGGTGAAAAAGGTTCAAGTAATTGTAATCTTTCAGATTTAGGATCAACAGAAACAGTTAAATGACTTCCATCTTTAGCTGGTTCGATATAACCATTATCTTCTACATCAAATCCTTTTGTAGGTAATTCATCTCCTAAAGGTGCGTCTAATTTTACTATTTCACCTTTACTATTAACTAAAGTATCAGTAATTGGATTGAAATCCAATCTACCAGAAATAGCAATTGCTGCAACCATTTCAGGTGATGTTACAAATGCATTTGTATTAGGATTACCATCAGCTCTTTTCTTAAAATTTCTATTAAACGAATGAACAATAGAGTTTACTTCTTCTTTATCAGCACCTTCTCTATCCCATTGACCAATACATGGTCCGCATGCATTGGTAAATATTCTTGCATTTAAATCTTCAAAAACTTTCATTATTCCATCTCTATCAGCGGTATACCTAACCTGCTCTGAACCAGGATTAATTCCAAATTCTGCTTTTGTACTCAATCCTTTATCTAACGCTTGCTTTGCTATTGATGCAGCTCTTGATAAATCTTCATAAGATGAATTTGTACAAGATCCTATTAATCCCCATTCAACTTTTAATGGCCAACCATTTTCTTTAGCTACTTCTTTCATTTTAGATACTGGAGTTGCTAAATCTGGAGTAAAAGGTCCATTTAAATGAGGTTCTAACTCTGATAAATTAATTTCAATTACTTGATCAAAATATTTTTCTGGATTTTGATAGACTTCTTTATCACCAGTTAGATGTTCTTTGATTTTATTTGCTTCATCAGCTACATCTCCTCTTTCAGTTGCGCGTAAATACCTTTCCATGCTTTCATCATATCCAAATGTTGATGTAGTAGCACCAATTTCAGCGCCCATGTTACAAATAGTTCCTTTCCCTGTACAAGATAGACCAATAGCGCCATCTCCAAAATATTCAACTATTGCTCCTGTTCCTCCTTTTACAGAAAGAATTCCTGCTACCTTAAGAATTACATCTTTAGCAGAAGTCCATCCATTTAATTTCCCTGTAAGTTTTACTCCAATTAATTTTGGAAATTTTAATTCCCAAGCCATACCTGCCA
>CAWUIK010000003.1:0-77011 GCA_963922585.1 uncultured Flavobacteriales bacterium | reverse complement strand
TTCTGCTTTCTTTACTCTAGGATCATTTGCCCCTTGAATAACAAGTAGCGGTTTTGTAATTTTATTAGCACTGAATAATGGACTTGCTTCATCAATTAATTTCTTCCCTTCTTCAGTATTAGGGTCACCAACCATACCGTACAAGAATGCTCTTCCTGCTTCCCAATATGCTGGAACACTTTCTAACAAAGTATTGATATTTGAAGGGCCAACGATGTCAACACCACAAGCATAAACATCTGGAGTAAAAGCCAAACCAGCCAAGGTAGCATATCCTCCATAACTTCCACCCATAATCGCAACTCTATTTTTATCAGCGATTCCTTTTTCAATCAAATACTTCACTCCCCAAGTGATATCGTCTTGCATCAATTTTCCCCATTGCAAATCTCCAGCATTTTGGAACTTCTTGCCATAACCACCGCTTGCTCTAAAGTTGGGCTGTAATACTGCATAACCTCTATTTGCAAGGAATTGTACAAATGAATTGAATCCCCAATAATCTCTAGGTCCTTTTGGTCCTCCATGAACCAAAACTACTACTGGAAGGTTTTTTCCATCAAAACCTACTGGTAAAGTCAAGTAAGCAGGAATCATCATACCATCACTACTTGGATATGTTACTGGTTCCATTACTGCTAAATGTTCTTCTACTTCTTTCAATTTAGGTCTAGGTGTATATTGATGAATTAATTCCTTTGTTTCTACATCAAAGAAAAAAGATTCAGAGGCATACTTATCACCTGAAACAGATACCAAAAATTTACTATAATCTTTAGTAGCGCTTGAAAACCCTATTTCTCTTCCAGGAAATTGACTTTCTAAAAATTCATAAACGGCCTTTCTTTTCTCATCTTTCCAATAAATCCGGGTTTTATCATCTATATACGTTGTATAAACCATTTTACGAGTGTTTCTATCCATAACCACATCAGCAATATCCACTTTCCCTTCAGGGTCTGACTCAATTAAGGTCATTTCTTCGGTTATAGGATCCATTAAATAAAGAGTAGTTAAATCCAAATCTCCCTTATTGGTTATGAAGTAAAATTTGGTATTATCCTCATTCCATTGTAATGCAGAAGCGCCTTCAGTAACAGATGTTTCATAGATCGGTTTTAATTTATCTCCTTCTTTATAAAGCATTACTGTATTTCCTTGTTCATCAGTTTTGTATAGCAATCTTAAATTATCATCCCAATCGAAACCATAACTAGTCACTCTATCTGTATTAGTGTACATTTTTTCTAATTTTCCAGTAGAAATGGTTAATTTGTACAAATCGTGCCATGCCTTATCTCTATCATTGATTCCAATCAACATCATGTCTGGGTTATTTTGACTCACATGATAAATCTGAACTGTAACATCTTTCATTGGAGTTAGATTTCTGGCTTCTGCCAACACATCTCCTTGAGGTTTTACTGACGGGTCGATAGCGTAAACATTCATGTTTTCATCTCCGTCTTTGTCTTTTACATATAGTATATATTTCCCATCAACTGTCCAAAAGTATCCAGCCATAGGTCTTTCACTATTGGTCAATGGATAAGCATTTTCAAAAGGCTCATCAAAAGTTTTTACCCAAATATTCATAATGCCATTGTATTCTTTTAAAAAAGAAATATATTTCCCATCAGGGCTTAATTGACCTCCAGAAATTTCTGGATTTCCAAAGAATAATTCTCTATCTAAAAGAGGTGTTGAAAATTCCATTGGTTTCATTTTATCTTCTGTTTGTTCTGATTTTGATTCACTACAAGAAGTCATTAATAATAATGAACTTAATACTGTTGCTAAATAAGATTTTTTCATCTTCATTTTGAATGTTTTTTTACAAAAATATTACAATGTTAAAGTAATTAATTTATTTTTAGATAGAAGGCAGATAATCTGTTTGTGAGGAAAAATGGAATTTATGAATGTTATCTTTCTTTTGACTTCAAAATCATATAACTTTACAGAAAAATAGTTGAGAAGATATTCATGAAAATTATAAAGCAAAAATATATAAGTAACTCCTTCATAGAAAATTTACCAGCAGACCCTAAAGAAGGTTCCGACAGAAGACAAGTATTTGAAGCTTGTTATTCCTTTGTAAACACTTACAATCCTGAAAATCCGAGTTTAATCCATGTTTCAAAAGAAATGTTAGCAGAATTAGACATTTCCGAAAATGAATCAAAAAGTAATGAGTTTTTAAATGTCTTTTCAGGGAGAATTTCTATAGAAGGTTGTAAGCCTTTTGCAATGTGTTATGGAGGTCATCAATTCGGAAATTGGGCAGGACAATTAGGAGATGGAAGAGCAATCAATATAGCTGAATTAGAAATCAATAAAAAAAGATGGGCATTACAATTGAAAGGGTCTGGTGAAACACCTTATTCCAGAAACGCAGATGGTTTGGCCGTTTTGAGATCGTCTATTAGAGAGTACTTATGCAGTGAAGCGATGCACCATCTTGGTGTACCCACAACAAGAGCATTGTCATTAGTTTTATCTGGAGATAAAGTAATGAGAGATATGCTTTATGATGGAAATCCAGCATTGGAAAAAGGAGCAATTGTTTGTAGAGCAGCACAAAGTTTTATTCGATTTGGAAATTTTGAGATTTTTGCTTCCAGAAGAGATAAGGAGAATTTAAAAAAAATGGCTGACTACACGATAAAATTCTTTTTTCCTGAACTCCATTCAGAAGCAAATGACAAAAAAACGTATTTGGCATTTTTTGAAAAAGTAGTTTCCAAAACCCAAGAAATGATTTTACAATGGCAAAGAGTAGGTTTTGTTCATGGCGTAATGAATACCGATAACATGTCTATTTTGGGATTAACAATAGATTATGGTCCATACGGATGGTTGGATAATTTTGATCCAGACTGGACACCCAACACTACTGATGCAGCAAATAGAAGATATAGATATGATCATCAACCATCTGTTGCATTGTGGAATCTTACACAATTAGCTAATGCTCTTTTCCCATTAATCGAAGACGTTGATGGATTGAGAAAAATTCTTTCTGAATACAAAACATCATTTGAAAAAAACTATCTCAATATGATGCGCCAAAAAGTTGGATTTCTTGAGCCTAAAAATCAAGATCAAGAATTGATAGTAAGTTTAGAAGAGTTGCTTCAGTTTACAGAAATTGACATGACAATGTTTTATAGAAAATTGAGTAGTTTTAATGGTGCTAATTCTTTTCTTCCTATTGTTTTTGAATGTAGTTATCAAGAAGAAAAACAATTTGATGAACTGAAAAATCGATGGTTAACTTGGCTTCAAGACTACGAAAATAGACTTGCAAGAGAAAACACTACTTCATTTGAAAGAAAAAAAATTATGGATAAAACCAATCCGAAATATGTTTTAAGGAACTATATGGCTCAATTGGCTATTGAAGCTGCTGATAAAGGAGATTATTCATTAATTGATGAAATGTATCAAATGCTCAAAAAACCATATGATGAACAATTAGAAATGGAAAAGTGGTTTGCAAAAAGACCTGATTGGGCTAAGGAAAAAGTAGGTTGCTCAATGTTGAGTTGCAGTTCTTAAGCTAAATAATGAGGGTTTTGGACTAATTTTTCAACACTTTATAAACTTTGTTTTGGCTATTTGAAGTAATTTTTAATAAATAAATTCCATTTTTCAACTCTCCTACATAGATTGTTTCAAGGGGTTTTGATATGTAAATATGTTTAATGATTTTGCTTTGCATATCATACAATGTGACTTCCGAATTGATTTCTAAACGAATATTCAAAATTTCTGATACCGGATTGGGAAATATCTTTATAAACTCTGTATCCTCTTGTATGTTTGAAAGTGTTGCACAATCATTAGTTCCTATACTTTCAGCAAAAAAATCGGCCATGCTTGAGGTTCTATTCCAGTAACTATCCAATTGATGTACTCCAACACTTGGGTTTAACACTTGTTGAATACAATCAGCGTTATTATTTGTGGGTTCATATTTTACCTCGGGCTTGTGATTTGCTGGAATATTTAAAGTATCTATCATATTGTTGATACCTCCACTTCCATAAGAAAACTTTCTATTTTGAATATTCACACATCCAGTGTTCATTGCACAAGCATTAAATCCGTTGAGAAGTCTGTTATAGCCAATAGGAACAATCAAATCATTGGGTTGGTGAAACATGTACAATTTTGGTGTAGTTGAGTACGTTTTAGTACTAAATAAATCTTTATAAATTGCTCCGTAGATGGAACCAACACCTTTGATAATATAAGGTTGTGATGTTGGATTCAAAGCACCTTCAATAGATCCTAAATCTGGTCTCGATAAATCCATATCTTGAATAGGTATATCAAAAGCAGTTCCCTGAATGCAAGGTGCATAGTAATTTTGATGAGGTGCAAGAACAGGGTCAATCGTTCCACAATCAATTGGCTTTTCTAATTCATCATCCATAAATCCTACCCCCAAAGCAATAAACGCTCCAGCACTTTCTCCAATCACATAAACATTGGAAGCATCTATATCGAAAGAAGCTTGGTTGTTGATCATAAAACGAAGCGCACCTTTTGCATCTTGAATTCCCCTATACAAAGCTCTAGACCATTCGGCAGAATCTGCAAAATTCATACAATTCCATCCCGCTACATTACAGTTTTTTGCTATTTCTGTTTGGAAAGCACCTAACCTATAATTGATTGCTACTGCTACATAACCTCTTTTAGCAAAATCAGTTCTTAATCCTGGAATGTAGCCTTCATTTTTGCTCCCAGCAATCCATGCGCCCCCATGAATTATTATCGCTAATGGCCTTCCGCAACTAGGAATTACATCATTAGTAGGATATGATATATCCAAATGCAAACTTACTTCTTCTCCAGCAAAATTAATGGCCTTTCCATACTCAATATTTGAAACAGTGTTTATGGTGTAAACAGTATCTACAAAATTTTGAGAAAAAACATGAGTAAAGCATATTAAAATGGGAAAAAGGATAGCATATTTCATAATTATAACTAATTAATTTAACGCTAAGTTATAAAATTATTGATTTGAATAATTATATTATCAAAACCTCCCACTAAGAGTAACAAAAAAACCTCTTCCATCTGAAGGTATTATTCCTGGACCAGGATATCCTTCGGCTCTTCTTGTAAAATATGATTGATTGAAAAGGTTGTTGATATTAAATTCAATTCCTAATTTTTTGAAACTATAAGAAAAACTTAAATCCGCCACTTGATAGGAAGGAACTATTCCTTCAACTGCAGTAGCAGTGAGTATTGCATTGGTAGCATCTGTAAAATGTTCTCCAACATGAGAAAATTGTACTGATGCTTTGAAATCTTTATACTTTAATTGAGAACCAGTTCTTATCATTACTGGTGGCACCATCTCAACTTTTTTGTTCTTTATACTGTTATCTTCAGTTTTGATATATCTAGCATCTACAAAAGAAGAATTTATAAAGAATGTCCATTGTACATCTTTTGATTTATTTTTAAAAAGTGATAAGATATTTATCTCTCCAAAAAACTCTATCCCCATATTTCTAGCATCTGAAATATTCCCTCTAAAACGATAGTCTAAATATAAAGGAGGTTGATCTGATCTTAGTATTTGACCTATTTTATCATTGTATTTAACTAAAAAAGCGGTTAATTCTAGGTTGTAAACATTTTCTTTTTGTGATTTAACGCCAATATCAGCGGTATATCCAGTCTCATCTTTAATGTTGGGGTCAACTGAATAGTTTGGGTTTACAATCCTTATGTCACTAAAATTTATGGCTCTATAATTTTGAGTAATGTTAGCATATAAAGAAGATTGGTCATTGAAGGTGTAATTGGTTCCAATACCAGCAATCGCAAAGTTTCGAGTTCTACCAATTGACTCTTCATTTCTGTTTTGAACAATCAAATTTCCTGCACCATCAAAAACACGTTGGGTGTAATATCCTTCTGCAAATGTGCCAATACTTTCAAATCGTACACCTGGAGTAATAGTGAATTTATCAGTTATATTGAAGATGTTTTCTATAAAAAAACTTATGTTTTTATTGTTAAATGCATAATTTGAATTTTCCAAATTATCAGGGTTCAAGTAGTAAAAATCGGGACCAAAACTATCATTTGCATCTCCTTGAAGCGAAGTAGTAATGCCTTGATACCATCTTGTTCCAACCAATAAAGTATGATCTCTGTTTTTTATTTTGTATTCGTGCAACAATCGTGTTTCATTCCCAATATTTAAGAAATTACCGCTAATGAGTGTACGATTTCCTCCAAAGTCGATAACGTTGATTCTTTCTAAGTTACCCAACGCATATCTGTGAGCAAACAAACCAAAATTCCTGATGTTTAGTTTAGTTTTCTCAGAAAAGTTGTATGTAAAACTTAAAGAAGCCATGTTCCAATCTACATCAAACCAATTTCTTTCTCTAAGTGATTGTCGAGGATTATCAGCAAAGTTTTTATCTGTAAGACCTCCAGGTTGTTTGGCTAGATAACTCATTTTTGTCAAATCGAAATCTATATGAAACTTGTCGTTTAACTTATATTTCATAGAAAAATAACCATTGTAAGATTCGAAATTGGAGTTGGGTCTGAATCCGTCTCCTCTCTTATATTGAAAAAAACTATAATAGTTTAGTTTTCCTTTACAA
This sequence comes from uncultured Flavobacteriales bacterium, assembly GCA_963922585.1. Lineage (GTDB taxonomy): Bacteria > Bacteroidota > Bacteroidia > Flavobacteriales_D > Parvicellaceae > Parvicella. Next base: position 70,361 of record CAWUIK010000003.1, on the reverse strand, counting down.
AGCGTACCTCCTAAACTTGTGAAAGTGTTATAAAATCCCCAAGACCCAATGGATTGTCTTGCGACTACTTCAATTGGCTTATCTGGATTTCCTTCTTTAAATCTAAAATTTAACATTCCCCCGAACTGAGTGCCAAATTGAAGTGCTGATGCACCTCTCACTAGTTCTATTCTTTCTATTGCTTCCAATGGAGGCGTGTAATAACTTTCAGGGTATCCTAAGGCATCTGCAGAAATATCATATCCATTTTGCCTCACATTGAAGTTTGCTGTTCTATTAGGAGACAATCCTCTACCTCCAATGCCCAATTGTAAACCTGCTCCATCACTTTCCCAAATATTCAGTCCTGTGATTTTAGCATATACTTGTCGAGCATTGTTTGTTGCAACATTTGCTGTAACCTCAGACATCTCTATAACTTCGGTCTTTTTACCTTCATAAATTCCAAAATTCTCAATAGATTTTAATTTTCCTCTTCCAAAACTCAAGTCTTTTTTTGAAACAATTGTAAATGTGTTTAATTCTTTATTCAGGTCGTCTAACTTTATATAAACGTACATCACTGATTGAGTTATTTGGATTTCCTTTGAAAGTTTTTCTTTACCAAAAGAATAAAAAATTAGTTGATGCTTACCATAAGGAATATCTTGAATTTCAAACATTCCTAAAGAATCTGTTTCAGTAATTTTTTGAATGTCTTCTATGTAAACTTTGGCAAATTGTATTCCTTGACCCTTTGGTGTTGCTACTTTTCCTTTTAAAATTGCTGTTTGGGCATTAATGTTCCCAAAAGAGGATAAAATCAAAATAAATCCCAACAATATTATAGATATTTCAGATTTTAACCTCATTCTTGATAATGTATTATCCAATCTTTAGATGTAAAACTATCCTTTTCTTTCATTAAATCTCGGTAGGGGTCTATTAAAAGTTTACTAGGCCTTGCATTTAATGTAACGTAGACTTCTGCTCTTACTTCTGGTTTATAAACTCCTTTTTGAGCATAATGTTTTCCAAGAAAGTGGGCAAATTGCAAAATCATATCTGGTTGCATAGCCATTTGTTTTTCTTGGTGTGCGTTCAAAAATTCAGAATTATCTACAATACCTTCTTTTCCTGTTTTTGTATCTTTCACATAAAAAGTTGCTGTTCCAGCTTTTTCCATGAGCATCACTCTCCAAGAAAAACGATATCCTTCTTCTGTCCAAAATAAATTTCCTGGGTAAAGTAAATATCTCCAAGGAAAAGCCAATTGGAAAATGACGAAAATAAAAATAAAATAGTTTAAGATTAATTTTTTAGTTATGAATTGTTTTGGACTAGAAAAACTTTTTTCTTTTCTAATAAAAAAACGAATAAACTTCTGATGCCATTGCTCTGAAAAAAAGATAGTTACAATGCCCATCATCACTAAAGGAAAAACTCCTATCTGAAACATTAGACCAGTTATCGTATGAAAAATGATTACTGCTATATAACCCAAAATTCTTGTAGGTTTATATATGAGTACAAAAACAATGAAAGTATCGAACAGCATTCCTATCCATGAAAATAAATAAGGTGTTATTTCCCATGTCATTATAGGACCTATCAAAGGAAGTTGGTCATTGGCTGGAATCCAAATTCTTAGTGGAAGTGCTTGTATCAACCAATCGTAATTTATTTTAGCTAATCCTGCATAAATGTATACAATTGCAATTTGAAATTTCAAAATAAAAATTGCTGATCTTTTGACCTTTTGTTCTCCTAGTTTGTAAAAAGGACTGATATGATTAGGCATAAAAATGAGAAGCAGGCAAACTAAACTCACAAAATAATAGTGATTGAGATAATAGGTGAGGTCTATAAGTTCTGTGTAAGTAAATCCGAGAAAAAGTATAACTGCGGAAACTGTGTAAGCGATTCCTCTCAAAAACATAATTCCCAAAGCACTAAGAATCATTAAATAATGAATGATATATAATCCTGTTTTCGAAATGGGCTCGACCCATTCAAACCCCCAATATTTAAAATGAAAAATAGGGTCGGTATAGTGATCTTCTATCCATCCTAAGTATAGAAACCTAACCGTACTAAAAACCATTAAAGCCCCAAATATTAGTCTAAAACTAATTAGTGGGGCCGCAGCTACTTTTGTATTTAAATATGAGTGAATTTTCTCAATCATTAAATATTGATTGTTTGAACTTTATTAATCACCATCTCCACTACTGTAAGTAATTGCTATTCCTAATAAAGAACTCATATCGCTTTTGAAAAACCTTGTATGTTTTTGTAATTCTATTCTAAAATTTTCAATAGGTTGAGGATTACTTATTATTTGTTGTGAAAGCGGAGTTGTTGTAGAAATATTTTCCACAGAACTCAAAACTAAATTCCACTGGGATATTGTTGATTGAACAAGTTCTGGCCCTCCTATTACTGATTCAAGATATTCTTTAAATCCTATTCCATCATTTTGGTTTTTGCTCATGCCATGATAAGTGTTTTCAATCGCTTTTAAATGCGTTTTGATAAAAAGCAATGAATTGCCAGAATAATAGGATTCTACTAAGTGGGGTTCAACTTGAATTTGCCCAGGTCTCAGTCCCATTGGCAATTCTATTTTTAAGTTTTTAATCGTTTCAAAACTTTTAACGAAAGCATTATACAGTTGAGAAGTACTACTTCCTACATCTGTACCGTTATTTGAAATAAACTCCGCTTTATAAGAGCCTTCCCATTGGCTGGTAACATAATCAATTTTTGTTTTAATGTGTGTAGCACAATCTTTCAAATATTGCATTCTCATCGGTTGGCTTTGAAACAGTGTTAAAGTACTGTCATTACTTATATTTAATCCAGAAAATATAAGATACTCTATCCCTAAGAATCCTCTCGCATCTCTATTAAAATCATTCAGATTATAAACCCCACTACTGATTATGTTATCTATTTTTGTAGAAGAAATTGGAAAAGTAGCAATTTCTTCTACTAATGCTTTACTAAGGCCTTGTTCGGCAGCAGGTCCAATGTTGAAAATGCTCGAATATTGCCATTCATTATAAGCATCTATCCACGCTTCTTGCATCAATTCCAAATTCATTAGTGTCTTTTGAGAATCAAATGTGTTGATTGCCGAAATTAAACTACTGGTTGCACTTTGAACATCTTTATAGGAGGGTAAAATAATGTTTTCTGCATAATTTTTTAACATTAATTCCCTGTCAAATAATACTTCTTCTTCCTTTTTCTTTTTACATCCACAAACAAGTATTGCAATACTTAAAATAATAGCAAGGTATTTTTTCATTTTAATATTTTTAAAAAGCAATTGGGATACTTTGAAATCTGCATCCCAATTGCATTGAATTATTAGCTAGTAAATCATCTTCCTTGGATCGCAACCCAATTTGATTTAAAGTCTTCAATTTCTTGGTTGCTGAAACCATAAATCGTTTGAAGTTTAGTGATTACTTGTTGTAATTTAGAAATTTCAGTTAAACTTTCTGTAGCAAATTTGTAAACTGTTGGAGTTGCGTTGTCTGGAGCATTCAAATGTAATAATACATCATCAATTTGTGCATCAGTAATTCTTCTGTATCCTTGATTAATTGTCTTGAACCCTTGCATAAAGCCAATGCCTTCTCCTATTGCATGTATTGCTGATGCTTTGTCTGCATCAGTAGGATTGGTTTGACTTAATAATGTAATGGGCGTATGACAGTAGTTGATAATAGTCGCAGCGTTGATTTTTTCCCAAAGGATTTGAATATCCTCTAATGCTTTATCTCTTTCTTCGTTGTATTCTTCACCCGCTTTTATTGCTGCTTGAAGTGTGATAAAAGCCACTTTGATTTGAGAGTAAAGCCCATTTCCATCATTTTTATCTCTTCTAGCTCCATAATTAGCCATAGCTCTATCTCTAATTTGATCAGACACATTAGTTGAACCCGAATTTGCAAAAGCAGGTTGAGCACCAAATATAGCTACTAACTGATCTGCTGTTGCCAAAGTAATATTACCCGACATTAATTTTACAACGTGGTTATAAAGGGTGGCATTGAATTGTCCTTTTTCAATAAGTTGCTCTATTTCAACACCATTCTCGTCAAATAAGTAACCTCCATATACACCACCTTCAGAAGTGCCATTTGGAGTTTGCGGTGTCCATGTGTTTCCACTTGCTTTAGCTAGTTCATCAAACCAACCACCAGTATTTTCTAATTTATTTTTGAAATATGTTGTAATTTCTGATGAAAGTGCAGGGCTTCCAGCAACAAATAGATTTTGAAGCGCTTGTTGAGTTAAAGTATTTGCAGCATTTCTTCCATTTTTTGCTTCGTCTGTTAATGCTTTTAATTGGTTGATTAGAGCATTTTGGGCTGTTATATTTGTCGTGAAATTTGCACCATCATATGATGTTGGAACGACTAAAGTTTCTTTAACGGGTTCAGGTTTTTTACAAAAATTGAATATAAAAAGTCCTAAAATTGCGAATAGATAAATATTTTTTCTTTTCATAACGATAAGATTATTTAGAATGATTTTAAATTTTATACAAAGTAAGGGGGCATGACTAAAACCTACAATACCATTTTTGAGGTATTTTGTAATGTAAGAATTTTAAATCAGGTCTAATACCCTAAATAAACAAGGAAAACATTCTAAATAATAAAGTTAAAAATAAGATTGCACTTATTAGATTAACTATTTTTTTCTCCTAAAACTTTCATCAATCTTTCTGCCATATAATCAAAAAGATTGTTTAATGGCTTTTGAACCATCATTTTTAGAAAAGGATTGATATCAGCATTACTCACTATCTGAGTTTTGATTCCAGCATCTGTTTGAGTAAGATTGATGGTCAAATCAAAACTAAACGGAGCGTCAGGACCACTTTTTACCAAAACTAATGAATGAGGAGTACTGCTCTCGTAAACCAAACTCAATTTGTAAGTATTTTGAATTTTAAAAGAACATTGTTTTTCATCACTTTGCCAGTGACTCACTTTGTCTTTTGGCAAAAGCAATCCATAATTATTCATATCTAGCAGAAAATTAAAACAGTCTTCAATTTTTGCTGAAATTACAACTTCTTTACTTTCGATTCTTGTCATTGTTGGTTAATTTTATCAGTTTGCATCCAAGTACTTGGATTTGCTCTCCATTCATTAAGAGAAGCAAGTTGATTGTCATTAATATATTCTGATGCTACTGCCTGTCTTAATAAAGTAGGGTAATCAGAAAGTGTATGTAAATTACATTTTTTAGCTTCAAAATTTTGTGTAGCTGCCTCAAAACCATAAGTAAAAATAGCAACCATACCTTTCACTGTACAACCAGCTGCTCTCAAAGCATCTACAGCTACCAAAGAACTTTTACCGCTAGAAACTAAATCTTCCAACACAACTACGCTTTGTCCACTGTTGATTTCTCCTTCTATTTGATTGTTCAAACCATGAGATTTTGATTCTGATCTAACATACACAAATGGAATTCCTAAATCTTGAGCAACAAGTGCCCCCATAGCAATGCCTCCTGTAGCTACGCCAGCAATTACGTCTGGTTTACCATACATTTCTAAAATTAAATCTACAAACTTTTGTCTAATAAAAGTTCTTATCTCCGGGTAAGAGAGTGTTTTTCTGTTATCACAATAGATGGGCGATTTCCATCCCGAAGCCCATGTAAAGGGTTTTTGAGGTTGTAATTTTACCGCTTTGATTTTTAGCAAAAATTCTGCTACCTTTAACCCGCATTCATCATTCAAAATCATATTGCAAATGTATAAAGTTTTTATTGATAACAAACCGATTTATTTCATTCAAAACAATGAAAAACATCATTTTAATGACCAATATCAGATTTATTCTTTTAAAAATAAGTCTGATATCGACCAAATTATGAAAATTCATTCCACAAATAATAATTTACTTTTGATAGTGTCTTCAGATCATCTGGAAAATTTAATTGATGAGTTTTTTCATGACTATAAAAAGGTCATCGCTGCTGGTGGTGTCGTTATAAATTCAAATAGTGAAATACTATTTATCAAAAGATTAGGTTTTTGGGATTTACCTAAAGGTAAAGTTGAAAAAAATGAAGCCATTGATATTGCTGCTATTAGAGAAGTAGAAGAAGAGTGCGGAATTTCAAACCCTGTTATTGTTAAACATCTCATCAATACTTATCATACTTATACAATGAAAGGAAATAAGTTTTTCAAAGAAACCTATTGGTATTTGATGCAGTATGATGGAAAAGAAAAATTAATTCCTCAAAAAGAGGAGTCAATTTCGGATGTTAAGTGGGTAACCCCTAACAATATGAATGAGCAATTAGCAAACACTTATCCGTCTATATTGGATGTGTTGAGTAGTTTTACTTCATAGCTTTCAAATTGGCAGCATACATACCTATGAAACCAAAAAGAATGACCATAGAGAATATAAAGCTTCCATCTACTACAAAAGGTGTATATAAATATTGATAAAAAGATAGTGCTATATGAGTCACAACATAAATATAAAAACCAACTTTACTTAGTCTATACATCATGATGACAGCAAAAATACTTAAGATATAAAGCACCAAAGTGCTGTATGTAATGAGGTCATAGTTTTCCATAAAAATAGACAATTGTTCTGCTTCCTCTTCAGACATTTGATCAAGTACTTCATCCATGAAACTTTTCATAAAAAGCAAAGCCAAACCTCCTATGACTCCCAAACCTCCCATGATCCAACTCAAAACACAAAGTACAGTTAGAAACTGAGGTCTTTCTTCAGTTATAGCAATTTCGCCATTGTCTATGGTATCATTAAATTCGCTCATCTTAGGTATTTTTAAATTTTAAACAAACATACTGATTTTTTTGAAAATAAAATTTAGAATTATAATTTCTAATCTTTCAACCACATTTCCAAAAGTTCAATAGCTGCCTTACTGATTTTGGTTCCAGGGCCAAAAACAGCTGCTACGCCAGCATCAAAAAGAAATTGATAATCTTGTTGAGGAATTACGCCTCCAGCAATGACCACAATATCTTCTCGTCCCATTTTTTTCAATTCTTCAATCACTTCTGGAACTAAAGTCTTGTGCCCTGCTGCTAATGAGGAAACGCCCAAAAAGTGAACATCGTTTTCTACTGCTTGTTTGGCAGATTCATAAGGCGTTTGAAATAATGGTCCGATATCCACATCAAAACCTATATCGGCATAACCTGTACTCACTACTTTTGCACCTCTATCGTGACCATCTTGTCCCATTTTGGCAATCATAATTCTAGGTCTTCTGCCTTCTTTTTGCTCAAATGCTTTGATCAATTCTTGAGCTCTTATAAAATCTTTATCTTCCATAGATTCTGAGGAGTATATTCCTGAAATTGATTTGATGGTGGCTTTATATCTTCCAAAATGCTTTTCTAAAGCATCTGAGATTTCTCCTAAAGAAGCTCTATTTCGAGCACAAACTACAGCCAATTCCAATAAATTTCCTTCGCCACTTTGAGCAGCATTGCTCAATGCTGTTAAACTATCTTGTGTTGCCTTTTCATCTCTTTCAGCCTTCATTTGGTTAAGACGTTCTATTTGAGAAAGTCGAACTTTAGAATTATCTACTTCCAAAATATCGAAGGTTTGTTCTTCATCAGTTTGATATGCATTCACACCTACAATGATGTCTTTTACAGAATCTATTTTGGCTTGTTTTCTAGCAGCTGCTTCTTCAATTCTCATTTTTGGAACCCCAGATTCAATTGCTTTAGCCATGCCGCCAAGTGATTCAACTTCCTCTATCAATTCCCATGCTTTATTAGCTATTTCTTCTGTAAGTTGTTCTACATAATGACTTCCTGCCCATGGGTCTATTGCTTTACAAATGTTAGTTTCTTCTTGCAAAACCAATTGCGTATTTCGAGCGATTCGTGCAGAAAAATCAGTAGGTAATGCAATCGCTTCATCCAAAGCGTTGGTGTGTAAAGATTGTGTTCCACCTAATGCTGCTGCCATGGCTTCGACACAAGTTCGGGCTACATTATTAAAAGCATCTTGTTCTGTAAGACTCCATCCACTGGTTTGGCAATGGGTCCTTAATGCTAAAGATTTATCATTTTTAGGATTAAATTGTTTTACGATTTTTGCCCAAAGCATTCTCGCGGCTCTCATTTTGGCAATTTCCATAAAATGATTCATGCCAATCGCCCAGAAAAAGGATAATCTAGGGGCAAAAGCATCAATATCCAATCCTGATTGAACGCCTGTTCGTAAATATTCTAATCCATCTGCTAGGGTATATGCCAATTCAATATCAGCAGTTGCTCCTGCTTCTTGCATGTGATAGCCAGAAATAGAAATAGAGTTGAACTTAGGCATGTACTTAGAAGTGTATTCAAAAATGTCTGAAATAATTTTCATTGAATGTTTTGGCGGATAGATGTAGGTATTTCTTACCATAAATTCTTTCAAAATATCATTTTGAATGGTACCTGAAAGCAAAGATTTGTCCACACCTTGTTCCTCTGCTGCAACAATATAGAATGCCATAATAGGCAATACGGCTCCATTCATCGTCATCGAAACTGACATTTTATCCAGCGGAATTTGGTCAAAGAGAAGTTTCATATCCAAAATAGAATCGATAGCAACTCCTGCTTTTCCTACATCTCCTTTTACTCTTGGATGGTCGCTGTCATAGCCTCTATGTGTTGCCAAATCAAACGCTACTGAAAGACCTTTCTGACCAGCAGCTAAGTTTCTTCTATAAAAAGCATTGGATTCTTCAGCGGTACTAAAACCAGCATATTGTCTTATCGTCCAAGCCTTTTTGATATACATGGTGGAGTAAGGTCCTCTTAAAAAAGGTGCGATTCCCGAAACATACTGAAGGTGTGATAATTTTTCAGAATCTTTTGCAGTATAATAAGATTTAATTTCAATTTTTTCTGGTGACTCAAAAGTTCTAGTGTTTGGAGTTACTTCAGAAGTTGGCTTTAGAGGAGTTATATCTTTAAATGATTTTCTCATCTCAATGTTTAGTTTTTGGTTTGTGATAATCTGTAAGATTTCAAAAATCTACTGTCTTTTTCTATAGTTTTATAATCTTCCTTGTTGCTTTCATTAGGGTTTGTATACTTATTAGAGCCAATGAGAACAATTTCATTTTGTTGGTATTGAATTATTTTTCTCTGCAAGTCAGTAGAAAGTTTATCGGAAATAATGCCTTTTTCAAAAGCAGCAATAAAACCTTCTTGAGTTTCTATTTCTTGAAATATTTTCCAAGATGCTTCAATAATGATATCGGTCAATTGTTCAATGTAGTATGATCCATTAGAAGCATCTTTTACTTGATTCAAATACGCTTCTTCTTGTAAGATTAAAAAAATATTTTTTGCCAAACGGCTTGCATCAGATTGTTTGTCGCTAAGGTTGAAGTCGTAGGGTAAAGTTTCTATGCTGTCTGCTCCGCCTATAAATGATGCCATTGCGCTGATAGTTCCTCTCAAAAGATTATTATGTACATCCAAATTGGAGTAATAAAAATTGGACGTTACACAGTGAATGTTTGCAACCACTTCTTTTTCTGAAACACCATATTCATTCAATAATGTTGCCCATAATGTTCTGAAGGCTCTTATTTTTGCTAATTCGGGGAAATAAGAATGGCCTATTGCAATTGTAAAACTGATACTCTGAGCGGCTTCTTTAGCTGCTATTCCTTTGGATGTTTGATAGCATAAATATTCATTGGCAACGCTCAGAATCATACCTAACTGGTTTTGAATACTTCCTCCTGCATTGGCAAAAAGGCTTCCATCTATATGAAAATGATTTACATCCAAATGTAATTTTTCATTCTTTTGAGAAATATAATCTCCAATGGGGTCTGAAACAATCTTCAGGTCAATAGAAGAATATTGGTATGCGTGTTTTTCACAATATTGTTGAATTTGTTTTTGAAAAAGATGATAATGGTCGTATTTTACAAAAATTCTCGTAGAGATGATATCCAACATGATATTTTGAAATGTAACTTCTAGTTCAGTCAAAGAAACATCATAAAGGTGAATTGAATTTACACCACCTTCGAGTGCTTTTAGTATTTTTTGATTAGCGTCTGACGCATTTTTACAAGAAAAAGATTGTGTATTTAAAGTTGAATTATCTAGTTGTTGAGGATGAGATGGAATTCTAGCATATTTATTTTTATAATCAAATAGAACAGGATCGATGTTTCCGAATTCGCTATTCCAAATTAGCGATGTTAGGGATTCTCCTTTCAAGTCTTTGGTGATTTGTGCTTTCCACTCTTGCACAGAGTTGGTCGGAAAAGTATCATTCAAGTTCATGGCACTATTTTTTGGTATAAAATTACTCGGTAAAAATACACATTCTTTGGGAAAGAAAATGGATAGTTGTCAAAAAGAAAAAAGTATGACATAGAAAAAACAGTAATTTAACTTATTTATTGAATATTTTTTCTAATTTAGCCTTTAGACATTTAACTACTTATTTAAAACTACCTTAATTATGAAAATTAAAATTACACTTTCTGTTGTATGTTTTGTCGTATTTACATTCAACAATTTTTCTCAAAACCCAAATACAACTCCCGATAAATTTAAACCAGATTATAATCAAAATTATTTTACTCAGATTGAGTATTGGGATGCTTTTTATGACTCTTTGAGTACAACAATACCTGCAGACTCAAAAGCACCGGGTCTTAATGGATACAATCACTGGAAAGATTTTTGGGCTATATTTATGCCTTCCTCTGGAAATTTTCAGGAAGCTTTTGAAGTACGTAGTGCATATGACCATCAGATGGAATATGAATACTTTTTAAGTTATGATTCAAATAAAGTAAAAAGTAGTTCTCAATCGATTGAATGGGAAGAAATTGGTCCGAAAGACCCTTCAAAGATTAAAGGTCGTTTTAGTGGTAGTTGGATTAATCCGCATATAAATAATAATGGGAACCTAAGGTTTGATGGACATGTAGGTAAGTTAGATAGATTATATAAGCACCCAATTATACCTACAACAATTTATGCTTCTGCAGGAACTTTATTTGAAGGTGGTGGTGGCCTTTTTAGAAGTGTTGACAATGGACACGAATGGGTAGACTTAGGGACTGATAAAATAATAAATCCCAATGTAAATTCATTTGTAGTTAAGCCTATAGGAGAACAACCAGACCCAAGTAATGAATATATGTTTATTGGCATGGCAGCGGGAAAAGTCTATAGAACTAAAGACGATGGCTTAAATTGGATACAATGCGATCAAAGTTCAGCAGTAAACTCAAGTGGTAATACAACATATCAAAATATTGGCTATCCTATAATCAATAATAATGGCTATCAGAATTCATTACCTTGGAGTGATTGGAATAATCCAATAGGTAAAGAATTAACTGAGATAAATACTAGAATGCTTTTAACTAAATCTTCCTTGAATTCATCAAGTTACGCTAGATTAGTTGTCTGCAGGACAGGGGGGCTTTTTTACAGTGATAATTACACGCAGGATTTAATCCCTGATTTAAATACAAATTCTTTGTTAAACAAAATAGAATGGAATGAATTTGATTTTTCATCTATTTACAGTGATATACCCCTTATCAGTGGAATTTCTTTTGATGTACGTTTTCAAGATGTTGTTGCTTTTGAAAAAGATGGTGACTTTTACTATCTGACACATTTTGAAACAATAGAAAAAGACATTAATGGAAATTATTTGAATGGAGTAAGGGAATATGTGGCTTATTCTATCAATTATGGACAATCTTGGCAATTTTTAGGAGGATTGGTCAGTATTGACTCACCCCAAGGAAGAATAATTTCTGGAAACAACAAATTTTCATTTGCTAAAATACAATGTAAAGATTTTAACCCTAATTTTTTACATATAGCCCTTCCAGATCTTGGAACCAATAATTTTGTCATTCATAAATATGATTTTAGTTTTGATAGTTGGACTGAGATAACAGGAAACATGTATACGGGTGTTGGAATACAGGCTAATGGCTTCACTATTGACCCTAATAATGAAGAGAATTGGTGGCTATATACTAATCATTATGCTAAATCAATTAACGGTACTTTTTCAATTGAATCAACAGACTATGGCACAAATTTTCATCCAGATGTTAGAGATATGATGATTCTTCAAAATGGAGAGTTTCTTGCTGCAACTGATGGAGGAGTTTATCGCTCAAATACGGGTCATATTTTTGATTTTTCATCAAATGGCATTAATTGTGCAGAATCTGACCGTATGGCTGTTGCTCAAAAACCTCCTTTCTATGTTAGTTCAGGCTTTTGGCATTGTGGATTACAAATTTATAACTCCGATATTGATGAATGGCATTGGAAATCAGCAGGAGATGGAAATGATGGAGAGATCTTATTTTTAAACAATGAGGTTTTTACTGTAAGAGATCAGTTTGGGGGGATGCGAGTATTGAATGATTTTAATACATTAGATCTAATAAAGAGTTTTAAAGGGGTAGTGAGAGGATCTGAAAATATACAACAAAGAGCATACGGTATGCTTGATTTACATCCAGCAGTCGATAAGACTGCTAGTATAATTTACTCTAATGATGATTTCTCTAATTATAATAATTTAAATATTCAAACACATCATAATGTAAATTCAGTAAAAGTAATACCTAATGAACCAGATCTTCTAGGAATTAGAGATTTTAATTCTGGAAATCCAATTTTTTACATCTACAGTGGCTTTAACCAAGTCACTCCAAATCCTGTACTGGAAAAATCTTTCAATGCCTCAGATGTTTATGGTAACCCCAATGCAGATTTAGAACACATCGTTTTTGACCCAAGAAGAAATGGCATCTGTTATTTTACTTTAAAAACAAGTCCTCCATGGGGGCAGAGTAGCGCAAAAAGAATTGTAGAATTTGATTTAAATACTTTGTCGATTGTACAAGATATTACCTTCAAAATTGAAGATGATGTGTTTACCAACCAATCTGATATTTTTCCTGATTGGATTAACATTACTGACTTGGCTATGGATAGACAAACGGGTGTTTTGTATATGGGCACTGGCGGAGGTATTTATTATTTAGATAGAGAAAATGAAATTTGGCGTAAGTTTTCGAAGAATGTTCCTTACTTTAGACCAAAACTAGGTATCATTCATTGTACAGGTGAGATATATGTATCAACCTTAAACAGAGGTGTCTGGAAAGCTCCTCTTATTCGTGATGAAAATCACCCGACATTAGAATGGAATATTACCTCTAATGAAACATGGGAAGACAGAATGAACCTTTTCTGTACTTTAGTTATTGAAGACGGTGCAACTCTTACCGTAAAAGGTGATTTGGTAGTGTATGGAGACCAAAAAATAGTAGTGAAACCAGGTGGTAGATTACATATTGATGGTGGGAAAATAACTACAGAATGCGGCTCTATGTGGCAAGGTATAGAATTACAAGGGGATGCTTCACAACATCAATCTGTAAGCACACAGGGAGTAGTAGAGATAAAAAATGGGGGGACTATTGAATATGCACAAAATGGAATTACTACCATAGGTGTAGATGCTGCTGGAAATAAAGACTGGTCCAAAACAGGAGGAATCATAAGAATAGAAAATGCCACGTTTAAAAACTGTAGAAGAGGCATTGAATTTTTAAGTTATCAGAATTTCAACCCCGTTACAGGTGCTCCCAGAGACAACATTAGTTATGTAAGAAATACTTCTTTTATCAATGATGCACCACTACCCGATGATATCATACCTTATTGTGGTATCAGTCTATATGATGTAGATGATGTAATATTGTCCAATCTTACTTTCGATAATTCATTTGCAACTACAGCAACGCTTGCGCAGCAAAGAGGAAGTGGTATCATCGCCCTAGATGCTAACATTACCTTAAAACCCTCATACGATGCCAGTGGTAATGCCATCCCAACTACCATAAGCAGCTTTAAAAACCTAAACTACGGTATCATTATAGCAGGTGCTGGTGGATTGTCTAGTTCTTACATTAGAGAAAATGATTTTGAAAATAATGAAGTAGCCATACTACTGGACGGAGCAGCAATGACTGAGGTAGTAAAAAATAATATAGTCCTGCCCAACGAACCATTCGATAACAGCAATACCAGACAAGCCATAGGCATAGTGGCAGATCATGCTACTGGGTATTTAGTGTCTGAAAATAACATTACCGTAAGTGCTACAGGCAGCTCATGGGCTAGAGGTAGTTACACTAAAAACACCAACATTACCTCTGGACAGTTTTATAAAAACTTCCTCTCAGATGTTGCCATAGGAGAACAGATAGAAGGGCAAAACACACAGTATAATATAGACTGCAACGAATATACACGTCTTTCTCGCTCAGTTTTGGATATATATCACCATGAAGGTTTTTTGGTTGATCAGGGAGGTAATGTTATTGGAACCTCACCCCGCCACAACAAATTCATCAACACTTGCGACCCTGTGCTGAATAGCCAAATCTACAAGGAAAGTCTCAATACCAACAGTTGGACTTATACGGCAGTTAGCGGCAGTATTGAGCAGCTTTGTGTGGATGATGATGTGAGTGTTGTGGATGTTTTCGCATCTAACCAGTGCCTTTCCAAGGTAGAAGACCTAGTAGGTGGAGGAATTATAGCTATACCTGCTGATAAACTCAGCATAAAGGGGTTAAAAGATGAAATCGCTGTTATACAAAATGAACTGAGTATAGCTAATGATGCTACCTATATAAACCTTATCAATACAGCACCAGATTGGCAAATTAGAAATGATTTGGTAGCCGCTGGAGCAGGATTGTCTAATGACGTGCTCATTGCTTTAATTAATAAACCAAACCCTGTAGCAGATTATGTAGTCAATGATGTATTGATGGTAAATACGCCCATAGCTGATGAAGTGATTATAAAACTTATGCAGCGCGGTGTTTACCAAGACTGGGTTATCCAAAACGTGCTTTTGCAAAGCATTCCTGTAAGTAACGAAATTTTAAAAACGCTTATTTTAGATGATTATCCAGACTGGATGATAGAAAATAACCTCATTAATAATTCTCCATTATATGATGAAGTATTAACCACTATGGTGGCAGAGGAAACCTTTCCAGATTGGGCGCAGAAAAATGTATTGATGAAAAACACACCGCTTTCTGCATCAGTAAACCAAGCCATAGCCAATAGAACGAACCCACTACCCACTTGGGTAATGAATGCCGTGAACAACAGTAGTTTTGTAGCCGCTGCACCAGGGACTTTGCCCAATGGCGTAACTTTAATAGATACCTACACCCCAAGAGAGGTAAAAGAAAAAACCATAGAAATTAAGAATAGAGAAAAACTCATTTTGGTAGATAAAGTAGTGCGTGCCTATCTAGATACCAATTGGATAGACAGTGCAAGGGTTTTCTTAGAAACTGAGGGCAGTCCTGAAGCATTGTGTGCATTGGTGCCCATAGAAGTGAGAAGTGATACCATAAAAACTAAAGGTCACCTTGCCAGTTTGAGAGCCATAGCTGCAACTATGGATACAATAAAATATGGGAAGCAAAAAGTAGAACTAAACAGTTTTTGTGATTTTTACCAAGATATGATAAGATTCTCCAATAGAGCAGGAGGCTTAATGAACTTAAATGGTGATGAACTCAACATCCTAGAGCGATATGCCAGAGGTACTACTGCCATAGCCAGCAATGCCAGAGCGGTTTTGAATCATATAAAACAAAACACACACAGTTATAACTTAGAGAATCCTAATTTTTTCTATGGAAATGGAAAAAGTGGAACTCTTTTGGAAGTAAGTACATCAAATGAGGAAGTTAAAGAGCAAGATTATTTTATGGTTTATCCCAATCCGAGTGATGCTGTGATTACCATAGATTTGATTGAGTATGGTAATGGATGTAATAACTGCTCCATAGTAATATCAGATCTTTCAGGTAAGGTTTTTTTTAAGGGTAATGCACGCTCTACAATGCAGGTAGATATCAGTGGCTTTGCAGATGGCGTTTATTTAATTTCTTTAAAAGAAAATGAGCACTATTTATCTGTGAAGAAACTTATTGTTAGACACTAAACTACAATAACTGCATGAAGTTTAGATTTATATTGGTCATATTATTAGTTTTTAAATTTACTATTGGTTTTTCACAATATGCCAATCAAGTAAATGAGACGGAAGATAAAATGGAACTTACTTATTGCTATCATTATAATTCTGAATTGAATTCACTTTTCTCAGTTAGTACTACACTAAGAGATACCAATGTGACAGGAAGCGGAGCTAATTATTTGGAATTTAAACGATATGATGAAAATTACAATGTAATCAGTAATACTCAATATGGAGACTCAATACATCGATACACTAATTTTTATGGAATGGAATATTTAAACCATTCTTATTATTCATGTGGAGTGAAGAGAAGTGTTGTTGCTCCTGACACACTTAAAGCCTATGTAATAAGATGGGACACACTTGGTGCTATTATGTGGGAAAAAGAGTACTATCAAAACTACGAGGATGCCAGAATTGGTTTCTTATCGCAAAATAATAACTTTTTATTTTTTACGGCACTAATTTCAAACCCGACAAGTTCGCCATCGTCAGTAAATTCTACAGTTACTAAAATTGATACCTCAGGAAATGAAATAAATGATGTGTTATTTGGTGGATACAATCAACAATCAAAATCTTTAAGGACTACCTCAGACAATGGTTTTATAATATCCACACAAGCCAATTACCATTTTGGAGCGTTAAACCCCATAGTTTACAAAATAGACAGCAATCTAAACATCAAATGGCAAAAAGTACTGGGTCCACCCGATAGAAACCATGCCTTACAGTTTTTTGAGTTGCCCAATGGCAATTACCTCGGTGTAGGCAGTTCTGAAGAACCTGCTACTGGGTACCTTCGGTCTTGGCTAGTTGAACTAGATAGTGCCAACGGGCAAGTACTAAAAGATACGGTGTATTGGTTTGCTGAAAGGTATTCTGGATTTAATATTTTTAGCAATGTTATTTTTAGAGAACATGATTTTATCGTAACAGCTCTTAAAAGTGCAAATCCTCTTTTGAATGGCGCCCCGTACCATATTTTATTGCTATCTATAAGTTATGATTACTCCATAAACTGGGAACGTGAATATTTCCACAGATCCTCTGATCAAGGCATTTATAACATGTATGAAAAAGATAACTTTTATCACTTACAAGGTTTAGTATTTAAAGACTCCCCAACCAATACTCACGATGAGTGGTTCTTGGTAGTAGATAGTCTGGGTTGTGATGATGCAGTTTGTACGGTGGGCGTGGAGGAAATGCTTCAATTTGATAATGATGATAATTTGAAGATTTATCCTAATCCAGCACAGGATAATATTAACATATCAGTAAACGATGCACATAAAACCAATAGCACTTACCAACTCCAAATCTCAGATATCACAGGTAAAACTGTGCTTAGCAAAACAATCACACAAACATCAAATATAGATATAAGCATACTGCCTAATGGGGTTTATATATTAACTTTAGGCAGTAAAACACACAAAATGAAGACGGAGAAATTAATAATACAGCGTTAAATAAAAAGTGAGCAGGCATTGTTCTGAACAGCGAGCCAGCGGTGGAGTGAATTTGGTTTTCGTATGTTTTGTATAAAAGCGCTTGTCGTCTGGCAAAGATGCCATCCTTTTATTGCAAAACAAGAAAAGCAAAGAGTGCAGAGAAGCATTGTTCTGAACTTGAATTTTGGATACTTTGTTTCAAGACAAAGTATCATTAATAATGAGAACTAACATTTTGAATAAAAAAACGTAACTTTGAAAAAGGTGATCAATTTATTTATCATAAGGAATAATAAACAAACTACCTCTACCATGAAATCAAATAGTGATGAACTCAACAAAATCTTTTCCTAAATTTGTTGAATTAATAAAATTATGACAGAATGAATTACAGCAATATAGAAAAGAAAGTGAAAACGATGTTTGAAGCGGATGCTTCTGGTCATGATTGGTGGCATATTGCTAGAGTAATTCACAACGCAGAAATGATTCAAGCAGAAGAAGGCGGAGATTTGGAATTGATTCGATTGGCTGCTTTACTACATGATGTGGGAGATCATAAATTTCACAAAGATGCGGATGCGCCTCAAAAGTTGATTACGCAAATACTACAAGAAGAAAATGCAACTTCAGAAACTATAGCTAAAGTGTTGGAAATTGTAAGCCAAGTCTCTTACAAAGGAGCAGAAGTAAATACAAGTTGCGATTCATTGGAAGCCAAAATCGTTCAAGATGCAGATCGTTTAGATGCCATTGGAGCTATTGGAATTGCCCGTGCATTTGCTTTTGGCGGCAGCAGAAACAGGTTGATGTATCACCCTGAACAGCCGCCAAAAAAGCATAAAGACTTCGAAGCGTACAAAAATGATAAAGGCCACACCATCAATCATTTTTATGAAAAACTACTCTTGCTGAAAGACAGAATGCAAACACCAACTGGTGAGAAAATGGCGAGAAAAAGACACGATTTTATGGAACTTTTCTTGGAAGAATTTTATTCGGAATGGGGAATTAATTAGTTAATTTGACAATGGATTAATTTGATAATTTGCCATTCTAACTAGAGTGAAGAAACGAAGTTCGGTATAGACAAATCGAAAAGATTAAAATAATCCTTACTAAAAATATTATAGATGTCTCCACTTGAACAGACGCTATCGGTCTGTTTCTTTGAGTCGACATGACAAAAGAAAAGCATTTATTTTGATTATTACGTTATCGTAACGGCTGAAAGTTATAACTTTTGGCTGTTTGGGGGAAAGCTCAAAACAAACTCACTTGTCCTCCTTCTTTTTGGTCGTTTGAGTTTGCTTCATTTCCGATAAGTGCAAGAAATTCATTTTCTGAGATCATGGTGATGCCCAAATCTTCTGCTTTTTTGAGTTTGGCAGGTCCCATACTTTCTCCGCAAATTAAATAATCTGTTTTGGAAGATATTGAAGAACCTACTTTTCCTCCATGGCATTCGATGAGGTTTTTCATAGTGTCACGTGCCATATCGAAAGTCCCGCTCACAACAATGGTTTTACCTTCTAAAGTATTTCCCATAGGAGCAGCATCGTCTTCTGAAATTTCAAATTGAAGTCCTGCCGCTATTAGTTTTTGGATAATTTGTAAATTATACTCATCCGAAAAATATTCAATGAGACTTTCTGCAATTCTATCGCCAATTTCGTCAACTGCAACCAATTCCTCAAAACTTGCTTTTTGGAGATTGTCTAAAGACTTAAAATGTTTGGCAAGTTTTTTAGCTACAGTTTCGCCCACATATCTTATTCCTAGAGCAAAAAGCACTTTCTGAAATTCAACTTTTTTGGAGGCTTCTATACCTTCTATGAGTTTGTTGGCTGATTTTTCAGCCATTCGTTCTAATGGTAATACTTGATCTTTAGTAAGGTCATACAAATCTGCAAAATTAGAAATCAATCCAGCATCAAAAAGTTGCTCTACAGTTTCTGCTCCCAAGCCATCAATATTCATCATTTTACGTCCGATGAAATGTTCTATTTTTCCTTTGAGTTGAGGTGCACATCCTTTGTCATTGGGACAATAATGTTGAGCTTCTCCTTCTTTTCTGATGAGGGGCGTTTCGCAAACTGGACAATGTGTTGGGTATACTACTGATAAAGCATCTTTTGGTCTCAAATCTAAGTTTACACCTACAATTTTGGGGATGATTTCACCGCCTTTTTCTACAAAAACAGTATCGTTTACTCTAATGTCCAATTTTTCAATTTGATCTGCATTGTGCAAACTCGCTCTTTTTACGGTAGTTCCTGCCAATTGAACAGGCTGTAAATTGGCCACTGGGGTAATAGCACCAGTTCTTCCCACTTGATAGTCAATTGAAAGTAATTGGGTGGCAACTTTTTCAGCTTTGAATTTGTATGCAATAGCCCAGCGTGGTGATTTGGCAGTAAAACCCAATTCATCTTGAATATTATAATCGTTTACTTTGATGACCACTCCATCGATGTCAAAAGGTAAATTTTGACGGTTTTTATCCCAAAAATCAATAAACGCCATTACCTCATCTATGGTTTTTACTTTTGCAATATATTTATCTTGTTCTTGTGGCACTTTAAATCCCCAAGATTCTGCTTCTTTGATGCTTTCAAAATGTCCGTTGGCAACTAATTGATCTGCATAAACATGATACAAATAGCAATCTAAACCTCTCGAGGCAACTACTTTTGAATCTTGCATTTTTATCGTTCCCGAAGCGGTATTTCTGGGATTGGCAAACAAAGGCTCTCCTGCTTCTTCTCTTTCTTTATTTAGTTTAAGAAAGGCTTCAAGTGGAAAGACTATTTCTCCTCTTATTTCAAAAAAATCAGGAAAATTACCATTCAAAACTAATGGAATCGTTTTGATGGTTTTGACATTGGCAGTCACTTCTTCCCCTTGTGTTCCATCACCACGAGTTACTGCTTTTGTCAACCTTCCTTTTTCGTAGGTAAGGCTGATCGCAACACCATCGTATTTCAATTCGCACACAAAAGTGATGTCTCCACCAATTGATTTTTGAATTCTTTGACCAAATTCTTCAATTTCTTCTCTAGAATAACTGTTGCTCAAAGAGAGCATAGGATATTTGTGGGTGACAGTTTCAAATTTCTTGGTGATGTCGCCTCCTACTCTTTTGGTTGGAGAATTTTCATCGGCATATTCTGGAAAAGCAACTTCCAATTTTTGAAGTTCCTCCAGTGCCATATCAAACTCATAATCGCTTACAGAAGGAGCGCTCAAAACATAGTATTCATGATTCCAACGATTGAGTTTCTGGGTAAGCTCTTGTATTTTTTGTTTTGACATGGACTTCATTCTTTTGATGGTAACAAAAATAAAGAATAAATTTCTTTTGAGAACAAATTTGTACCTTTTCATCAAAACAACATTATAACTATAAAAACCTTCTTAAATGAATAAAATATTAATTAAATCAGGCTTCAGTTTGGCATTTATTTTTGTTTGCTTTTTTTCAAAAGCACAAAAAATAGAAAATAGAACTTCAATTCTTCACTATCTGCAAGGAAAGATAGATCAAAACCTTCCTCTAGTAGCCCATGTTTTGGTGCCTTTGTGCGACAATGAACATCAAGGAATCATCCCAACTTCTCCAAAAATTGGTGATGGACTCAAACCCAATAGCAACTTATATTGGGCTACTAGTAAGGGGGTGAAAAGATACTTTTCTGAATTACCAGATTGGAAACTTTTGAAAAGCATAGAAACCCCTAAAAATAATATTCTAGAAAGAGTTATTTTCTACAAAAAATTCCCAAACGGGGCGCAAGTGTATTTGGTGGCTGATGCTTATAGGGGTGACAGAATGCCAGAATGCTTGGATGATTATTTTAACTCTCTTTCAGAAAATTTAAACGATTCTGTTGAGTTAGATAAAATAACCATTCCCATAAATGGAGGGGCAGATTTAATAGCATTTAATGGACATAATGGTTTGATGGATGAAAGTACGAACTATAAAAATGCAACTTCTCAAAATAGACCCAAAGATGCTGTTAGTATTTCTTGTGCTTCTAGAGGTTATTTCAAACCTCATTATCTTCAAACAAACAGTTTTCCTTTAGTGCATACTAAAAATTTACTGTATCCAGGGGCTTTTGTATTAGAAGGCATACTCAATGAATGGGCAATGCTCAAATCAGATGAAGATTGTAAAATAGAAGCTGGAAAACAATATTACCAACACAAACCGAAATCAGGTCCTAACGGCTCTCAAAATTTATTTGATTTTGGTTGGGGGGATTAAAAAATTTCAAAATTTCAGAGCAAATAGAAATTAGTTGTTAATTTTAGACCCATTAACATCGAAATTTCAAGTACAAAAGACTAAAAAAGTAAATGATAACATTTTTTAGACAGTTTTATTTACGAAATCACTTTTTCCTTTATTGGTTTATACTGATAATATTATATTGTGCTGCTTTTGCTTTTCCATGGTTGATGTATGTTGCCAACGTGTGTCTTGTTTCTTTTTTAGGGATTTTCCTTTTGGATATTTTCGTACTTTTTCTTTCAAAGTCAAAAATTGAGGCGAAAAGAATTGTTGTATCTCAACTATCATTAGGGGATGAAAATATTGTAAGAATTCAAATTACAAGCAAGTATAAGTTGCCTGTAAACCTCAGAATAATTGATGAACTCCCTTATCAATTACAAATAAGAGATTTTGAGTATTTTATGTCTATCAATCCTGGCGAATCAAAAGAGTTGCAATATAAAATTACACCTAAGTATCGTGGAGCCTACGAATTCGATAATATCAATATTTACATTTCTTCTGTTTTAAAATTGACTGAAAGAAGACAAAAGATTCCAGCCTATGAACTAGTAAAAGTATATCCTTCTATTCTTCAAATGAAAAAATATGAATTGCAAGTTTTTTCTAAAACTGCTATTTTTCAAGGAATAAAGAAAGTAAGAAGAATAGGAAATAATAACGAATTTGAACAAATCAAAAATTACGTTCAAGGAGATGATATCCGAACTATAAACTGGAAGGCCACAAGTAGAAAAGGTGAGTTGATGGTAAATCAATACCAAGAAGAACGTTCTCAACAAGTGTATTGCATCATCGATAAGAGTAGGTCAATGAAAATGCCTTTCGAAGGTTTGACGCTTTTAGATCATGCCATCAATTCTGCTTTGGTGCTTTCAAATATCATTTTAAGAAAAGGAGATAAAGCAGGAGTCATCACATTTTCTGATAAAATTGGTGCTCAAATACCTGCAGAAAGTACAAGCAGTCAGTTGAGAAGAATCATGGATACTTTGTACAATCAAAAAACGAAGTTTATGGAATCCAATTACGAAAAACTGTATTATGGAACCAGAAGTGTAATCAAAGGTAGGAGTATGATTCTTTTGTTTACCAACTTCGAAAGTATGTATGCCCTCAAAAGAAATATCAATCTTCTCAGAAGAATCAACCAAAATCATTTACTGGTAGTGATATTTTTTGAAAACACAGAATTGGCAAAAGTAAAAGATTTGGAAACCAAAAATGTGAAAGATGTTTATTTCAAAACAATGGCTAGAAAGTTTTCTATAGAAAAAGAACACATTGCTTTTGAACTAAGGAAATATGGAATTCAAAGTATCTTGACCAAGCCAGAAGAACTTTCAGTGAATACCATCAATAAATATTTGGAGATCAAGTCTAGAGGAATGATTTAGTTTTTTAGTTAGAACTATTTGTAACCTTACCATAGATTTTCAGTAAAACACCAATCAAATCAAAGTATAGAAGATGTCAAAAATTGCAGTATTTCCTGGTTCTTTCGATCCTATCACAATTGGGCATTATGCCATTATTCAAAAAGCAATTCCGCTGTTTGATAAAATCATTGTAGCGGTAGGAACCAATACCAGTAAAAAATATCTCTTTGATGCACAAAAAAGATTGGAGATGGTTGAGCAATCATTTTTAAACTCTCCATCTATTGAAGTAAAAGCATTTGAAGGTCTTACAGTAGATTTTTGTAAACAAGAAAATGCGCAGTTTTTGTTAAGAGGATTGAGAAATAATATTGATTTTGAATACGAAAAACCCATTGCGGAAATGAACAAAAAACTAGAATCCAATCTCGAAACAGTATTTATGATTACAGACTCGGAATTGAGTTGCGTTTCTTCTTCAATTGTAAGAGAATTGATAAAAAACAACGCCAACGTGGAACAGTTTTTGCCTCCTCACGTAAAAATCCTATAGTATGTCAAAGATTTCTTCACTCCACAACTCACTATCGTTCGTTCCTTCGGTCGAAATTACAAAAGAACGCATTGTCATGTCGACCTTGTGGAGACATCTATTGCTGTTAATAAATTCATTAAATCGTATGTCGTACAATTGTATATCTTCAAATCATTCAATCGTAATAATCTGAAACACTTCATCACATATCTTTTGGTAATTATTACTTTCATTGGATTTTCTCAAGAAAAAACCATCGTAAGTTGTTATGCTCCTGCTTTTAAAGGACAGGTAGCGAGTTTAGTGACAACAAGTGATTATATTTCTTACCAAAATGAAGTTTTAGACAAAAACATTGTGGATGAAAAAGGTCTTGTAAATTTCGAATGTGATCCCAAAGAGGGCTTTAGAGCGATGATTCAAATTCAGGATAAATCAGCAATTATTTTCATAGATCCATCTACACCAAAATACACGGTGAGTTTCCCATTTGAGCACGAAAATGTTCAGAAACTTACTGGAAATACGGTAAGGTTGGTTTTTGATAATTTACCCAATGACGATTTGAACACTTTAATTTTAGAATTCAATTTAAGACTCGATTATTTTCTTTACGGAGACACATTGAAAGTGCAAAGATTGATGTTGCAAAATCAGGAATTTAGAGATAGTTTGAGTGATTTTACCAACAAGATTTTGGAAACTTACAAAGATGTCGATAATCGTTATTTCAAAGACTATTACAAATACAGAATCGCTACAATAGCTTTGATGAGTAATAGACAAGAACCCGAAAAAAACAAGTACATTATTTTCGAAACGTTTATAAAGTCTCAGCCCATTTTGTATCACAATGATGCGTATATGTATTTTATTCAAGATTTTTTCAAGGATGCGCTTTCTGACATTACCCTAGTCAAAAGAGATCAAGCCACTTTTGCCATCAACAATATGGCGAGTAGGGAAGAATTGGATAAAGTTATGGCAAATCATTATTATTTGAGGCACAATAAATTTAGAGAATTCATTATGTTGAATGCGCTCAAAGAAGCTTACAATTCGACTTTTTATAGCAGAGATAACATTAGAGAAATCATCACATTGATAAGCAATGTAAGCGAAGATGATAAACATAAATCGATTGCTAAAAACATTCTAAAATTGCAAGAGAAATTATTAGAGGGAACTTTTGCTCCAGATTTTTCTTGGATAGACAAATCTGGAGAAACTTTGTCACTCTCAGACTTAAGAGGTCAGTATGTTTACATAATGTTTTGGGCAAGTTGGAATAAACCAAGCCTTCAAGACTTACTTGTAATTGAGCAGTTGCATGAAAAATACGACAAGTATATAGATTTTGTATGTATTTCATTAGACGCCAAAAGTGAAGATTACGATAAGTTTATTTTACAAAATGGCAAAAAACATCCTTGGTATTTTGGTCATTACCAAGGCGATTCCAAAATCTTGGATGATTACAATATCAGAAACGTGCCTTACTATATTCTTACAGATATGAAAGGAAACATCTATCAAGCACCAGCCTATAATCCATCACCCAATGGGACATACAAATCTATTGATGAAACTTTTTTTTACATCAAAAAAGAACTGGAGCCCAAACAAGAATTTAAAGTAGGACAGAAGTAATTCTTTGAAGATCATTTCTAACTCTCGATTAAAATTATTATTTTTGTTTGAAGCAATCTAAAACTTTTTCTATTTAACAGCGTTAAGATACACATTATGACAACTTTTAAAATAACCATATCAGAACTTAATGAGCATACTTTGGCAATCCTACAATTGCTTAGAACTGATAAATCGATCAGTGTTGAAGAAGTAGATGCTATTCCGCAGTGGCAACAAGATGAGGTTTTGAAAAGAAAGAAATATTTAGACAAACATTCTGAATCTTCAGTAAATTTTGATGAAATGATGGGTGGACTTAAAGAAAAATATGACTTATAGAATTATTACAAGTTCTCAAACCGAGAATGATGTTGAACAAATTCTTCTTTGGTATTTAGATATTAGTCAATCAACTGCTAAACAATTTTTTATTGAATTAGAGGCAAGAAAGCATATTTAGTCGAATACCCCAAAAGTGTTCAAATAAAATATAATAATGTTCGTGTAGCATTTCTAAAAAGATTTTCTTATGGTGTCCATTTCGTTTTAGAAAATAAAACGATTAAAATATTAGGCGTATTCGCAACCGCTGATGACCCTAATAAATGGGGAAAACGATAAAAAAACTAAACTAATCTAGTATATAAAAACCCTCACTCAACTCAATTTTTAATGAGTAGAGAAAGGGTTTATAATGTATTTTAGTAATTAAATACTATCTATAATACCATTAAACAATGCACTTGGTCTCATAGCAGCAGTAATTGCTTCACTACTTGGATAATAATAACCTTTGATATCCACAGGTTTTCCGTTAGAGATTAATTGTTTTAAGATTTCGCTTTCTTGAGATTCCAATTGCTGTGCAATAGGAGTAAATTTTGTTTTAAGTTCAGCATCATCATTCTGTTTTGCCAACTCTTGCGCCCAATACATAGCTAAATAATAATGACTTACCTTGTTGTCTGGTTCTCCAGCTTTTCTTTGTGGACCTTTGTTGTTGCTCAACAACAATGTAGTTGCATCATCCAATGTATTTACCAAAACTTGAGCCTTAGGATTCTTAGAAAACTCACTCAAATGCTCTAATGAAGGCGCCAATGCCATAAATTCCCCAAGAGAATCCCATCTTAAGTGTCCTTCAGAAACAAATTGCTCTACGTGTTTTGGGGCAGAACCTCCAGCACCTGTTTCAAATAATCCACCGCCTTTCATCAACGGAACTATAGAAAGCATTTTGGCACTTGTACCCACTTCCAAAATTGGAAACAAATCTGTCAAATAATCTCTAAGTACATTTCCTGTTACAGAAATTGTGTCTAGTCCTTTTACAATTCGTTCCATTGTATATTTACAAGCATCCACAGGAGAAAGAATTTTTATTTCAAGACCCGTTGTTTCTTCCAAAGCCAAATACTTTTCTACTTTAGCCATCATTTCTCTATCATGACCTCTTTCGTTGTCCAACCAGAAAATGGCTGGTACTTGAGTTGCTCTTGCTCTTTTTACCGCTAGTTTCACCCAATCTTGAATAGGTTCGTCCTTCGCCTGACACATTCTCCAAATATCACCTTCTTCTACATCGTGTTCAAAAACGATATTTCCATTACTGTCTTTTACCACTACTTTTCCTTCGCTAGCGATTTTGAAAGTTTTATCGTGTGAACCATATTCTTCTGCTTTTTGAGCCATCAAACCTACGTTGGGAACTGTTCCCATGGTAGTTGGATCCAAAGCGCCATTCTCTCTACAAAAATCAATCACAACTTGGTATAATCCTGCGTAACTACTATCAGGAATTACGGCTTTAGTATCTTGTAAATTTCCATTCGCATCCCACATTTTACCCGAACTTCTAATCATTGCAGGCATCGATGCGTCAATAATTACATCACTAGGCACATGTAGATTGGTAATTCCTTTGTCGGAATCTACCATTGCTAATGAAGGTCCATTTTGAAAAGCGGCATCTATTTCTTGTTGGATAAGTGCTTTTTTGTCTGCTGGAAGTTTTTCTAATTTTGAAACAACATCACCAAAACCATTATTAACATCTACGCCTACACTTTCTAAATCATTTCCATATTTCTCAAATACATTTTTGAAGAATGATTTTACTGCCAAACCAAAAATAATTGGATCAGAAACTTTCATCATAGTAGCCTTCATGTGAAGAGAGAGCATTACGTTTTGAGCTTTAGCATCAGCAATTTGTGCATCCAAAAAGGCTACTAATTTACTTTTTGACATCACAGTTGCATCTGCAATTTCTCCTGCTTTTATGTTTAAGTTGTCTTTCAAAACGGTTGAAGTACCATCTTTAGCAATATGCTCTATTGTGAGACTTGTAGGCGTTTCAAAAGTTTTTGATTTTTCATTCGTTTTAAAATCTCCACCTTTCATAGTTGCCACATGAGTTTTGGAATCTTTGGACCAAGCACCCATTGAATGTGGATTATTTTTGGCAAACATTTTCACTGCTTTTGGCGCTCTTCTATCTGAGTTTCCTTCTCTCAAAACAGGATTTACGGCACTTCCTTTCACTTTGTTGTATTTGGCAACAATAGTTTTTTCCTCTTCAGTTTTTGGGTTTTCTACAAAGTTAGGAATCGCAAAACCTTTGGATTGTAGTTCTGCAATGGCTTCTTTAAGTTGAGGTACTGAAGCACTTATGTTGGGCAGTTTTATGATATTTGCTTCTGGTTTCAATACCATTTCTCCTAATTCTGCAAGGGCATCAGTTATTCTTTGATTTTCGTTTAGATACTCTGGAAAAACCGCCAAAATTCTCGCTGCAAGTGAAATGTCTTTCATTTCGATAGAAACATTAGCAGCGCTTAGAAATGCTTGAACAATAGGAAAAAATGAATGTGTTGCCAACATGGGCGCTTCATCTGTTTTTGTCCATGTAATTTTGGAATTGGAAAAACTCATAATGATATAATTATTTAATAAATGATCTGAACTAAATTCGATAGCCACAAAGGTAAATTTATCAAATAAAGTAGCATTATAATGTGAAGAAATATTTCAAAAATTTTTGAAATATTTACATTAAGAATAAAATTTCACTTTTTTGAAGTTCGACTATTTTATTAATTCCATCAAGTTAACCTCATCTACTTTTTTATTTTCACACTTAAAAGTTCTGTGAGGGTACTTTCTAATTGTTTCGTAATCATGAGAAGCCATAATCACTGTTTTGCCTTGAGAATGTATGTCCAACAAAAGCAGCATAATTTCTTGAGTTGTTTGAGGATCCAAATTTCCTGTGGGTTCATCTGCCAAAATAATGTCTGGATTATTTAACAATGCTCTAGCAATAGCTACTCTTTGTTGTTCACCTCCAGATAATTGATGAGGCATGGATTTAATTTTATCTAACATTCCCACTTTAGTAAGTACTTCATTGATTCTGTGAAGAATTTCAGAAGATTTTTTCCACCCAGTTGCTTTTAGAACAAACTTGAGATTTTCTTCGATATTTCTGTCAGAAAGTAACTGGAAATCTTGAAAAACGATACCTAATTTTCTTCTTAGACTAAGAATGTGTCTTCTTCTAAGTTTTACCAAATTGTATTTTAAGAATGTTGCCTCACCATTTTTTACTGGAATATCTCCATACAAACTTTTGAGTAAACTACTTTTGCCACTTCCTGTTTTACCAATTAAATAAATAAACTCTCCTTTTTCTACAGTAAAGTCTATGTTCATCAAAACCATTTCCTTGGATTGATAAAGGTCAACATTTTTATATTTGATTATTTCTGACATATCCCAAGCAAAGATGCACCAAATAAAATGTAGAAATTGAACTGTTTAAAAAAATCATCAACATTCAAAAGTTGACTTTTGAATTATTGTTTTGAAGTTAAATAATCAAAACAAGCAAAATTGACATCATTTCCAACCCACTTTTTGACTTGGTTGTCTTGTTCTTTATGCAGAACTACAGGAAAAGAATTCCCACTAAATGAAAAAAAGGAATTATCTTCAATAGTTTTATAAGGAATTTGAATACCTCTGCTTTTTACCAAACTATCAGCAGTACTTTGGTAGGCGTAATAAATAATTTCAATATCTTTTATCTGACCTGAGATATACAAATCATTCAAATAATCACTTGCGATTTCACAAAATGGACAAGTAGCAAGAAAGAAACAAGTGGTTTTTGATGAGGTTATAGCGTTATATTTGATTGATTGTTCTTCATTGAATTCGACCAAAGAGGCTCTGTTTTCAAAATCCTCTGGATAATATGGGTTTTGGAAAAATGAGGTAGAAAGAAAAATAACTGGAACAACAATAGCAAAGGTAATTTTTAGCCACTTTTTAAGATTTATTTTGGTTATTAATACAACTGTTAAAATGGAAAACATTAAAATTACAAAATGACTAACTAAAAAAGATGAAACAACTCCCAAACCAATTTGCTTGATTAAAAAATGAAAAAAAGAATAAGAAAAAATAGCCAAGAATAGGCTAAAAAGAATTGAGGTAATGAGTAAAATCGGGTTTAATTTTTTCACTTTAAATTAGATAAAAAAAAAGCTGCTCTATAAGAGCAGCTTTTATAATGAATCTTTCAATTATTTCAAAGTACAATTGTTTGTAGTTTGAGGTTGAGTTTGTCCAGCAACAGTAATAGGTCCAACTCCTTCTCCAGTACAAATAGCAGCAGCAGCCGCTTTTTTAGATTCTGTCATGGTATATTCAATAGTGATACCAGATTCTGTACATGAACAAGTGTAGTCTTTTTTACATGAAGTAAATGCAATTGCTCCTAAAAAAAGAGCTGGTAAAATTAATTTTTTCATTTTGTTATTTTTTTAAATTGTATAATAATCGATGCAATATTACAAAATTACATGAAACTACCTAATATTTTTTTACGAAAACACTTAAAAAAGTGTTGAACAACAATCCAATTAACAAAAAACCGTTGATAATATAAATAGGACTGCCCTCTTTAACTAATTTCCAATTGTAATTTTATGCTGTAATATAAACTAGGTATGTCATTTTTGAAAAAACAAGTTATTATTTTTATTTTTTCGTTCACATTTGTGGCTTTCAATCAGTCGATTAAAGCGCAAAAGTCGGAAATATACACAGAGGAATACGCAACGTTTAGATTGGCTCAAGATCTTTATGACAAAGAGGTATATGCTGCAGCACAAGAAAAATACAACGAAGTAATCCAACAAATTGATAATAAACAAGACGAAATAAGAATCAATAGTGAATATTTTGCGGCATTATGTGCATTGGAATTGTTTCACAAAGATGCAGAACATCTTCTAAATAGATTTGCTTTCAATCATCCAGATCATCCAAAAGGAAAAAAGATTAATTTTCAGTTAGGGAAGTATTATTACAGAAGCAAGGATTTTAAAAAAACGATAACATATTTTGAAAAAACTGATGCGTTTGATTTATCTCAAGAAGAGCAAATTGAATTGAATTTCAAATTGGGGTATAGCTATTTTCATAAAAAAGATTACGAAAAATCCAAAGTGCAATTTCATCAGGTAATTCAAAGTGAAAATGAGTATTATGTTCCTGCACAATATTATTACAGTCACATTGCTTATACAGATAAAAATTATCAAACTGCTTTGGAAGGTTTTGAAAAGATTGCAGATAATGAGATGTTTGCTGCGGTAATTCCTTATTATATAACACAAATTTATTATCATCAAAAAAGATACGACCAATTGATTGTCTATGCGCCACAACACTACGAAGCGATTTCAGACAAAAGAAAAGGGGAGTTTGCCAAGTTAATAGGTGATGCTTATTACTACAAAAAACAATACAAAGAAGCGATACCTTACCTTTTAGATTTTAGAAAATCTTCTAATGCAACTAGAGAAGATTATTATCAATTAGGATATGCATATTATCAAGAAGGTGATTTTGAAAATGCGACCAGATTTTTTCAAATGGCGGTTTCCAAAAAGGATGCACTTTCACAATCTGCCTATTATCACATGGGGGATAGTTATTTGCAAACCAAAGAAAAAGATAAAGCAAGAAATGCATTCAAAGCAGCAAGCGAATTGGATTTTGATGCAGATGTAAAGAAAAATTCGCTGTATAACTATGCTAAACTTGCCTACGAATTGTCCAACAATCCATATGGTGAGGCGATTGAAGCATTTCAATTGTATATCAATACGTATCCAAATGACGAAAAATCAGATGAAGCGTATGAGTTTTTGTTGAAAGTATACATGACAACCAAAAACTACAAAAGTGCATTAGAATCTTTAGAGAAAATTAAAAACAAAGACAATAGAATGAAAATGGCACATCAGTCAATTTCATTTAATTTGGCTGTAGAACACTTTCACAACAGAAAGTACCTTGAAGCAATTGAAACATTCCAAAAAGCAAGAACTTATACTGTAAATAAAGAATTGGCTGCAGAAAGTATTTTTTGGATTGCAGAATCCTATTATCAATTGAAAGAATATGATAAAGCGGTATCAAAGTTTGAATTATATAAACTAGAACCTGGTGCTGCACTCACACCTCAGTTTTATAATGCAGATTACGGAATAGCGTATGCTTATTTTATGAAGTCATCTCCATTTGATGTTATCGAAAATTGGGAGGATAATTCCGTAATTCAAAACCAACACAATAATTTAATTCAACAAAGTGCCATCGCATTTAGAAATTTTATTGTTTTAAAAGATAGAATTGAGCCTAGTAAACTTCAAGATGCTTATTTGAGATTAGGAGATTGTTATTACTTATTGAGAGAAGATAAAAATGCCATTGAATACTATGATTTGTCTATTGCAAATGGTACCGGAGATATGTCTTATGCTTACTACCAAAAAGCAAGATCTCAAGGGGCTTTGGGAGATAATTTAGGAAAATCGAAAACATTGAAAGATTTGGCAGAGAAATTTCCAAATTCAAATTACAACACCAATTCTCTTTTGGAATTGGCAAGTACTTACATGATTTTGAATGAAAACAACAAAGCCATTACAACTTACAAAGAGTTTATTCAAAAATATCCCAACAATGCCAATGTTGCCAAAGCAAACGCTGACATAGGTTTTATATACTTGCGTTTAAAAGACTATAACAATGCTGAAAAATATGCGCTATATGTTTTAGACAATTATCCCAATGATAAAGTAGAAAATGAAAAGTCAATTCAAACCATCAAAGGAGTTTATGAAGGTAGAAATAATTTGCCAGGATATTATGACTGGTTGGCTTCGAGAGGTATTCAGGTGTCTCCATCTGAGAAAGACGCAGCACTTTGGGAGCCTGTGAAGTACGCTTACGACAATGGTGATTGCCCTACCTTAATTAATAAGTCAGAAATTTACATCAAAGAAGTGCCTAGTGGCGGCA
Organism: uncultured Flavobacteriales bacterium; assembly: GCA_963922585.1. Lineage (GTDB taxonomy): Bacteria > Bacteroidota > Bacteroidia > Flavobacteriales_D > Parvicellaceae > Parvicella. The sequence goes on along the minus strand of CAWUIK010000003.1, from coordinate 37,557 downwards.
ATATAATTCCGGCACATTTTTACTTGGCACAATGCCAATTTGCTATTGATAAGAATAAGGCTTTAGAAAATTACAATTTTGTTATTGAAAAAGGAAACACTCAGTTTTATGAAGAAGCCCTTCAGTATGGTGCTTTTATTGCCTTCGAAAGTAAAGATTATCCGCTTGCAATTTCACATTATTCAAAATTAGAAATTGTAGCGACAAAAGAGGAAAACATTAGAGTTTCTAAAATTGCTCAAATGCATGCTTACAAACAAACAGAAAACTATCTCAAGACAGTTGAATATGCTGATAAAGTAATGAAGATTTCTAACATCGAAGAAGCGTTAAAAGTAGAAGCAATTTTAAATAAAGGATTGTCTCAAAAAGCGTTGCTTATGTATGATGAAGCGCTTATTACTTTAGAATCTTGTTTCAAAATGACTACTTCTATAATGGGTGCTGAGGCAAAGTACAATTATGCAGAAATACTTTTCTTACAAGCAAAACATCAAACATGTGAAACGCAAATCATGGAATTGGTAAAGCAGAAACCTACGTATGATTACTGGATTGCAAAAGCGATTATTCTATTGGGGAGGAACTATATGGTGCTTGAAGACTATTTTAACGCTAAACATTCTTTACAAAGTGTTGTAGATCATTACGATGGGAAAGATAAGGCAGAAATGGTAAATACTGCTCAACAATTGATTGATGAAATTATTGAACTAGAAAACAAGGCAATGAATAAGTCGAATATTGACATTCCTGAAAATATTGAGTTCAACAACCTTGATGATAAAGACAAAAAACTTTTTGAAAAAAATGATGAATAAGAAATCCACATATATTTTCTTTTTCCCCTTAAACAAAATTATGCTTTTATTGATGATCAATTCGATAAGTTTATTTTGTTATACTCAGGGAGAAATCAATAGTATTATTGCACCAGGAAGACAAAATCGCGTCATTACTTCTTCTCAAAAGGAATCTGCCATGCCTCAAACTAGAGATACAAGCATTCATATTCCAGATGTAAAATATTATGTTGAGCCTACACAACATCCTGTATCTTTTGATGTAGAGCCGATTCAACCCGCAAGATTAAATGTTGTAGAACCACTCGAAAAACTTTATCCTGGATATGTGAAATTTGGAGTTGGAAATTACCTGATGCCTTATTTGGACGCCTATTATGGTTCTTTGAGAAGTAAAAAAAGTAGTTGGGGTGTAAACTTAAAGCACCACAGTGCTTTAGGGCAAATTAATGATGTGGGAACAAGTCAGTTTTCTGAAAATTACTTGGATGGTTTTTATAAGCATTTTTTAAAAAATCATACTATTCAAACCAATTTGTATTATCACAGAGACATCATCAATTATTATGGTTTTGATGTAAATGACAGTTTAATTCCTCAAACGTATAGAGAAACGCAAGATTCTATTAAACAAGGCTATAATTGGGTCGGGATGAAAACTTTGCTCACAAGTAATTATAAAGACAGTTCCAAACTTCATCATCAAGTAGGTTTGTCGTACTACTTTTTGAATAACATTGACCAACTTCAAGAACATAATGTGGTTGCCAATACTACTTTGAGTAAATACCTAGAAAATGAAAATATTGAAGCCAATTTAGATTTCGAATTGGATTTCAATTCCCTCAACCAGCCCACATTAAGTCAAATTGATACCGTTGGAGCGGTATTGCCAAGTCAAGCAAATGGCGTCACCAATTCGGCTATTCTTAGGCTTACGCCTTATGTTGTAAATAACAAAATTCTAAATAAGTTACACTTTAGAGGAGGGTTTGGAATTAATATAGACATGGCAGAAGTAAATAAATTTTATTTCTATCCAGACGTAGAACTAAGTTACGACTTGTTTAACAGCGTTTTTATTCCTTATGCTGGAGCAAATGGAGGTGTGCAAAGAAACTCTTGGAATAATTTGAGATTAGCAAATCCATTTTTACTTTCCAATACACTTACAAGAAACACCAACGAAAAAATCAATGTGTATGGAGGAGTTAGAGGGTCTATAAGCAATGCGCTTTCATTCAATATGAATTTTAGATATCAGAGTTATAGCGATAAAGCGTTGTTCTATAACGATACCGCTTTTAGTTATCAAAATGCTTTCAGTATCATCTATGACAATGTAAATGTAACCACAATTTCAGGTCAGATTGGTTATCAAAAATCAGAAAAGTTTATGCTATATGCCAAAGGAACTTATTATGTAAATAAAGCCGAAAATCAAGAATATGCTTGGTTGATGCCTAATTTCGATTTTTCCATCAATGCAACCTACGATTTAGCAGATAAAATCATTGCAAGAGCCAATGTATTTGTGGTAGGTAATAGAAAAGCCTTTACTTTTGATTCTATTCCAGAAGGAACGTTAAACATAGACAACCAATACACGTTTGATTTAAAACCTTTTGTAGACGCTAATTTGGGTGTAGAATACAGATACAACAAAAGAATGTCAGCGTTTATAAACTTCAACAATCTAACGGCCGCTAGATATCAAAGATTCACCAATTTCCCTGTACAGCGATTTAATGTATTGGGAGGTTTTACTTTTAAGTTTTAATAACTTGGAAATCACCACGCTAGAATATGTTGGCTATGCCGCAAGTATTGCTGTTGCTGTATCTTTTGTGATGAAAGATATCGTAAAACTGAGAATCGTAAATATTATTGGCTGTACGCTTTTTGTAGTGTATGGGTTTATGTTTGAAAGTATAAGAGCAGGCTTGCCAGTGATTCTTACAAATGTTGCAATCATTTGTGTCAATGGATATTATTTAGTTCAATTAGCGACTTCAAAAAAAGATTCCGAAGTAATTGAAGAGCCCAAAATCTAAAAACAGGTTTTTTATTTGTTAACTTTTGATTAAAAATGTTAATAAAATCAAGATAAGAACGCGATTTTTTAACTGATAAACCAAACAAGGTGCTTATCTTTGTTACCCTTAGAAAACGTATAGAAATGAGTGAAGAAAAAGAAGTAAAAAAAGAGTATTCAGCGGATAGTATTCAGGCCCTTGAGGGTATGGAACACGTTAGAATGCGTCCTTCCATGTATATTGGAGACGTAGGAGTAAGAGGTTTACATCACTTAGTTTATGAAGTAGTTGACAACTCTATCGATGAAGCGATGGGTGGACATTGTGATACTATTGAGGTAGTGATGCTTCCAAACGATGGTATTAGAGTGAAAGATAATGGTAGAGGTATCCCTGTTACCATGCATAAAAAAGAAGGAGTATCTGCACTTGAAGTAGTAATGACTAAGATTGGAGCAGGTGGAAAGTTTGATAAAGACTCTTATAAAGTATCTGGAGGACTTCATGGAGTGGGGGTTTCTTGTGTAAATGCACTTTCTGTTAAGTTAGTTGCTACCGTTCATAGAGATGGAAAGTATCACCAACAAGAATACAGTAGAGGTAAGGCATTAGCTCCTGTTAAAGAGTTGGGAGATTCTGATTATGTAGGTACTATAGTTGAGTTTTATCCTGATGAACAGATATTTGAAGAACGATCTTTTAGTTATGAAACACTTTCGTCAAGAATGCGTGAATTGTCTTTTTTGAATAAAGGTATTACGATTCACATGAGAGACGAAAGAGCTCCTTTGGAAGATGGTACTTTCAAAGAAGAAACTTTCAAGTCAGAAAGAGGTTTGTCAGAATTTGTTGAATTTCTTGATGGTAACAGAGAGAAAATTTTGGAAAACATTATCAGTTTGGAAAGTGAAAAATCTGGGATTCCAATTGAAGTAGCAATGATTTACAACACTTCATATTCTGAAAATGTTCATTCTTACGTAAATAATATCAGTACTCATGAAGGGGGTACTCACTTATCTGGATTTAGAAGAGGTCTTACGAATACTTTGAAAAAGTATGCTGAGACTTCTGGAATGTTGGATAAATTGAAGTTTGAAATTGCAGGAGATGACTTTAGAGAAGGGCTTACAGCAGTTATTTCTGTAAAAGTAGCTGAGCCTCAATTCGAAGGACAAACTAAAACTAAATTAGGAAATAGAGAAGTTACTGCGCCCGTTTCTCAAGCAGTAAGTGAAATGCTTCAAGATTACTTAGAAGAAAACCCTAATGATGCCAGAAGAATCGTAGAGAAAGTAATTCTTGCTGCACAAGCCAGACATGCTGCTAAAAAAGCTCGTGAAATGGTACAAAGAAAGAGTCCAATGGGTGGTGCTGGTTTACCTGGTAAATTAGCAGATTGTGCATCTAAAGATCCTGAAATTTGTGAGATATACCTTGTGGAGGGAGATTCTGCAGGTGGAACAGCAAAACAAGGAAGAGACAGACATTTCCAAGCGATTATGCCATTGAGAGGTAAAATTCTTAATGTTGAAAAAGCAATGCGTCATAAGATTTTCGAGAATGAAGAAATCAAGAATATTTACACCGCTTTGGGTGTAAGAATTGGAACGGAAGAAGATCCAAACGCTTTAAACCTCGAAAAGTTGAGATATCACAAAGTAATCATCATGTGTGATGCCGATGTGGATGGAAGTCATATTGCTACATTAATCATGACTTTCTTCTTTAGATACATGAGAGAGTTAATAGAGAAAGGTTGTTTGTATATTGCAACACCTCCTCTTTATTTGGTGAAAAAAGGAAAGCACTCTCACTACGCATGGAATGAAAAAGAAAGAGAAAAATTTGTTCAAGAACTTAAAGGTAATGGTTCTGAGTCTAGTGTTTCTATTCAAAGATATAAAGGTCTTGGAGAGATGAATGCAGAACAATTATGGTCAACAACCATGAATCCTGAATTCAGAACGCTTCGTAAGGTAACCATCAATAGTGCAATGGAATCTGATAGAATATTCTCAATGTTGATGGGTGATGAAGTCCCTCCTAGAAGAGATTTTATCGAACAAAATGCCAAATACGCTAAGATCGATGCTTAATAAGATTCTATTGAGTTAAAACAAAATGATAAATACAAGGAACGCAAATTTGCGTTCCTTTTTTTTGATGAAAATTATGGAAAAAACAATCGTAAAACTACCCGTAAGAGGCTACCATTTGGATGGGTATAATCACGTGAACAATGCTAGGTATTTGGAGTTTTTGGAAGAAGCAAGATGGCAACATTTTGATAATATAAGCAAAGAGGCATACAAAACTTTGAAATGGGCTTTTGTCATCGTAAATATCAACATCAATTTCAAGTATCCTGCTACTTTTGGTGATGTTTTGAGAATAGAAACCACTATTGATAGAATTGGAGGTAAAAGTATGACTTTTCAGCAAGAAGTATATTTGAACGATTCTGAAACTATTGTATGTGATGCGAAAGTTACATTTGTTATCTTAGACGGAACTACAGGAAAACCATTAACAATAGAAGGCAATCTATTACAGTTACTAAAAAAAGAAATATCCATATAAAATAACAATGGAAAATTATTCCATATTTATCATTTTAGCTTTTGTTTCTGAAATTTTGGGAACAGTATCGGGGTTTGGGTCTTCTATTTTGTTTGTTCCAGTTGCATCTTTGTATTTTGATTTTAAGACGGTTTTAGGTCTTACTGCTGTATTTCATGTGTTTAGCAATGTTTCAAAAATTGCATTGTTTCGAAAAGGAGTTGACAAAAAAATTGCATTAAAATTGGGAATTCCAGCCATTGTTTTTGTATTGATAGGAGCATATATTACTACACTCATAGAGACTAAAAATATGGAATTGATGATGAACATCATGCTCGTGATTTTGTCTATTTATTTGATGGTGAATTTCAATAAAAAACTAGAGCAAACAGACAAGAATCTCTATGTTGGAGGAACACTTTCTGGTTTTTTGGCTGGACTTGTAGGAACCGGAGGAGCCATAAGAGGAATCACGTTAGCTGCATTCAAAATCCCTAAAGAAGTATTTATTGCCACTTCCGCTTTGATAGATTTGGGAGTCGATTCTGGAAGAGCCATTGTTTATGTTTACAATGGATACTTTGATAAAAAATACCTTTTTCTCATTCCTTTTCTTATTGGCATCAGCATTTTGGGATCTTATATCGGCAAACTCATTTTAAAAAAGACCTCTGAAGAAGTTTTCAGATACTTGGTTATTGGGATAATTATCATCACTTCTACATTTCAGACAATTAAGTATTTTACAAGTTGAGGAAAAAATAAAATCCCCCATTTGCGAAAACAACAAATGAGGGACTTATGTAAACCTATGAAAAAAAACTACTTTATATTACTCTTTGATAAATTTTTGAGTTTGATTGCCTGCTTTAATAATATAGATACCAGAATCATATTCAGAAACGTTAACTACATGAAGTTGAGCAGGTGCTAAAGCTTCTATTAATCTTCCTTCTATACTGTATATTTGGCAAATAGAAGCCGTTGGTAGGCTTATGTTGAGGAAAGAATTTGTAGGATTTGGATACAGGTCAAACGTTTCGTTAGAAATCAATTCTTCAACAGAAGAAGTGATATCACGACATACTCTCTCATATCTTTTGTGATTGGTATATAGTGCTAAATTTTCATCCCAAGTTTGATAAACTTCGTGTGCATCAAAAAAGTCATCTGAATCTAAGTACTCGTATTCAATGTATTGAAAATTTTTGAATGAACTTAAATTACCGTCCCACATTTCCCATTGATAGGTAGTGAGGTTATTGTCGGTATTATATGTGTATGTTTTTCTTTGATTTCCATTCCACACGCTTGAAGTTGTTGACCAGTTTTCAGAAAGATCTAGCGTAAGATTTAAAGCAGCATCGTAAGCGTAAGTAATTCGGTAATTGTTTACCCAAGTATTCGAATTAGCATCCCATATCAACGTTCTGAATTCAGTTTTCTTGTTTTGAGCATTGTATACGTTAATCGTTTTATTATCATTTACATATACTTGGTTGGTCACATCCCAATCTTGCTCAATTCTGTCTACTTCATTGTTGTTTGCATCATAAAAATATTCAATTTTATATGCATTATCCCAAATAGCATTTGTAGTATTCCACAATGATGAAGTATAGAGTATTCTATTGTCGTTAGCGTCATAGGTATAACTATATCTTAGATAATTATCATACTGGCTGGTGTTGGTGTTCCAACTTTGAAATATTTGTTCAGTTAAATTATCATTCGCATCATAAGTATGCAAATGTTTGTTTTTGTTTTCCCAAAGACTTAAGGGAATACTCCATTTTTGAATATTTCTAACTAAAGTATTTCCATTTGTATCGTGTGAGTAAGTGCTTTTTTCAAAGTTGATCCAAATTTCATTAGTAGCATCCCACTGAAAATTGGTGGCTTCCACCAATAAGTTTTGATTAAAAACTTGATTGAATTTCGTAGATCCTACCCAACTATTACTAGTGGTATTCCAATTATAACTTTCTTTGGATAGTAAGTTGCTATTTACATCGAACGTTTGTTCTTCTTTATAATTATTTCTATAGGCGCCTAGGTTACTATCCCATGTCTCACTGAAGTATAAGGTTCTATTTCCATTTGCATCATAATTTTGGGTCAAACGATTCACACCTGTCCAGGTATCTGTATTGAGATCATAAGTTTGGTAATCATTAAAAGTTTGATTTCCATTATTATCATATTCTAAAATATATCTTCCTGTGTACTCATTGTTTGTAGTGCCAGGGTCATAAGTATATACATGAATGGTATCTGGTACACAAGGTGTTGCTGTTTGAGCATTAGTAAAAAGGGTCGCAATAAAACTTAATCCAAATAGAAGTAATTTTCTTTTCATAGTTTTAAATATTTTTATTTTACTTCAAAAATAGATTAGTAAAATGGTAGAATGTTTTTATTTCTTCCCAACTGCATGAATTTCTTCTGAATGACAAAAGCCCTTTTGTATCAATTCAAAAGGGCTTTTATTTAACTTATGAAAAAAACTTCTTTGATTTATTGTTTAATAAATTTTTGAGTCTGGTTGTCTGCTTTAATAAAGTAAACACCAGAAGGGTAACCAGAGCAGTCAATTACATGATTTAGTTGAACTTTATTTATTGATTCAATAAGTTTACCATCTAAAGTAAATATTTCAAAATTAGATGCTTCTTTAAACTTAAGTGTAATTATGTCCTTAGCTGGGTTGGGATAAATTGAAAAGTTCGAATTGTTTTCATTTACGCTACTTGTAGAAGTGCCAAATTGAAAACAATCACTTTGATCAGTACAACCATTATAAGTAACAATAACCGCATAACTTCCTGCTGAAAAAGGATAAAAGTCTTTGCTATTGGCACCATTTATAGGAGCATTTCCATTATTACAATCTATCCATTGATAAGTTGCCCCTGCTTGATCTACAGTTAAATAAGCAAACTCTGATCCTAATTGTTGAGAAACATTAGTAGATGGATTATTTACTGTAATAGTACCGTTAACATTAAAAACATAACACAAACTATTCATTTCTACAGTATAATTAAAAACTCCCGTTTCGGTTGAAGCACCAATTAAATATAATGTGTCATTCACATAATTAGTGGTAATGCCACTTGGCAAATTGTTTTCGCTTAGTACCGACAAAGCGTTGGTAACGATAAATTCATCAAAAACGATATTTTCATTCAAACAAATATCGAAACTTGAATTTCCAGATGTGCTAGGTGCTTGATTTACATTGACTTGAAAAAATACAGTATCGCTATTACCGCAAAGGCTCTCGTAGAATGCATAGTAAGTCAGATTAGAATTTAGCCAAGTGGTTACTATTGTATCACCATCTCCAATTGATGTAAATGTTCCAGGAGGACCCCAGACCAATTGAAGGTTGGGATCATTGTTAGCAACAACTGATAGTGTTGTTTGTTCAAATTGACAAATTTCTAAATTTCCTGGGTCCGTATTGCTAATAGGACCGCTTGGTGCATCACATTGAAAAACGTATTGCACAAAGATATCAGTTCCACCTAATGAAGTAAAGTTAAAAAATGGAGACGCAAGTGGAACAAAATCTACTGTTGTACTGAAATTTCCTAAAAAAACTAATGATGTATCAGGTTTAATTTCTAAACTTGAACCTAAATCTACGTTTGAGCCACCTACACTATAGGTCCAGATTATGTTCCCATTTTCATCAAATTTACTAGCAAAAACATCTGAACCTCCATTAGAAACTAAATTGAGAGGGCTTCCACTTTGACCAAAAAAAATTGCGTTTGAGAAATTTCCAATTACATATAAGTTACCTTCGGCATCTTGTCTTAAGCAATTGGATGTGTGGGTATTATATCCTCCAAAGGATTTGGCAAATTGAAAGTCTCCGTTTGCATCTAACTTTAATAGAAAACCTGCAGTCCCGGAAGAGGGTTGTCCAGAAACAGGTTGTAAAAAGTAATCATTTGCATTTGGGTCAAAATCAACCACATTTGAATATTGTCCAGTGATGTAAATGTTATCATTCATATCAATTAAAGCCGATCTTGGTAATTCAATATTTGTAACCCCTGAAATTTGTTTTACCCAAATAAAGTCACCCGAATTTGTCAATTTGAGAATAAACATATCTGAATTGGTTACATTAACAGAACCATTTGAAGTTAGGTTGGATAAACCTGTACCAGCATCAAAATCTACTGTCTCCGTAAAAGTTCCGGATATGATAATGTTATCACTAGCATCTAAATGAATAGTATTTGCAAAATCCTCATAAATAGATCCAAACTCTGCATGCTGAATGACATTGTAATTGGCATCTAGTTTTGCGTAGAAAAAATCATGAAGACCTGAAGAAAAATAGGCGCTTCCTCCATTGGCTAATGTTTCATAATAGATAGAGTTTTTAAAACTTCCTGAAATGTATAAATCACCATTGTTATCAGATGTAATACTCATTATTTCGGCTTTGTTTCCAGAATTAAATGTTTTGAAATGTTGATTCTGTCCTAAAGAATCTAGGACTAATATAAAACCGTCATTTCCACTCAAAGTAGCACTGAGTGTTGTCCCAGCTGTTACAGGATTATCTTTAAATAGAAGTGTGCCTCCATAATCTCCTCCTACTACAATTTTATTCTTGTTTATGATATGAATAGCATTGATACTATTGTTAGATGAAGCAGAAGATAAGACCCTTGTCCAACTCCAATTGTTGTTTTTATCTATTCTGGTGATGTATAAATCTTTGTTCGTAGCGGTATAATTTAATGGAGCACCAGAAGGGCTTAAATTTGACGTTCCCGAAAAATTGCCTATCAAATATAAGTTTCCTTCTTCATCTATAGCCGAACTTGCAACTTGGTCAGTACTAGAACCGCCCATTTTTAATGCAAACGTTGGTATCGTTTGTGCCATATAAGATTGTAATGCCAAAAAGCAAAAAAGTAATAAAAGCGAATAGATTGATTTCATTTTTTTATTGTTTTGATTTAATATCATCAAAAATAATTTTAACAAAGCACAAGTAATTTAAATTTCTTCCCAACTGCATGAATTTCTTCTTAATGGCAAAAGCCCTTTTGAATTGATACCAAAAGGGCTTTTATTTAACTTATGAAAAAAACTACTTTGATTTATTGTTTAATAAATTTTTGAGTCTGGTTTCCTGCTTTGATAAAGTAAACGCCAGAAGGGTAACCAGAGCAGTCAATTACATGATTTAGTTGAACTTTATTTATTGATTCAACAAGTTTACCATCTAAAGTAAATATTTCAAAATCAGACGCTTCTTTAAACTTAAGTGTAATTATGTCTTTAGTAGGGTTGGGATAAATTGAAAATCTGGTAGTGGTTTCATTGACGCTAGCTGTTGGATTTTCTGCATTGAATAAATCTAAAATTTCAGTCTCATCTAAAAATCTATTATAAAAGTAGATGTCGTCAATTTTTCCATTGAAATAGTAACCAGCATTAAAATCAAAAAAACCAATATTAAAAGATGAACCAATAACATCTAATTGACCAGAAAAAGTTGTGTTTGAAGAAGAACTCAATACACCATCGATATAAACTTGAGTAACTGAGTCGTAATCGTGATTCATTACAACGTGATGCCAAGATCCTCTTAGATCACCTAGAAATAATGCTCTGTTTACACCGTCTGTTCTAAAAAAGGCTGTCGAACCTGAACCTGGAGAAGGTATTCCTGATGCATTACCAGTTATAAAAGTATATTGCTCATAATTATTCAAAGATCCTCTTTTACCAATCACTTGACCAAGTTGAATTGTGTCATAGTAGTACCAAAAAGAAAGGGCAAAATCTGAAGTCCCCATTTGAAATTCTGTAGAGTCACCAAAATCTATAATTCCATCAATCCCATCTAATTCATAAGCCATACCAGCGTTTCCAAATCGATCTTCGGTGAGTGTAACTCCTCCATAAATTACACCATCATTGACACCTGTTTCATCATTTGCATTCCCAGAATTAAATGAATAGGAGGCAAATAAACCCGCAGTTGGAATTTGAGAAAATCCCATATAAGTAACTTTCAAAAGAAATAATGTTGTAAAGATTTTTTTCATAATATTTTTAATTTTAATTGTTTTTATTTCAAAAATATTCGGATCAAGAATTAAAGTATATTAATTTTTCTGAATTGCATGATTTTCTTCTAAATGGAAAAATTAACGACAAACTAATAGAAAAATAAATTATGTTTGCAACTGTTTATGAGACTACTGATATTGTTCCTTTTGGTGGTTGTTAATGTTGCTGCACAACTCGATCCCGTTCACAGAAAATTTACTACTGATGACGGATTGGGAAGTAATACCATATATTCTTTTTTTCAAATGGAAAATGGAAGAATGGTTGTAGGTCATGATGTAGGAATTAGTTTTTTTAATGGGGAAAAATTTACTAATCCAGAATACAAAGTTTCTCCAAGGTCCATATATCAATCTGTGACGTTGAGAGATGATGAACTATTGAGTATAAACTTTCAAGGGAAAAGTTTTAGAATATTTAAAGACACTTTAAATCACTTTGATACCACTATTAAAGTAAAACGAATGTTTTCTTTTGAAAACCAAATTTACTTAATTACCTCAAAAGAACTCTATTCATTTGAAAAAGGACATCCCATAGTTCCAATGTATGATTTAGTAAATTTATTTGATGTTTTTTATTCTGGAATTATTTATCAAAATAAGTTGTATGTATCAGGGTTTAAGGATTCACTAATTTATCTTGCAGAATTTCAATTGGATGCATTTAAACTACTCGACTACAATCAGATAAGTTATGCTCCAGATTTTTTTATCATCAATGATTCATTATTAAAGGTAGATTATTCATCTAATACAATATTTCATGAAAATAGTAAAGTGACTATATTATCAGAAAGTGAAAAGATTCATTTTTTATATAGTTTAAGTAATAGTGATATTCTTGTCGGAACACAAGATGGTTTGTTGGTTTATGATGCTTTTTGGAATTTAAAAAATCATTTTTTTAAAGGTATATCAACATCAAAAGCTTTTCAAGACATTGAAGGAAATATATGGTTAGGAACACTTAACGATGGTCTATTTGTTATTGAACAAATTGATTTCTTAGAATTTGTAATGAATGACAACTTTGGTAAAAGGAAAACATTTTCAAATTCTTTGCATAGTAACAATAATATATTTTTGAGCACTTATAAAGGACAATTAATCTGTATAGACAAAGATTATAAAATAATTTGGGAAATTGATTTTAGTAATAATTCAGAAGTACAAGCTATGTATTTCGATAAAAATAAAAATACATTACTAGTTTATTGCAAGAATTTATTTGAAATTGATCCTTCAGATGGTAGAATTATCAAGGAACATATTGTTACTAGCACCAAAAGTATTGACGTTGAGAATGGAATAATTGCTTGTGGGACTTCTCAAGGTCTTGCATTGTCATTAAATGGTTTTAATTCTACAGATAAAGATTTATGGATTAGAAACTTGTATTTTCTAAATGAAAATGAAATGATTTTGGAAACTCAATTGGGAATTAAGTATTGGAGTAAAGAAAAAGGTCTTTTCAAAGAATTGAAACATCCGCAAAATATAGAGCCAGAAAACCTCACTTATTGGAATGATAAATATGTTGTCAAATATGGAGATTCGCTTTATCAAATAAACAATTATCAATTAATACCTTTTGAATGGCAGCCTCAATCCATTTTTAAACTTGGTGCAACTCAAGATTATTTATATGCTTCCCATCTTGAAGGAGGCTTTAGTTTTTTTGATGGAATGAAATCAGAAAATTATCACACACATAGTGGCTTACATAATTTTAAAATCAAAAATATTCATTATTGGAATGACAAATGGTTTTTGTTTGGTGACAAAAGTTATAGAATAATCCCATTTAAAAAGAATCAAAAAAATATTGCTCCTAATCTGAGTATTACAAAAATTGAGGGGTCTTTTGTTTGGCAAAACAACACATGGGAAAGTGAATATGAAAACAATTTATTAAGAATAATTTGCCAACTATATCCCAATGTGAGTGACTTTGGAGAGGGTAAAGTGTTATACAGAATCATTGGAGTCAAAGAAGAATGGATGCCCTGTAATAAATCATCCGATGGCAACGAATTATTTTTAGAAAGATTGCCTTTTGGTAATTACCTGTTGGAAATAAAGTGTGTTAATATTTCTGGTAATTCAAGTAATATAGTTAGGTATGAACTTATTATAAATAAACCGTTTTATTTAACTTGGTGGTTTTTGGGCATCCTTGTTTTTTGTATTTTAATTTTCATTTATATTGTGATTAAGTGGAGAGAACAAATTATTCAAAAGAAAAATCTGGAGAAATTAAAAAAAGAAAAATTAAAAATACAAGCGCTTAAATCAGAACTTGCTGCTATTCGATCTCAAATGAATCCGCATTTGATTTTTAATTCTCTTAGTTCTATACAAACTAAAGTATTGAGTAACCAGAGTAAAGAAGCATATGAACATCTTGTGATATTTACCAAATTGCTCAGGCAGGCACTCGATTATTCACAAAGGGAATACATCACATTAAAAGAAGAGTTAGACTTTTTGTGTCACTATATCAAGTTAGAGTTTCTGAGAAAGGACGCAACTTTTTTCTGGGATTTGAAAGTAGATGATACACTACAATTGGATAATTTTTTAATACCTTCTCTTATACTACAGCCTTTTGCAGAAAACGCCATAATTCATGGTTTAATGCATACAGAAGGAGAAAAAAAATTATTCATAAAAGTTAATAACAATGGACAAAATGGTTACGAAATCTCAATTTCAGACAATGGAATAGGAAGAGAAGCTTCTAGAGAACTCAATAAAGATAGAGTAAAAGAACACAAGTCTTTTGCAATGAAAGCCATTCAACAGAGAATAGCAATGATAAACTTAAGCGGAAAACTAAAAGTATCTTTAGAAATTGTAGATTTGCAAAAAGGAACAGAAGTCATTTTGAAAGTAAATTCTAATCAAAATCCATTATGAAAGTATTGCTAGTTGATGATGAAAACCATGCCATAGAACTTTTTAAAGGTGTAATGGGATTGTTTGAAAATAATATGGAAGTAGTGGGTGAAGCTATGGATTTGGAAAGCGCCATAACATTGATTAATATTCATCAACCTGACGTTGTTTTTCTAGACATTGATATGCCGAGAATGTCAGGCTTAAAAATAGTAGATTTCTTTGACGAAAACAGATATTTTGAAATAGTTTATGTTACTGCACATAGTAGATATGCCATTGAAGCCATTCGAACAAGAGCATTTGATTATCTTTTAAAACCAATAGATGCTGAAGTCCTAAAAACAGCCTACCAAAGACTTCTCAAAAAGATACCTTCAAATGAAACTCAAAACAATAATTTATTGATTTTGACTCAAAAAGGATTGACCAAAATAAACAGAGATGAAATTGTATATTTGGAAGCATCTTCGGTATATTGTAATATATTCATGTTGGACAATACTTTTTATACAGTTTCTAAACCTTTAGGAAATATCCTGCCTCAATTGGGCAATCGTTTTATTAGAACACATCGTTCATTTGCTGTAAATCTAAAACACGTGGTTTCAATTAAAAACAATCCACTTTCAATAGAAGTAAGTAATGGAAAATTAATCGGATTATCAAGAAGCCAAAAAGAAAACATTATTGACCTTATAAAAAAGGTGTCTTGAATCCAATGTTTCATTGAATTCTTTGTTACTTTAAACTTTACATTACCTTTGCACTTGATAATCAAAAAATAAAAATGTCTGTACACAAAGAAATTAAAAGAATAACTACCCACGTACTTCAAGAGATGAAAGCTAAAGGGGAAAAAATCTCTATGCTTACTGCTTATGATTATTCTTTAGCCAAGATAGTTGATCAGGCAGGGATGGATATCATTTTAGTAGGAGATTCTGCTAGTAATGTAATGGCAGGGCATGAAACAACTTTACCTATTACTCTAGATCAAATGATTTATCATGCGAGTAGTGTAATCAGAGCTATTAAACGTTCTTTGGTGGTGGTAGATTTACCTTTTGGAGCGTATCAAGGTGATAGTAAGGAAGCGTTGCGTTCTGCCATTAGAATTATGAAAGAATCTGAAGCGCACAGTGTAAAATTGGAAGGAGGGAGAGAAGTTTTAGAATCTGTTACTAGAATATTAAGTGCTGGGATTCCAGTAATGGGACACCTAGGGCTTACACCACAATCTATTTATAAATTTGGAACTTATACCGTAAGAGCCAAAGAAGCTGAGGAGGCCAATAGACTAATTGAAGATGCGAAAATCCTTCAGGAAGCAGGTGTTTTTGCCATTATTCTAGAAAAAGTGCCTGCAAAATTAGCTGAAAAAGTGGCAAAGGAACTTACGATACCTGTAATTGGAATAGGAGCTGGAGGGGGTGTTGATGGACAGGTTCTTGTAATGCATGATATGCTTGGAATTACACAAGAATTTTCTCCTAGGTTTTTAAGAAGATACCACAATCTATATCAAGAAATGTTGGGTGCATTTACTACTTATATTGATGATGTAAAAACAGGAGACTTCCCTAACGAAAAAGAACAATATTAAGTTTGAAATGAATAAACTAGAGGTTTTATACGAAGATAATCATTTGATTGCTGTATGTAAAAAAGCGGGAGATATTGTTCAAGGTGATAAAACTGAGGACAAGCCGCTTGTAGAATTCGTAAAAGAATACATCAAAAACAAATACGATAAACCTGGGGATGTTTTTTTGGGTGTAATTCATCGTTTGGACAGGCCCGTAGGTGGAGTGGTAATTTTTGCTAGAACTAGTAAAGCTTTAGCTAGAATGAATGAAAAGTTCAGAAGTAAAGATGTTCAAAAAACATATTGGGCAATTGTTGAAAATACGCCACCTGAAGATGAAGCTACGTTGATTCATTTTATGAAAAAAAATGAAATTAAAAATAAATCTAGAGCATACGATAACGAGGTTAAAGACAGCAAGAAAGCGGTTCTAGACTATAAGTTAATGGGTAGAAGTAAGAATTATTTTTATTTAGTTGTAAAGCCGCAAACAGGCAGACATCATCAAATTCGTGTTCAACTGAGTACTATAGGTTGTCCAATAAAAGGAGATGTAAAATATGGAGGGCATAGAACAAACAGAGATGGATCTATTCATCTATTTGGAAAAACTCTAGAATTCGAACATCCAGTTACTAAAGAACCAATTGTGATACACGCCAGACCTCCAAAAGAGGATCCACTTTGGGGGGAAATGTTTAATTTGATTGGAAATAAATAAAATATAATAGTGAAAATTCTAGTAGTTAGTAATTATAATGACATTCATGTTGTAAGACCAGAGGCAGAAATTTTTGTAAGTCTTGCAAAATTAGGATACGACATTACCATTATGACTTACAAAGAAAGCAATTATGTAAAGAGGTTTGAAGAACATGGAATAAAGATAATTCCATTTCATCCAGAGAAAAAATTTGATAAAAGTGAAATTTCATTTATGCGCTCTGAAGTTATTAAAGGAAAATATGATGCAGTGCATCTTTTTAATAATGTGGCTACTATTAATGGAATTAAAGCCTTCAAAGATTTACCAATAAAAATTATCTTATATAGAGGTTATTCTGCCAATATGCATTGGTGGGACTTGACTTCTTATTTCAAACATTTGAACAAAAGAGTGGATTATATTATTTGTAATTCTATTGGAGTTGCAAATGATTTAATAGAAAATGGGAAACTAACCAAACAAAAAGCCATTGTAATCAACAAAGGCCATAATATTGATTGGTATAACAATGTTAAACCTATAGAAATCAAAAGAGAAATAGGCATTAATGAGGATGCTTTTACAGTGGTTTTAGTGGCCAACAATAGAAGAATGAAAGGCGTTAAATATCTAATGGAAGCTACAAAGTACATTCCTACAGATTCAAACATTCATTTTCTTTTGGTTGGAAATGATTTGAAAAATAAGGAAGCAGAAGCAATATTGTCTAAAAGTCACAATAAAGGAAAAGTTCATTTCTTGGGTTACAGAAAAGATGCTTTAAACATTGTAAAATCAAGTAGCGTTTTTGTTTTAACTTCTATAAAAGGAGAGTCCATTACCAAAAGTGTTTTGGAGGCAATGTCAATGGGTACACCATCTATAATTAGTGATATAAAAGGAAATGTGGAACTTCATGAAGATGGTGTTTCAGGTTTAGTTGTGAAGTCAAAAGATTCTAAAGGTTTTGCAGAAGCGATTCTAAAAGTATATAACAATCCAGAACTTTTAAAGCAGTTTTCAGAAAAATCACGAGAGAGAATTATGACAGTACTAAGTCATGAACAAACTGTGAAAAAATATCAAGAACTATATGCCTTAATTTCTAGTAAAAGGTGATTTTTGCTATTAAAAAAAAGAGGCTTCTATTTTGGTAAAACAGAAACCTCTTTTGTGTATTTAACTTTAACAACTAAAATTACATAGCCGCTTTTGCTAATTTCAAGTCGATTTCAACAACTACCTTAGGATCTGGAGATTGACTCTTTTTGTCCTCTGGTGCTTGTTCAGACTCCAACAAGTATGGCATGTTAAATCCTAACATGTCTACAGTAGTTGATCCAACTAAAGCAACTTCACCATCAGTAACAGAAAGTGTTCCATCGATAGTAACTGTTTGAGAAACACCCAAAACAGACAATTCACCTGTAACGCTAGTTTCTGTAGCACTTGTAATGGTAAATGTAGCATCTGGGAACATTGAAGTAAAGAAAAAAGTAGAATCCTGTAAGTGACCTTCTAACATTTTAGTGTAATCATTATCACCTTCTTCATCCAATTTAACAAGGTTAAATTTGAATTCACCGCCAATCACTTGATTGTTTTCTACTACTACATTACCTGATGTAGGAACAGTTCCTACGTGAACGAAATCTGCATCACCGTAATGTTTTGCTTTCCATACAATTGATGCGCTTTCAGCAGTGTTGTAAACACCAGAAATTGCAACAACTTCTTCTTTTTTCTCTTCACCAGCACAGCTAACTAAAGACATTGCTCCAATAGCAAAAATTGAATAAACTAATTTTTTCATTTTATTTTCTAATTTTTAAATTTACTGCAAATATAATGCTTTTTATTTACTTGCAAATATTTTACGACACATTATTTTACACGTAAACTAATTACCTTCCATTTTTTCTTGCCATTCCTCAAATTTCTTAGAGCTTTCGGGACAAATGTCTTTTAATATTTTTTGTGTTTTAATTGCATCAGTATCATTAAGTGAAGTATCATTTATTTTTGAACTAAAACATTCAATTACATCAAACTGACCTAAAACATCGTTTTCTTCAAAATTATCAAAACATTCGCACAAAATATTTGCTAATTGATATTCAGAAGAAGAAACATCATATTTTAGTGTTTTATCATTGTCTTCCGTTTTTTCATCACTTGTGTTAGAAGCACATGAAATATTGAATAGTATAAAAATTAAAATAGTTACAAAGAATTTCATCTTCTAAAGATTACAGTTATAACAACAAAAGTAGTCAAACATATTGTTTGAAACTATTGAATATCGAATATAAATTTACTTAAATTTGCATACAAAATGGAGCAAGTTAGAAACATTGAATATAGAAAAATCAGATTGCATGTCTATTGCATGTCAATTCTTTTGATTTTTATTTTATTATGTCAATCCATTATTGCTCAAACCACCAATGAAATAACAAGAGAGTTTACATTAAACAATAAAAAATTTATTGAATCATTTGAATATATTTCAAACAACAATCATAAAGAAAAAAATGGATATTATAAGTTATTGAGAATACAGCATGATAGTGTAAAGAACGAAAACTTTGAATCATCAGTTTTCAATGGTAATTTTAAGAACAACCACCCTGAAGGTATATGGTCGCTATCTGATGGACAATATGAAATGACAAATGAAATTGTTTTTGAAAACCATAAATATGCAAACAAAACAAATGGCTTAGAGTTCTCTTGTAAAGGTATTTTCGAAAATGGTAAAAAGGAGGGGAACTGGAATTATAATCAATGGAAGATTAAAGATTCAAACGTAGACGATACCTTATCTCATCTTCTTGTAAATTACAAGAACGATAAGGTTTCTGGAACTATTATTTTAGACAACAAAAAATTTCTAATTGAAATTAATCTAGACGATAATGGTTTACCTCAAGGAGTTTGGAGGTATTACCTACTAAATGAAAACAAAAAGAAAACTTTGATAAAGGAGTTGTTTTTTGAAGATAATATTCTAAGAGAAAAGATCCTTTATGATATAGATAAGTCATATCATATAGTCTTAGATACTTTTTCTTTAGATAATACAAGTCTAGTTACCATTCCAGTAGATGACAACTTTTTTAGAATTCTAAAACTTAAATCCATTATCGCAAATAATGATTTAAATGTTCGGGATAATCTATTGGATGAAACAAATAAACTTTTTTTAGAGTCAATTCATTTTATCAATACACTAGATACAATTTTTAAAAATATCTCTGAAAATACAATAAGTCCAAGTATTTATGCAAAACTTTATAAATACAACATCAATGAAAAAGAAAAAGAATATTTTAATCAATTGACTTATAAAGTAAAAAACTTAGATAGTATTATTAAATCAATATTAAAGACACCTCAAATTAATTTGGCCAAAATTTCAAATGTAGAAATTGAAAAAAATATTACTATTCTTAAAGCATTTGATAGTATCATGTTGAAACCAATTGATTCAATTGTCAACTTATATCAAAATGGTACACTGGAATATTTAAATAGACCACTCTTTATAGAACGCTTTCTATCGGCAGGCCGCAAGATTGATTTAACTTTTGAGCATCAATTAGATCCATATTTTTTTCTCCCTAATAATAAGTTTGAGTCGTCAGAGTCCTGCAAAAATCTTATTTTATTTTTTGATGAAGTTCAAATTGAAATCACTTCTACTATAGAACACATAGAAAAGTTTATATTTCAAGCAAGAAAAGAAAATAGATTATTTGAAAAGGAAAGTCGGTTGTTAGAATTATATGAGAGTATTATATATTTAAACAAGCACTCAATACCTAATCAATTGAATACTTTGGCAGGTTTTGAGGTAGATGACATTATCAACACTTTTGTAAGTGTTGAACTAAAAAACTATAATGAACTCAGTGATGCAACAGATAAGATGAAACTAATAGGAAGTTACATATCATGTTTTGAAAATATAGAAAAACTGATAATTTCACTTAAAAAAACTCCATTACAAAATGATTACATTAAAGAAAAATATGTGAAAAATGTCTTTAATCCATACATTTCGGATTACATGGAAGAGGTAACAAAGCCAAATATTTACAGTGCTTACAAAGAGATATTAATGCCTAAAATATTTGAACTATTAAAAAGCATGAATTGTAGCAATATAGATTTGGCACATAAAAACCTTGAAAATATACATAATGGAATGCTACGAGTATTGAATGAAGATACGAGGAAAATTGAACGAAAAGTAAAAAAAGAAAAAGATCCGTTTAAAGTTTCTGAACTGCTAAATTTTAATCTAATGTTTGAATAATGAAAAGATTATTGATTAGCATATTATCTGTTTTTTTCTATTTAATTCCTCATGCTCAAGACGCAATAGTAGGTAAAGAATTTAGAACTCCTGGAACAAATTTATGGATAGGATCATACAATCAGTTCAGAATTACAGACAAATTATACTGGATGGCTGAGTTTCATTATCGAAGAGTAAATTATAATGATGTGCCTTTTTTAGGGAAAATGGGGCAGATTTATAATAGACATGCAGTTAATTACTTTTTTTCACCTTCTTTCAACATGTCTTTAGGAGGTGTTTTGAGATTGGATTTTACTCCAGATCCAGGAAATCCAGAATACGAACATGTAATATACGAACCTAGAATTTGGCACGAATATTTATTCGCAAGTCCACTTGCTAATATTAGAATATATCACAGAGTTAGAATAGAACATAGATGGAGTAGAAGTAATCTTTTAGACAATAACGAATGGATTTTTAGAAATAGATGGCGTTATAAATTTTACATGAAAATTCCTTTGAATAAGAAAAAACTTGGTCCTGGAACAATTTACTTAAACCCTGAAGTAGAAATTATTTTACAAAGTGGAAAAAAAGTGATGGGTAGTCACATAGAGGAAGTCAGAATGAGTCCTTTGCTTTCTTATATTTACAATTCTAAAGTTACTTATTCAACTGGTTTAATGTATGCTATTGGTCAATCTTTTACTAATAGCATTGTTTATAGACAAAGGTTTATTTATCATTTTAAATGTTATATATCTTTAGATTTTAGAAAAGAAACCAAAAAAATTCCCAAAGTAAATGTTTTAGACTAATCAATAGATGAGCAAAAATCTTAAAATACTATTTATTGTTACTGTTGTTGTAATGCTCATTATGACGACATCGTCTATTTCACTCATGGTTAAAAGTAATCAACTAGAGAGTGATTTAAAGATTGAAAAAAATGCCAAGGACTCAATATTACTTCAAATAGACTACTTCACTAAAAAATCTTTAGCGGATGACTATTTTATTAATGCTCAATATGAAGAAGCTTTAGCAATTTATTCTAAAATTTCAGAAAATGAAGATAATGACACAGGAAATCTCTATAAATCAAGACTTGATTTGATGCCTTTAACTAAAACAGATAATAATGACTCTACTATTTTTATAACTGTAGAAGATAAATCTAAAATTCAAGAACTCCAAGATTTATTTGATTTTCAATTAAAATGCAATGACAGTACTTTTAATGTAAAATTCGATTCAATTGAAAACATTTATAAAGAAATAATAGTTGACCTAGAGAAAGAGTTGTTTGCTGAAAAAAATAAGGAAAAAGGTTCAAAAATCTCCAAGTTGAATTTCCAAAGTCTTAATGGGACAAAAATATTGTATTTTGGAGAGATTAATAACAATAAAGCAAACGGTAAAGGAATGGGGCATTATGTTTCTGGTAGTATTTACTTGGGAGAATGGAAAGACAATCTAAAACAAGATAGTAAAGGCTATTATAAATGGAGTAATGGTGATTGGTACGAAGGAGATTTTTCACAAGACAAAAGAACTGGAAAAGGCTCATATCATTGGGCTAATGGCGAAAAATATGAGGGTGAATGGTTGAACGACAAAAGAAGTGGTAAAGGAACTTTATATGATAAAGATAATAAGATTATTTTTGATGGAATTTGGTCAAATGATGAATTTGTGAAATAAAAAATTATTTCAATTTTAAACCTGCATACATTTGAAATATTCTTGAAATAGGTATTGTTCCTGAAACTGAGATATTACCACCATATCCTTGAAGTGGAACAAAACTGTGATTGTATCTTAAACCTAAAAATATATTTTCCGATAACTTGTATTCTACACCCAACAAAGTGGAATAGTCGAATCTTGAAACATCATTTCCAACAAATTTTGCCTGTTTTATTTCGTTTTCAATAAAACGATGCCTACCTACTAATAATATAGAAGGTTGAATACCAAAATTTAAATTAAATTTTTCTGTTACATCTACACAAAAGTAAAAAGCCAAGTCAAAATAGGCTAGACTTATACTATTAAGATTCGACTGGTCCCAACTCCAAGAGCCTTTTTGAGTCAATAAAACTTCGCTGCTAAAGAACAACCTTTCAGTTGAGCCAAAAGTTTTATAGCCCCCAATTTGAAATCCAGGCCTAAGATTAACACCAGAAACATTCTTTAAAGATGAAAAAACAAATCCAGATTTTAACCCCATTTCTTGACCAAAAAAGTTGGAAGCAATTGAAAAAAATCCAATTAAAAAGATAGAAATATTTCGAACGAGTTTTTGCATTTCAGTGCAAAAATACTAATTCCAAGGTAATTTATTTAAATTGTAAAATAAATTTAATGAGTCGTTTTAGTTTAAATAAAACTGATCTACTACCATTTTTTCTTGTTGTATTAAAATACTCAAGAATTTGGCTTTATTACATAGAAATTGATTTCTTTTTTCTTCGGAATAACCCAAAAATTTAAACTTTTCTTCATCATTTAAATTTAAAGATTTTACTATTTGTTTGAAAGAGAAATAATCATTTAATTCATCAGTAACATTTCTATCGAGTAAAATTTCTAAATAATCTTTTACTTGATTCATCAAAATACCAGAAGGTTCAATGTTAAGTTCATCCAAAATTGAAACAGAACCTGCGGGATATAATTTGTTTTCCGCTTGTCCTTCGAAATGCAAAATTTTAAAATTTGAAGTACATTCCACCAAAACATCTAGTTCTCCATTATCATATTTCTTTAAAATTTGCACCACATTTACCATAGAACCATACTCACTTAGAGAAGTTTTGGTTTGGTAAGGTATTCCAAAATCTTTTTGAGAATTGATACAATCCATTATCAATTGCAAATATCGAGGTTCAAAAATATGAAGGGTTGTTTGATCACCTGGCAGCATAAACAACCTTAGTGGAAACAATCCTATATCTTCATTTTGGTTTCGCATTTGCATTTGTTTTATAAAAAATAATATCTTTGGCATTGTAAAATTCAGAAAAAAATGAGACAACTTTTAACTCCCAAACAATACATATTCACAATCGTTTTTGGATTACTTATCAATTTTGGTTATGCTCAAAAAACGAAAACCACCTATTTCGTTGGTGTTTGGGATGGAAATATGATACAAATAAACAATCCAAACGTTGTAGGTAAAAAGAGTTTTTGTGTCAAAAAAATCGTGATTAACGGCAAAAAAATCAAAACCAACTATAAAATTGGAGGTATTGAAATCAATCCTGAGGAGTTAGATTTTAAACCAGAAGAAGAATTGTTAATACAAATTGACTCGAAAAAAGATTGTGAACCTACTTTTCATTCTAAAGGATTTAGGGTGCAACGAGATTAATCATAAGTAAAAAAAAAGAGCGATAAAACTACCGCTCTTCTTATAAGTACTCAAAAAAATAAACTACAATTATTTTCCTCCTTTCATTGGTTGTTTTCCGTTGGGATGATCTTCTTTATCGTGCATTTGTTTTTTAAACTCACTTTCGATGTGATATAATTTTGCTGTTCTTTTTACACCAATCACATCAATAAACTTTTGGTTATAGGCTCTATCTATTGAAATATGTTTTTCTTTTACTTCAAAGCCTTTTTCGATAAGGTCTTTTACTTCAGCATCTGACATTTCTTCGATTTTTTCACCTTTTTCAGGTTTATGACCTTTGAATTCTTTTCTCAATTCTTTTATTTTCGCTTCTTTTTCATTGAAAATAGGCCAGAATTTTTCTGATTCTTCAGTTGTTAACGCTAGTTTTTCGGTAAGAAAAGCAATCTTTTTTGCTTCCATTTCTGCTTTCTTAGTTTCTCCTTCTTTTTGTGCTGTGGCGCTTCCTATTCCTACCAATAGAATCATTGCCAATAATAAACTTACTTTTTTCATTTTATTTATTTTTTAATTGTTTATAATTCAAAATCATCATCAAATTCAATGCATATGTCATCGCTATAAGTATCTATTTCTTCAAATTCATATTCGTAAAGTAAAGTTGCTACTTCTGCTTCTAAATTTTCATCAAATTCAAATAAAGCAATATCAAGATCATCCATGGAGATAAAACTGTCTTGAAATTCTGACACGTTTACAATTACACTTGTTTTTACATCATCGTTTTTAGAAGCGGATGGTTTGAAAATAAACACCCCCAAAACAACTGCTGCAGCAATAGATAAATTTACAACCATTGTAAAGATTGCCTTTTTCTTGGTTTTATTTGTTTTTGTATTTTGATTCAGATGTAACTCATATTCAATCTTTTCGGATAAATTTTCAAAGTAATTAGAAGGTATCTTAAAATTATTTTGTTTGGGAATTTTATTCAACATTCCTTTTTCCTCTTGCTCGATATGTTCATTATTGTTAGGCATCTATTTCTTTGACTATATAGTTTTGAAAAGGTTTAATTGCTTTTTAAAAAATCTTCAATTTTTTTTACAGCAAGGTGATAATTAGCTTTCAAAGCACCTTCTGAAGTCCCTAAAACCTCTGATATTTCTGAATACTTCATTTCATCATAATATTTTAGATGAAATACCATTCTTTGTTTTTCGGGAAGTGTTGCTATTGCTTGTTCTAATTTTAATTGAATGGTTTTTCCATCCATATCTTCAGAACTAGAATCTGAACTAATGTCATAGATTTGATCAACATCTATATTGTTTTTGAACTTTTTGTTTTTTTCAATGAAGGTAAATACTTCATTAGAAGCTATCCTAAAAAGCCAAGTATAAAGTTGACTATCGCCTTTGAAATTTTCTAAACCTTTCCAGACTTTAATAATTGTATTCTGAAGAATGTCATCAGTATCATTATGAGAAAGCACAATTCTTCTAATGTGCCAATATAAACGATTTTGATAAGAAGACATCAAAAGTTTCAAAGCCTCTTGATGTTTTCCTACTTTATAAAGCGAAATTATTTTTAAATCGTTATTTATCTGCATTAAAGTTTGAAAAAGTGTTATTTCCTTTTCAAAACATTTTGTGCTGCAATGAAAATATTTTCGGAAGTTAATCCATATTTTTCCATCAATTGGTCAGGAGTTCCACTTTCTCCAAAAGTATCATTCACCGCTACATACTCCATTGGAGAAGGTAGTGATTTTGATA
Organism: uncultured Flavobacteriales bacterium; assembly: GCA_963922585.1. Taxonomy (GTDB): domain Bacteria; phylum Bacteroidota; class Bacteroidia; order Flavobacteriales_D; family Parvicellaceae; genus Parvicella. The sequence goes on along the minus strand of CAWUIK010000003.1, from coordinate 11,394 downwards.
ATAGTTGAGCTATTGATTCTCCTAGTCCACCTGCCATTTGATGTTCTTCTGCAGTTACAACACATTTTGTTTTGCTTACAGAATCTAAGACTGCTTTTTCATCCAAAGGTTTAATCGTATGAATATTTATTACTTCAGCACTGATTCCTTTTTCCGCCAAAACCTTTGCTGCTTCTAGTGCTTTCCAAACCATATGACCAGTAGCAAAAATAGAAACGTCTGTTCCTTCTGATAAAACAATTGCTTTTCCTATTTCAAAAGGCATATCCTCAGGAATAAAAATCGGAACACTTGGTCTACCAAATCTTAAATATACTGGACCCTCGTGTTTTGCAATAGCCAAAGTTGCTGCTTTTGTTTGGTTATAATCACAAGGATTAATTACCGTCATGTGAGGCAACATTTTCATCATTCCGATGTCTTCCAATACTTGGTGAGTTGCACCATCTTCACCTAAGGTTAATCCTGCATGAGAAGCACAAATCTTAACGTTTTTTCCAGAATATGCTATAGATTGTCTAATTTGATCATACACTCTACTAGTAGAAAAATTAGCAAAAGTTCCTGTAAATGGAATGTATCCTCCAATAGTTAGTCCAGCAGCAATTCCCATCATATTAGCTTCAGCAATTCCAACTTGAAAAAATCTATCTGGATGATTTTTTTGGAATTCTCCCATTTTAAGAGACCCTATCAAATCCGCACAAAGCGCCACCACTTTTTCGTTGGTTTTACCCAATTCTGTGAGACCATCTCCGAAACCAGATCTGGTATCTTTCTTTCCAAGTACAGGATATTCTTTCATTTTTTTATTTTTTTTTATTTCAAATGTGTTTTTAAAAATTGACTAGCTCTTCATAGCCAGGACTAATTGTAAATTCTTTTTGTATTGTTTGAGCGGTAGAAATTGAACTCTCTTTTCTGTAAACTATTTTGTATTTTCCAGGTTGTAAAGCTATGGTTTTGGATTGGAAACTATCTTCAATATTACAAACCCAAATTTCTTGCCCCTCCTTTAAGACAAATAATTGACAAGGCCCATTCCTTTTTTGCACTGTAACATAGCCGTTTTTTTGTATGGTAATGTTGGAATTTAGTCCTTGTTTAATATTCACATCACTCATATAAATTCTTGGTAATGTAAGAATTTCAATATCATATTTACCTACAATATATTTATGATTCGAATTCATTTCTTGAACATTAAGAGTATTCATTTCACTACTTTTACGAACAATGCAATTTATTTTTGAATTGGGATCTCCATTTATTCTTAAATCTAAATAACCTTGAGGCGCATCAACTTCAATGATATTGTGAGTTCCTGGAATCAAACTTATGTCATCCAAAACTTGCTCAGGTGTAGTGTGTACTACCAGTTTGTATTTAAAAATTGGGTTTAATGAAATGGTATCAGGAACTCTTCTCACATTCATAGTATGCATATAAGTTTCCGAATGTTTATTCTGTTTCTTTTGATAAAAAGACATCGTTACATCTGTTTCTGTTACTTTTCCTTTGATATCTTTAAGATTTACTTGAACTGTGGTATTGATCACAGCTTGACTTATCACATAACTCAAAACAGATTTAAAGGAATCTTCAGTTTCTGCACTTAAAAATTCTCCAACACATTGAAATTGACCTAAATAACTTGTGTCTAATCCAACTCCAATGATAAATGGTTTTAATTCAATACCCTTATTATTTAATGCTCTGGCAACTGCACAAGGATCTCCATCACAAGCTTCTATTCCATCAGTAATAAGTATAATGACGTTTTTACAATTATCACATTCAGGAAAATCCATATTTCCTGCTTGTTCAAGTGAAAGTGCAATTGGAGTTGTTCCTTGACAATCAATCCCTCTTATTTTATCCTTGATTTTTATGACATTAGTTTTGACGTCATTAAAAGGGACTTCCAATTTAGTGTCGCTACAATCTTGTTGTCCAGGAACGATTTTAGTTTGATGACCATAAACTCTAAGCGCTAATTCTATGTTAGGCAATTCATAAAATTCATCCAAAGTTTGTGTGAGTAGTTCTTTAGCAACTTTAATTCTAGATTGCTTTTGCCATTGAGCATTCATACTATTGGAAGCATCGAATATAAAAAGTATTCGAATTTTTTCTACATCATCTTGTGCTTTTATCGTATTCGAAAATACGATAAAAACTAACAAAAATATACTGAATAATTTATTCATATTCTTTTTTAATGATGTAATACCAATAATAATTCCAAAAATTTAGTAATCTCCTAGTGTTTCTGGAATTTGACTCAAAGCACTTGCCAATTGATCATCATTTGGCGGTGAGCCATGCCACTTATGTGTTCCCATCATAAAGTCAACACCTTGACCCATTTCTGTTTTCATGATTATCATAATTGGCATTCCTTGGCCCGTTTTTGCTTTAGCAATGGCCATTACTTGTAAAATATCTTTGATATCGTTGCCATTCATTTCCAAAACAAACCATCCAAAAGCTTCAAACTTGGCTCTTAAATCTCCTAATGGTAAAACATCATCAATATCACCATCAATCTGTTTATGATTGTAATCCACAGTGGCAATCAAATTATCCACATTATTTCCCGCAGCATACATGGCAGCTTCCCAAATTTGACCTTCTTGAATTTCTCCATCTCCATGAAGACAATAAACCAAAGATTTATCATGGTTAAGTTTTTTTGCTAAGGCTGCTCCAATTGCAACAGACATTCCTTGCCCTAGAGATCCAGATGCAATCCTAACACCAGGCAAACCTTCGTGAGTTGTTGGATGGCCTTGAAGTCTTGTGTTTATTTTTCTAAATGTTTTTAATTCTTCAACTGGAAAATAACCTGAACGTGCCAAAACACTATAAAAAACAGGAGAAATATGTCCGTTTGACAAAAAGAATAAATCTTCATTTTTCCCATCCATTGTAAAATTATTTGGGTTATGATTCATGATATCTTGATACAAACTTGTGATGAAATCAGCACACCCTAATGATCCTCCAGGGTGTCCAGATTGAACAGCGTGAACCATTCTAACAATGTCTCTTCTAACTTGTTGAGCAAAATTTTCTAATTGATTTACTTTTTCGTGCATCCTTTTGTTGTTTTATTCGTCTTCAAAAGTAGGTATTTCATACAAAGTAGCAAAACTTTTGATTCAACATTAAGATTTCAATAAAGCTAATAAAATGTTACGTTTTTTTGACTCAATTTTTTTACTTTTGTATATTATTAATTTAATTCAAACAATAATGAAGCATTTAGCAATAGTTTTACTCTTATTAATTACTTTTAAATCAATAGGACAAAGTTCAGATTTTGATAAAAGATTGTTGAAAAAATTTTCACAAGAGGAATTAAATAACATGACTGAAGAGGAAATAAAGTTCAATACATACTGTATACAGAATGCTTTTTTTATATCTGATTTCCCAGAGGAAAAAACAAATGATCAAGCAATTAATGGGGCGAGAAAAATCGATGATGTTAATAATATCAACTTTTTTGAACTTAACATTCCCTTAAAAGAGGATGCGTATCAATATTTTCGAATTTTAGGAAGTGATAAGTTGCTATCTGTAAAACCAATTTTTTTAATTAAATCTGAAATAAAGTAAAGTAATGATGTTGAAAAAAATAACCTTTATATTATATACCATTCTAATCTCAAATTCAATTTGGGGTCAAAACATACTTGTTTCGGATCCTGACTATACGCTTGCTAATCCTATACCATGTGCTGTAGCACCATTTGATGATAATGGGGTTCCTAATTTCTTTGATACAGGAGATAATTCGGCAGACTATTCACCAAATGAAAATGAAGTTATTACTTTCTGTCCTGACAACGGTGGAAGTAAGGTAGCTCTTTTTATAGGAATAAATGCAGGATTTATCTGGGATGTTCATGCCTCTGATACGCTTTATGTTTATGATGGACCAACTACTGCTTCACCGCTTTTAATCAAAGGAAATACAGATTCTCATCCATTTGGATTCTCAGCAGGTCAAACTGCTGCAACATGGAACAATCCCTCAGGATGTATAACAATCCAATTTATTAGTAATGCATTAGATAATGGAGCAGGCTGGGATGCTAATATTTCATGTGGCACTCCATGGCAGCCAATGGACTTAGGTATGGGTGCATTTATCGGAAATGGAGGTGAAGCTAATGGTTCAGGTGACAATAATGATGATATGACCAATAAACCAATCACAGGACCACTTCCTGATACAGGTTATGTAAATGTATGTTTGGGCGATTCAATAATGTTTGTAAATACAACTGAATATTTATATGAACCAGGAGCTACATTTGGTGCTATTAATGGGGGAGGATATAATCAATCCAACTTTGGAAACCATATCACTGAGTGGACTTTTAGTGATGGAAGTACTGTAGTTGGTGATACAGCATGGTTTATGCCTACTGCTAGAACAGGATATTTTGTTTCCATGAAGGTTACGGATAATCTTAATCAAATTAATGAAATATTGGCTAAAATTAGGGTTTCCACAATTCCTAGTTTTTCTGATTGTGCGCCTCTCGATCCTGAACTTTGTGTTGGACAAACAACTACATTGATTGGTGGTATTACTCCTACAGACACAGTTGGTGTATCTGCGACAGGTTCATCTTTTATAATTCAAGGTTCTTTTGGTGAGCAACTTTTTTTACCAGATGGTTCAGGTCAAAACTATACAACAGATATTAGTATTTCAGGATTTCCTTCAGGATTAACTCTTCAAAATCCGGGAGATCTAGAGAATTTATGTATTTCAATTGAACATTCTTATTTAGGGGATTTAGAAATGTTGTTGACTTGTCCCAATGGACAAACAGTTAATATATTTGATTCCTATTCAGGAACTGGAGGCTTATTTCCTGGTGGGTTTGGAGGTGGAGGCACTTATTTAGGAGGTGCAAACGATCCTTCATCGACTTTGGGCGTTTGTGAAGAATATTGTTTTTCTGATGATCCATCTGCACTTCCTGCATGGGTAAATGGATATAATACTGTTGCAGCTTCTGGGCCGTCTGCAGGCAATATGGTTCAGCCTGGAACGTACAATCCAGAAGAATCTTTTGCTACTGAATTGGCAGGTTGTCCTTTGAATGGTAACTGGACACTTACTGTAAGAGATAATATTGGAATTGATGATGGTTGGATATGCGAATGGGGAATTTTCTTTAATGCAACATTAAACCCTAATAACGAAACTTACGCTCCTTCTATTGTCTCAGAAGATTGGCTTGCAGATCCTACTATCCTCACAGGAACTAGCGATACGGCTGTAATTGTTGCGCCTAATGTAGTAGGAAATTACAATTATACATTTGAAGTAACTGATAATTTTGGATGTAGTTATGATACAGTAGTTACTGTAATTGTTAAACCAGGGCCATCAATTGCACCAGGAGACACAACTTGCAATGATTTCTATACTTTTACAAACACATTTGCACCCAGCGAAGGTGGCGTTAGTGGTGGCACATGGTCTTACACAGGTCCTGGAAACTTAGAAATCACAACTTCTCCAACTGGACCACCTACAACAACTTTTATTAATCCAACTATAACACCCAGTGTTAATGGGACATATGAAGTGTCATTTACGGATAATGTATGTAATTACACAGTTACCTCTTCATTTACATTTTTAGAAGACCCAATTGCTGTAATATTTGGAGAAGATACCATTTGTCAAGGTGACTCAGCAAAACTGTTTACAGTTCTTCAAGAAGGCGAAACAGCAGTTTGGTTGAATGACAATAATGCCATCATTTCTACAGATACCAATGCTTTGGGAATTACTAATGGTGAATATACAGTTGTAGTCGCGAATGTTTGTAGTTCTGACGATGCTTCTATGACAGTAATAATTCAACCATGTGAAGTTCCTAATGTAATTACTCCTAATGGCGATGGTCAAAATGATTTTTTCTATACTAGATACGCAGATAATTATAATGATGTAAATCTTACTATTTTCAATAGATGGGGAAGAATCGTCTATCAAACAGATACATACGATAATACTTGGGATGGAGAAAAAACCAATGGAAATGATTTAAACGGAGGAGTTTATTACTATATCATGATTTGGGATGAAGGAACTAAAGACGAGAAAGGAACAATTACTGTTTTTAGATAAAAACTAAATCGATATTAACATTAATAATTATAAGGCTATTCATTCAATGGATAGCCTTTTTACTTTTAGCATGTGTATATTTGTGTTGAAAACAAGTGTGTTCTATTTCGATCTCTTATCATCATAATGGTAATTTTGTGAGAGTACTATCTTTATTAGAAATAAATAAATTAAATGAGTGTTTTAAAGAAACTGGCTGGACAAACTGCTATTTACGGTGTAAGTAGTATTATAGGTCGTTTCTTAAACTTCTTATTAACCCCTTTTTATACTTCTAAAGGGATGTTTTCGGAAGAGCAATTTGGAATTATTACTGAAATGTATGCCTATGTTGCTTTTTTGGTTGTTTTCCTAACTTATGGAATGGAAACTGCTTTTTTTCGATATGCTACAAAAACAGATTTTGACCATAAAAAAGTATACAGCAATGCTTTGTATTCGGTTACTACAACATCTGTTATTTTTGTTGTTCTAGCTATAGTTTTTGCTCAACCTATTGCCAATTGGTTGGTATACCCCGAGCATTCAGAATATGTAATTTGGTTTGCTTTTATTGTAGCGCTAGACGCACTAAGTTCAATTCCATTAGCCAAACTAAGAAAGGAGAATAAAGCAAAAAACTTTGCTATGATAAACATTGTAAATGTTGGAGTGAATATAGGCTTAAATCTTTATTTTTTATTGTATTGCAAAAGTAATTTTGATGCTGGAAATACCAATTGGTTGATCAATTTAACTTACAGTCCAGAAGTTGGTGTGGGGTATGTTTTTATCTCAAACTTGATTGCCAGCATCACTAAATTCGTTCTTTTGGGAGCGCAATTACAATATTCTGGAAAATTTGATTGGCAATTATTTAAAGGAATGTTTTCTTATGCTTTTCCAATGTTATTTGTTGGATTGGCTGGTATTATTAACGAAATGCTCGATAGAACAATATTAAAAGAAATTTTAACAGACACATATATTACAAAAGAAGGAATGACACACCAAATGGCAAATTCCAAAGCTCTTGCCGAACTAGGTGTATATGGAGGCAACTACAAAATAGCAATGATAATATCTATGTTTTTACAAGCATACAGATATGCAGCAGAGCCATTTTTCTTTAATCAAGAAAAGGAAAAAGATTCCAAGAAAACTTATGCAAAAGTCATGAATTATTTTGTGGTAATTGTTTCTTTGATGTTTTTGGTTATTGCAATGAATTTACAAATTGTTAAATACTTTACTCCAAATCCTGCTTTTTGGGAGGGATTGAAAGTAGTGCCAATATTATTGGGAGCAAATGTCTTGTTTGGAATTTATCTCAATCAATCAATATGGTATAAACTGGCAAGTAAAACGAGTTATGGTGCAATTATTAGTATTATTGGTGCTGTAGTTACAGTAATTATTAATTACTCGTTAATTCCTGTATATGGATACATGGCTTCAGCTTGGGCTACCTTTGTCTGTTTTGCAGTGATGTTGATAATTTCATATATAGTTGGACAAAAAATATATCCCATACCATATAACTTGAAAAAAGTTGGGTTTATAGTGATTTTGACGCTTATTCTATTTTTAATAAAAATTCCAGTAGATATTACTCAAAAATTTTCTTGGATAGAATTCTTTTACAATAATTTTTTGATAGGATTATTCTTAATAGCAATCCTATTTATAGATAAATCGATGATGAACTTTGTAAATTCGAAAATAAGGAAGAAAACAATTTAGAAAAAGGAATTTATTCATCAGGTTGTAAAAAAAAGAATATGACAACAAAAGAGGCTTTGATACTATTAAATACTGATTTGGAGAACTACGAAGAAGTAGTTTTAGAAAAGTTATTTGAGCATAAACAGTTTCTTTTAAAATCATCTATTACTCCTCAAGTATTCAAAACTAGAGCCCAAAAATTGAAAATTATAGGGGAAGCTTTTGAAGTTTTAAATAATGAACTGGGACATAAAACAAATTCGAATAAAAAAGAATTCCCAATAATTGAACTTCCAAAGATAGACTTCACAAAGTCATCTTTGCTTATATTTTACAGAGTTTATGAATCTAATATGAGTCAACTGAAGTTGGTTTTAATGCAAAGTATCGAGCCCAATATTGTAGCAGAAGCTTGTTTAAAATTAGCGATTTTAGAAGATGATAAACTCAATAAAATTGCAATATTTTCTCAAGAATGGCAAGTTGAAGACGAGGTTAAAATATCTGATTTTGTAAATTCAGGACTCATAATAAAAGAACTGAAAGATTGTAGGGAAAACTTTATTGATTTAAAGATATTAAATTCGTTGCCAACATTCAAAAAAGAAGTGGTTAAATCCAAGAAATATCATAATTTTACCCTTTCTAAAGAAAATAAAGAATAATGTTAAGAGATTTATGGTATAGTGGCACTTGGGGAAGGATTTTTGCAAATCTAATTGTTGGCGTGAGTGTAGTTGTAGCGCTTTATCTTCTTTATGTGGCTTATAGAAAGTTAATTGTTATTTACGGAAGGGGAAAAAGAAAAAAAATTACCGTTAAATATGCTGATGTTTTTGAGTTGAAACCTCCATTTGCAAAGGGAACTGTTCAGTTTGGATTTGAATTAAAGGAGCCAACAAAAGTGGCTTTTCATATTTTAGATCGAGATTATAAAATAGTATCCACTCTTACTGACGGGTTATTAGAACAAGGTATTCATCCTTTATTGTTTGATACAACTTCTTTTCCCAACAATATTTATTATTATCAATACGTTTCTGAAGTACAAAATATTACTAAGAAGTTTATCATTGACAACTAAAATAATAATATCACTTTTTTTATTGGGAATTTACTTTAACTCCTTTTCTCAAGAAGAAGGAAAACCTACTCCACATGGCATTAAACTAGACTTTAAATTGCCTACCGCTATATCAAACAAAAGTTTTAAAGGTGTGATGAGTGGCATCGCTGATATAGATTTAGCTTATCAATACAAATTCAAAAATAATGGATTAATTTTGAGTTCTGGTGTAAAATATGGTTATTGGACAGTTGAGTCAAGTATTTTTTCTGGTAATGTTACAACAGGTAAAATGGATGTTTTGCAACCATTTTTAAGTTTTGGATATAGAAGCGTTCTCAACGACAAAATGTTTTTCGAATATGAATTTAAAACAGGTTATGGATGGCTATTTACACATTCCAACAATTGCTCTGATCCGTTTAGACAAGAAAATATTGCCTTAGAGCCAAAGATTAGTTTTTATTACAAAAGTTCTGAATTATTATATTTTGGAGTTAGCGCCAATTATAATGTTATCAACTCAAAATTTTCACCTAACAATCTTTGTTTGACCAACTTTCCAGGAATACCTTTGGATGCATCAGGTGGAATATATCAATACTTTTCCATAGGTTTTGGTTTTTATGCTATCATTCCAAGTTTCAAATAGAGTATATTTTAACAGAATATAGAATTTATATTAAATAAGTTTTAACTATTTTTGAGGTTCAAATTTTCGAAATGATAAGATTTATTTGGTTTGTAACTTTCCTTTTATTAATTGGTCAAGGTATTTCGCAAACAACTATTGATGGCAAAAGAGTTATTGACACTCTGAAAATGGGAAATGATACTGTAGTGATTTTTGCCGATAAAAGTTGGGAATATTTAAGGATGATTAATTTTGACGGCATAACAAATCCTTATTTAAATGCTTTGGCTAAAGAGTTAGGGTGGGAAGAAGATTGGGTAAATGACGTACCTTACACCTACAAAAATGATCTTTCAGCACTTGAAGATACCGTTTGGCTTTGTATCGTAGATGATGAAAACAATGAATTTTGCATGCCTCATCCTGGAATGGTCACTTCGACATTTAAATACAGAGGGAAACGTTTTCATTATGGAATTGATGTCGATTTAGAAACAGGGGATACACTTCGAGCTGCTTTCAATGGAATTGTTAGGTATGCACAATTTAATGATGGAGGTTTTGGTAATCTTGTCATTATAAGACATTACAATGGACTAGAAACGTATTATGCTCATCTTTCTCAGTTTTTAGTAGTTCCTAATCAGGAAGTTAAAGCCGGAGATGTAATAGGGTTAGGAGGCAACACTGGAAAATCATATGGAGATCACTTACATTTTGAAATTAGGCTTTATGGCAATGCGCTTAATCCAGAAGAAATTATTGATTTTGAAAAAAATGAACTAAAGAAAAATAACCTATTGGTGAATGGTCAAATGTTTGTTTATAATAAATCTTCTAGCACATATTCCTCTAGTTCTTCAAAGTCAAGTAGTTCATCTAGTACTGATAAAAATGCTAGTGTTCATACAATTAAGTCTGGAGATTCGTTGTATTACATAGCTTTGAAATATGGAACTACTGTAGATAAACTATGTAAGTTAAACAATATGAAGTCAACAGACATTCTTCATATAGGCCAAAAAATTAAGTTGAAGTAATTTCAGGCTATCAAAAGAAGCGTCTTTGCTCATATTTGTTAAATTTTCTTAAAAAAAATTGCAAAATAATTAGGTTATTTCATTAGTTTAGTTTAGTTTAGTTTAGTCGATTATATTAACTTATTAATCGACAAATGAAAACTACTAAAAAACTACTTCTTGCTATATTTATGAATACTCTAGTATTGTATTCTTTTGCTCAAAATGTTTTACCTACTTCTGGTAATGTAGGAATTGGAACTATGTCTCCAAGTACAGAACTTCAAGTTGAGGGAACATCAACATTGAGTAAAACAAGAGTTAGAGATACAGCATATTTTGAAAAACCCGTAATTATAAAAGACAGCGTAACCCTTGAAAAAAAGTTGACTGTTGAACAAGATTTGAGAATTAAAGGAAGAACAGTTGTGGATGATAATCTAAGAGCGAAATCAAATATTGTGGTGGATGGAACAACACGAATGAAAGGAAATGCTATTGCAGAGGGAAGTTTTAAATTCTTAAGTCTTGCGGATTCTTCATTGAGTGATGAAAGATTTCTGATGATAAAACCTAATGGAAAAGTGGAGAGTATGGAGAAAAATGGGTTGATAGGATTTTTTTACGAACCAAATCTTTGTGGTTTTGATTTAAGTGGAAATTTTTTAGCCCCCACATGGTCCAATATTAATGGAATTAATAATGAACCAGGAGTTTTGTACACCGCTAATGATTGCCCTGGAAATGTAGGGATAGGAACCAACGCTCCTTTGGGAAAATTGGATGTGCGAGGCAATGTGTTTAT
>CAWUIK010000002.1:0-85226 GCA_963922585.1 uncultured Flavobacteriales bacterium | reverse complement strand
TTTTCTGAAAAAAAACAGAAATTATGCCTTGGAAAGAAACGACAACTATGGAACAAAAAGTAGAATTTATCTGTGAATGGAGAACTGGAAAGTATTCGATTACAGAATATATGCCAAGGAAAAGTATTGTCCAATGATATGCAGTTTCTTTGCTTCCTTTATTACTTTTTATAACACTCCTTGCAGCGCAAAGAAATGAAAAGTAGAAAAAGAAAATGATTTTATTCTTTACCATCCCCAATCAAAACTATTTAAAATTGCAACACATATCCCTATAGTTAAACCTACGGCAACACCTGCTGCAACACCAACAGGACCTCCTATCGCCCCGTAAGTAGCACCATAAGCAAGCCCTGCTGCAACAGCTCCATTAACTGAAACCCCTGCTTTAGTTACCCCCCATGCTCCCGCGCGATTCCCATCGCGTGGTCTACTTTCATTCGCAAAAATAACTCATTTTACCTAACAACAAAAACATTATTTAGTATCCCTTTCATTCCAGCATAATCAGCAGCACTACTATATTTATAATCTTCGGGGTTTATTACAAATCCTTCCTTAACTGGATTTTGATGAATATAATTTATCTTTTCATCGATTACTTTATTACTCCAAAGTTCAATAGGTTTATTATCGTGTCTCCAAAACTGATGTATGGTTGTATTTGAGGTTTTCATTCCATGCTCTTTAAATTTAGCAAGTAAAAACTCTCTTCTACTTTCTTTAGGATTTTCTTCAATCGCTTTAATTATTTTACGACTAGTAAATCTCTTATAATCTCCTAATATCTGTTCTGGTTTTGTCTCTCCAATTGATCTAAAAACAAGATGCATGTGATTAGTCATTATGCACCAAGCAAATATCTCCATTCCTTTTTCCTTCTGACAAAATTCTAAGGTCTCTAGTAAAATATTTTTATATTCAACTCTTGTAAAAACATCTAACCACTCAACTACAGCAAAACTTACAAAGTAAACTCCTTCTGGATTATAGAACTTATAATTTCTGCTCATAATACAAATTTATAAAAAAGGATAACATCAAAAAAAATCTTTGGTTTGTTTAAATTTTCTGCTAAATTCAGAAAACCACGCGAAATTCCGAAGTTGTCGGAAGAGCGGCAGCGAACTTCTTATTTTAATTTTCTTCCTGCGTGAGCAGGGGAGTTAAAATTTTATTCGTATATTTGTTATACAACGTTGATATAAATTTTTACATTTTTTTATGAAACAAGTTACTTTAAATATTCCTGAAACTAAATTTAATTTCTTTATGGAACTCATTAAGCAATTAGGTATTGAAGCCGACATTAAAGGTTATCATATTCCTGAAGAACACAAAAACGAAGTAAGAAAACGTATTGAAGCTTCTGAAAAAATCCTAAAAGATTACTAGATTGGGATGATGTAAAAAATGATTTTAAGTTTGATTTATGAGCTTTAAAATAAAAGTCGAGACTGATGCCAAGTTGGATATTCAACAGGCTATTAGTTGGTACAAGAAACAACAAAAAGGACATTTATATACTTTAATGGATGCTTTTCTTTTAAAATGTAACATTCAACAAGTTTTATAAGTAAAACGATTTATTATGAAAAAAGAAACAATAAACTCAGAAAAATTTGAATTAATAAATTGGATTGCTCAATTACAAGACATTTCATTAATTATGGAACTTAAAAAGTTTAAAGCGACAAGTGTTCCTAGTGCTGAATTGAGTGACTTTCAGCAAAAGATTATTGATCAGGCTCATAGAGCAAATGAGGCTATCAAAAATGGCAATGTAATGACATCAAAAGAACTTAGAGAAAAATCTAAACAATGGTAAAAGATGTTATTTGGGCTGAACCTGCGCAAGAGGATTTAGAATCAATCTTCGATTTTCACAAAAAAAAGTCTGAAAAATATGCTTATGATTTAAAAAGTAAGTTGCTAGATGCTCCAGATATACTAATGCTTCCCAATGTTATTTCCGAAGAAATAGGTCAAATAGAACTTACTTTAGTTCATCTTGGTCAAGGACACAGATACTTAATTGAAGGACATTATAAAATCATCTATTTTCTTGAAAGTAATTATGCTTATGTTACTCACGTTTTCGATACAAGACAAGATCCAGATAAAAAATTAAGATAATTTCTAAAACTCTAAGCCCCTAATCCGCCTAAGGCGGAGAGCAAAAACACTAAGGTGTGTAGGGATTTTTTGCTTTGTGGGACATAAGCGATTGTCTATTGCACAGGAATGGACAAACAAGGCAATAAAATACCGAGAACACCGTCCCGATGGCTATCGGGAGACGAAGAGGAAGGAACGCAAGAAATATGACAAACTGAGAGACTTTAGGAGTGAACTTTAGCCAGTAGGTTTATTGATTTCCTTTGAACTTAGCGTAGCGATATCACGAACACCAAAAAATAAACAAGAGTGAGTAAAAAAAACAACTAAAAAATAATCCTACTGGGTTTGGCGCATTACTTGACGACTGACAGACGAGGAATACCATATTTCCTGTTTTAAAATATTTCTACTAAATTCAGAAAACCACGCGAAATTCCGAAGTTATCGGAAGCGCGGCAACAGGGGGGACCACTACCTATTTTGCTAATCCGCCACAATCAACATCGTCATAAGTTATATTGTTTATATACTCTTTCAAGTCCTTCCAAAATAAATCTTCAAAAACATTTAGTTCTTCTAACGAATTCAAAATTTCATTTTTATCTAACCCTTCCGTCATACAAATATTAACATAAGTATAGTAATTGCCTGTAGTTAGTACATAATTCTTACACTTTTCAAAAATATTTGAAATACCAATTGTATCTCCTTGACACCTTTTCAAACGTATATTATAATACTGAAATTCCCAATAATCATCAGAATATTCTAAAGCTTTTTTAATGTATAATTTTAGACTATCTGGAATCTCCAAATTGTTATATATAATAATTTTAGTGCTAATTCCACCAATTTCATAATTCGGGCAAGTTTTAAGTAATGAATCAGCATAACTAAGTGATTCATAGTACTTTTCTTTTTTTAGAAATTCAGTCATGTTTTCCTCATAAATTTCACACACACTTTTATCACTTGAGTTTTGTATCGAAGTCTCATCTAATTCGCTAGAATTACAAGAATATAATAGACTTATTATAGTTGTGATTACTAAAATTTTTTTCATTATTAATATTTACTAAGTTTAAAACTACCTTCTAAATTATTCATTGGAGCACCTTGTGTGTCTACACCGTTATTCCAAATGTAATAAAACTCATAATAGATTTCAACTTCTCCACTAGAAGGCAGCCTAAGTTTTGCTGAACCAACATACCCCCCTCCACTTATTCCTTTTGGATTATTATAAAGTGTTTTATAAGAATATAATTCACCATCTTTATAAACAAAAACTTTTCCTCCCCATTCAATTTGCCCTTCATTATCAAGCCCGAAAGTTTTTGCATTAAAAGCATTAAAAGTAACTGTAGGAATATATGAATTTTCCATTCCATTATGAGCAATTACTTTTTTACCATCAACCTCCTTAATTATACCTTTCCCATTATCAATATCTGCTGTAAAACTGACTTCATAAGAACCTTTTATACCAGCACCATCTGCCCAAATAAAATCAACCGTCCACGGATTTCCTTTCCAATGAGATTCTTTATATATATTCTCTCCTACATCCCAAGTATTGGTACTTAGTTGTTCTATTTGAAAATCATACATTTTTAATTGATTATTAAATTTTTCAAAACTTAAATAGTTCTCATAATTAAAATCTCCATTTGATTGATTGAAGTTAGGTAAGACAGGTGGTGTCATACCTTTAGTAGTTGCTAGATTTGATGTCCCTACATTAGGGTCAATGTGAGCTGTACGAGCACTTGCTTTCCCTGGTCCACTTCCCTGAACTGTCAGCTCTGGTAATACTGTAGGCTCACTATCCGCACCAATTGGGTCAGCGTAGTATATCGGATTATTATCAAAAGCCGAATACGGACTAAAATGATGATGCGTTACAGGGTCAAGGCTCATCCACCTACCGATTCTAGGGTCATACTGCCTAAACTCCGTTGTATAACTATTCCCACTCCCCTTCACCTCGTCATCCTTCTCCATACCGTTGAACGCATAACGGTAATCACGATAAAACTCACTATCGTACGGAGTGATGTTCATCTACTTCGCAGACTTCATTCCTCTGGCGCAGTTCATCATTGTTTTGGCAGAAACCATATGGAAATCTTGCATGCTAAATGATTTTGCTGTAATGTAGTAACCATCAATTTGTTTAACTACATAAAAATGATGCGTAGGAATTTTTGATAAATCTACATCTTCCAAAGTAGAGTTTTCTGACTTCAACAATCTTGAAAACAACATGTAATCTTCACCTTCTTCGGTATATACATAATCGTAAATGATGTTTTGATCCACGTGAACTTTTTTCTCGTCTGCAACAGTTTGCTTGATGTCTCCCCAATCTTCAATCACCATGTGGAAGTGTTTTTCTCCTAGCATTGTTATTTCCCAAAGCGCTTCACCTTCGTTGTGTGTAATAACTGGTTGTACAAATTTTTCTACTTGTTGCTCTTGATCTGTGTAGTACTTTTCTGGCACGTAAATAATCACATTCAAGTCGTAAGGCGACATATCAAATTCTCTCAATCCTTTCAAATCATCACCCGAAGTTGTTTCTTGGTCTGTATTTGTGTTTTCTGGATTGTCTGTTTCTGCGGTAGTTTCACCACAAGAATTGAACAATAAGGCAGTGCCTAGTAAACCAGGAAGAATAAATTTTTTCATATTCAGTTTTGTTAAATCGTCATTTACGCTAGCAAATATATAAAAATTATTTTGGCTAATAACTTTTCATGTATTTAAAACGGAAATTTTAATGAAATAAAAAAACGACTTAAGGATTTCACGACAAATGTTAAACTGAAAAACCAAATAACGAAGAACTACACAACTAAATAACCATTCAACTTAAAAAGTTATCTCATTACAAATCGTGAAGTATGTCTGCTTCTTTGTTCCAAAAGAATTTCCTTGTCTTTCGAAAGTTGTTCAATAACCTCTTCTGTGTAGTGTCTTACAGTCATTAGGCTTAAGTCCGTGTTGTATTTTATCACATATTCATTTTCCAAACGTTGGATAAATTTTGCAACTTTTTCCTCTTGATGATCTACACAAACTGAAAAACTTATGGCTGAATTTTGCATCACGTTTACTTTTATGCCGCATTGGCTAAACTGATCGAAAATGTCTTTCATGTTTTCCTCAGTAATAAATGAAAAATCTCTGGGTGATATGGATATCAAAATTTGATTTTCCTTAAAAATATACGAAGGAATCAAAGCGTCATATTGTACATCTTTTTGAATTACGGTGCCTGTTTCCTGAGGATTCAAAAAAGATTTTACATAGAGAGGAATGCTCTTGTTTTCGAGAGGTTTTATGGTTTTGGGATGAATCACTGAGGCGCCATAGTAACTCAATTCTATCGCTTCTCTAAAAGAGATTTTTGACAATAATTCTGTGTTATTAAAAAATTTGGGGTCTGCATTGAGCATTCCGGGCACATCTTTCCAAATCGTAACAGAAGAAGCATCCAAGCACCAAGCGGCAATTCCTGCAGTAAAATCAGAGCCTTCGCGCCCCAAAGTGGTGGTTTGCCCAGTTTCTGTATGACCAATAAAACCTTGAATGATACAAATATTTTTTTTGTTTTTATCTTGGTAAAAAAGCCCCGATTTACTTAGAAAAAGGGCTTTGGTAAGTTCCCAATCTACTTTGGCTTCTCGGTAGGTAATATCTGTGCGAATTATTTTTCGAGCATCCAACCATTCATTTTCAATCCCTATCGTGTTGAGATATCCAGAAACAATGGTGGTTGAGATAATTTCTCCAAAAGATACAATTTGGTCGTATTCATAATCATAATTGGGTGCAGGATCTTTTTCTAGTTTTTGGGTCAATTGCTCAAACTTAGTTTCATAGACTTTCATAAAATTGGCATCCATATGCAACGAAAGTTCTTGAATAATTGCATCGTGAAAATCTTTTATGGGTTGGAATTTTGTATTCCAATCCTCGTTTTTGAAAAAGGCAAACGCCAATTCTTCAAGGGCATTGGTCATTTTGCCCATGGCAGAAATCACCACCATCAAATCATCATTATAATCTTTGATGATTGTTGCGACATTTTTTATAGCTGCAGCGCTTTTTACTGACGCGCCACCAAATTTGAATACTTGCATGTTTTTATTTCTTTTTGTAATCAAAAAACAATCTACCATTGATCCATTCACCATCCAAAACAGCATTGTTTTTTTTATAAAAATTAATGGCAGGTGAATTCCAATCCAAAACTTGCCAATCCATTCTATTTACTTTTCTTTTTTGGGCTTCTTCCACCACTGCATCAAAAAGCAATTTTCCAATACCATGTTTTCTATAGGCTTCTTTTACCAAAAAATCTTCTAGATATAGAATTTTTCCTTTCCATGTGGAATAACCAGTAAAGAAAAGTGCCATTCCCAAAATTTCATTTTCATCGTTTTCAGCAACAAAACAATCAAATATTTTGTCTTTTCCGAAACCGTCTTCTTTCAATTGCGCTTCTGTGTTTACCACTTCTTCAGGGGCTTTTTCGTATAGCGCCAATTCTTGAATCAATTCAAAAACAGCTTTCATGTCTTCAGGTGTTGCAGTTCGAATATGTATGTTCATGGATGATTTTTTAATTTTAGACTTCAAAAATCACGATTATATTCAAGAAAACTACGATATTTACGACCTAATTATTAACGGTAAGGCTTTAAAAAACATGGATATTAAAACTTTAGGAGAATTTATATTAGAAAAACAAGCAGATTTTCCAGGCTCTTCTGGTGAGTTGTCAAGGATTTTAAGTGCAATTAGATTAGCAGCAAAAATTGTAAATCAACAAATCAATAAAGCAGGTTTGGCAAAACACATTTTAGGTGCTGCCGGAAGTGAAAATATACAAGGTGAGCAACAACAGAAATTGGATGTTTTTGCAGACGAACAATTTATTAAAGCACTCGAAGCAAGGGGTGTAATTTGTGGAATAGCATCAGAGGAAAATGATGACTTTGTTGCTTTTGAATCCAAAAATCCTTTAGCAAAATATGTAGTGATGATTGATCCTTTGGACGGTTCTTCAAATATTGATGTAAATGTTTCTGTTGGAACAATTTTTAGTGTTTACAGAAGAAAAACACCCGTTGGTACAGAAGTACAACTGGAGGATTTTCTACAGCCAGGAACCGAACAAGTTGCTGCTGGATATGTTGTTTACGGTTCGTCCACCATGTTGGTGTACACTACAGGAAATGGCGTAAATGGTTTTACGTATGATCCTGGAATCGGAGTGTTTTTTCTATCTCATCCCAATATGCAAATTCCCAAAGACGGAAGAATTTACAGTATGAATGAAGGAAATATTCACAGTAGCCCAGAAGGTGTGAAAAAGTACATTTCTTATTGCCAAGAAAATGATGCAGCAACTCAAAGACCTTATTCGGGAAGATATATTGGTTCTTTGGTTTCGGATTTTCATAGAAACATGATTAAAGGAGGTATTTATTTATATCCAGCCACTTCCTCAGCACCCAATGGAAAGTTGAGATTATTGTATGAATGCAATCCCTTTGCTTTTTTGGCTGAACAAGCAGGAGGACTTGCAACTGATGGAAACAAAAGAATTATGGAAATTCAACCAACAGAACTCCATCAAAGAGTACCTTTTGTAGTGGGAAGCAAAAACATGGTTGAAAAGGCTCTTTCCTTTGGGAATTTGAGATAAATATATTTATAAATAGGGTTTTAGATGTTTAATCTAAAAACTAGACATTAAACCTAAAGTGCATAATATCTCCATCAGCAGGAATATAAGTTTTTCCTTCTACATGAAGTTTGCCTACTTCCTTACAAGCGGCTTCAGATCCTAGCGTTACGAAATCTTCATATTTCATTACTTCGGCTCTAATGAATCCTTTTTCAAAATCTGAATGAATCACACCAGCTGCTTGTGGAGCGGTCATGCCTTTTTCAATAGTCCATGCTCTTACTTCCTTCACCCCTGCAGTGAAATACGTTTGAAGATTCAATAAAGAATAGGCAGCTCTAATCAATTTAGCTACTCCGGGCTCATCCAGTCCTAAATCTTCCAAAAACATTTGACGTTCTTCATAACTTTCTAGCTCGGAAATATCTGCTTCTATTCCAGCGCCCAACATCAATACTTCGGCATTTTCGTCTTTTACTGCTTCCTTTACTTGATCTACAAAAGCATTTCCTGTCTTCACTGATGCTTCATCCACATTACAGACGTACATAACAGGTTTGGCTGTAAGCAAATGCAAATCATATAATAAATCCCATTTTTCTGGCTCAAGATCTAATGCTCTAGCGTTTTTACCAGCTTCTAAATGTGTTTTAAGTAGCGTATAAATTTCTAAAAGTTTTGCTCCATCTTTATCTCCTGCTTTGGCTCTTCTTTGAGCATTACCTATATTTTTTTCAACTGTTTCTAGGTCTTTTAACTGTAATTCTGTGTCTATAACCTCTTTGTCTCTTACTGGATTTACACTTCCATCAACGTGTACGATATTTCCATCTTCAAAGCATCTCAATACGTGTAATATGGCATCACATTCTCTTATGTTTCCCAAAAATTGATTTCCAAGACCTTCTCCTTTGGAAGCCCCTTTTACCAATCCTGCGATGTCTACGATTTCAATTGTTGTAGGCACTACTCGCTCTGGCTTTACCAGTTCTTCCAATTTATTGAGTCTTGGATCTGGAACCGTAATCGTACCTACGTTAGGTTCGATGGTACAAAAAGGAAAATTAGCACTTTGAGCTTTTGCATTGCTCAAACAGTTAAAAAGAGTTGATTTCCCAACGTTTGGAAGACCTACGATACCACATTTTAAAGCCATAATTTGTTTTGATAAATTTGAAGTTGCAAAGAAATAAAAAAGGATTGAAAAAGTTTAAAGTTAAAGGCTAAAAGTTTACTCATAACTAACAGCCAAAGACTATTGGAATAGAGACTAAAACAATCCGTGCAATTCAGCGTCTATCATTTGAATAATTTTACCTAAATCCTCTGGATTTTCGTTGAAAGAATTGTCATCGATGTCAATGACAAGCAGTTTACCTTTATCGTAAGTAGAAATCCATGCTTCATATCTTTCATTCAGTCTTTTTAGGTAATCAATTCGAATACTTTCTTCGTATTCTCTTCCTCTACTTTGAATATTTTGAACTAATTTAGGAACACTAGCTCTAAGGTAAATCAATAAATCAGGTGCAGAGATAAAAGATTCCATCAGATTGAAAAGAGAAAAATAATTTTCAAAATCTCTAGTGGTCATCAATCCCATAGAATGAAGATTAGGAGCAAAAATAAATGCATCTTCATAAATAGTTCTGTCTTGAATGACCGTTTTAGTACTCTCTTTAATTTCTTGAATTTGAGTAAATCTGCTATTCAAATAATACACTTGTAAATTAAAGGCCCAACGCTGCATGTCATCATAAAAGTCTAACAAGTATGGATTTGTATCAACATCTTCATAATGAGTTTCCCAACCGTAATGTTTTGATAATAATTCTGTTAAGGTGGTTTTACCTGCGCCTATATTTCCTGCTATTGCTATATGCATAATATCCAAATTTTTGAAGCATCTAAGGTAGAAATAATTATTAAAACCAAACATAAATAAGTTAAAAAAATATATTATTGAAAATAATGACATAATTATCCGTGTTTTTTCGTAACCAAAAAGAATGTTTTCAGTTTTATATTTGTAAGATAAAATTAAAGAAGATGAACTATTTATTAAGCCTCTTATTCTCAGTTAGTTTCTTGATAGTTTTAGGACAATCCAAAGAAGAAAAGAAGTTAGAAAAACTTTATCTTCAAGATGCTTCAAAATGTTATGAATATGCAGGTAAGTTGATTTCAAAAAATAGCAAAAATGCAATATCTTACTTTTATTTATATCAAATTTCTATTGATAAGTATTCTATTGAAACAAGAAATTCTCGTAAATATACTTTTTTGAGTAATGCCATCAATTACGGCAATAAATTTTCAAAATATGCTGATAATTCAATTTTGGAAAATAAAAAATGGGACGAAAAACTCATTTTAATTGAAGAGTTTGTTTTGGAACTCATTCCTAAACTAGATGAAGAAGGATTGTCAGACAAAGCGATTAAACTTCAAACACGGTTTTCGAAAATGACAGGAAAATCTTTGAAAAACAATAATGTAGAAAGAAAAGATAAAAATGAAAATTATGCCAAAGAAACTCCAGACAAGTATGAAAAAGGAGCATATTTTGGATTGCCCAAGGGCACAGAAGCGATTCCTTCAACAAGCGTAACTAGTGAAAAACAACTGGTAGAAATATTAAATAAAGCTAGAAAAGAAAAAGGATTGCAACCGCTTATTTGGAACGAAGATTTGGCAAGAGCTTCAAGGTATCATGCTTATGACATGGCTTCTCAAAATTATTTTACGCATGAAAGTAAAGATAGGGTAAATGGAAAACTCATCACTTTAGGAAGCGCCTTTGATAGAATAAAATTGTTTTACAAAGACTCTTTTGTAAATACAGAAAACATTGCGGCAGGAAATGAAAGTCCTCAAGCTACTTATATGCAGTGGTATAATAGCAAAGGACATTATGAAAACATGTTCAATCCTGATAGCAAGTATGTAGGTGTTGGTTTCTATTTTGACCCCAATAGTAATTGGAAATCTTACTGGGTATTTTGTACAGCGAGGTAATTGGAATTTACAAAGATTATATTGCTACAACAAACAGTCTCGAAACAACTTTCTATTTTGTGATTGATTTTTGTCAAATAAACTATTATAAAATCGTTACATCGTTTGTCGTAAGTCTTTAAATCTAATAACTCAAAACCTCCCCAATTTTCTTCCCTACTTTTTCGGCATTAGGTAACAAAGTAAATTCCAAAACTGAGTTTAAAGGAATGGCAGGAGTGTCCACAGAACCGACAATCTCAACAGGAGCATCCAAGTCTTTGAAGCAATTTTTTTGAATTCTGGCTACCAATCCTAGCGAGAAACTACATTCTACAGATTCCTCAGTTACAATGATTGCCTTATTGTGTTTTTTGGCAGCAGCATACATGGCGTCTTCATCAATAGGATTTAAGGTTCTCAAATCTATGATTTCTACTTGTCCTTTGTATTGTTTTTCGGCTTCCAAAGTCCAATAAACACCTCTTCCATAGGTTATCACCGCTACAGATTCACCATTTGCTACTTTGGCTGGGTCTGCTTCCAAAACGGTTCTCGCTTTTCCAAAAGGAATGACATAATCTTCGTCTGGTTCGATGGTTCTAGCCCCTTCTGTACCTTTGATTTTACTCCAATACAAACCTTTGTGCTCGAAAATTACTACAGGATTAGGATCGTAGTAAGCAGACTTTAGCAAGCCTTTCAAATCGGCTCCTGTGCTTGGATAAGCGACTTTCACACCCCTTATATTTGTCACAACAGATTCCACACTCGAAGAATGGTAAGGACCGCCCGAACCGTAAGCGCCAATTGGAACTCTCAAAATCATACTCACCGGCCATTTTCCATTTGACAAATAATAAGAACGACTCACTTCTGTAAATAATTGATTCAATCCAGGCCAAATATAATCTGCAAACTGAACTTCAACAATAGGCTTTAGCCCTACAGCAGACATTCCAACGGTACTTCCAATAATAAATGCTTCTTGAATCGGTGTATTGAAAACTCTATTATCACCAAAAGTTTGCGCCAAGGTGGCCGCTTCTCTAAAAACACCGCCTAACCTTCTTCCAACATCTTGTCCGTATAGCAGACATTCTGGATGAGTAGACATCAATTCTCTAATGGCAAAAAGTGCAGCATCTACCATCACTGTCGGTTCTTTTCCTGCTGGTGCTCTTTCTCCCTTTTCTTCTGTGATTGGAGTAGGAGCAAAAATATAATCTGTCAAATCCTCTGGTCTTGGATCTTCTTCTACTAAAGCTTTTTGATAATCTTCAGCGACTAAATTTTTAGCTTCGCTATATATTTCATCTAACTCAGATTGCGAAATTCCCGCTTCCAAGAGTTGATTCACTAAAATTGGAAATGGGTCTCTTGTTTTGGCTTCATCTAAATCATCTCTGTACCACTCCATTCTTACACCAGAAGTGTGGTGATTCAAAAGAGGCACTTTGGCGTGGATTAAAAAAGGTCTCCTTTCTGTTCTTACCGTTTCGAAAACTTCTTCTACTGTTTTGTAGCATTCTGTAAAGTCGCTTCCATTGATGGTTCTTACTTCCAGACCTTTAAATCCTTTGGCAAAATGAGTAATATCTTGTGCTCTGATTTCGTCTGCACTAGCCGAAATGTCCCAATTGTTGTCTTGAACTAAAAATACAATCGGCAATTGTTTCAAACACGCCATTTGAAAAGCCTCTGAGACTTCTCCTTCTGTACAAGAAGCATCTCCTAGAGAGCAAACTACAACTGGTTTTTCTTTCAAATCTTCAGCAATTCCTTCTTGTTCTTTGTATTGAATTCCCATCGCAACACCTGTAGTGGGGATTGCTTGCATTCCTGTAGCCGAACTTTGATGTGGAATTTTGGGCATATCAGGACTGTTCAAACTAGGGTGAGAATAATAGGTTCTTCCACCTGAAAAGATATCGTTTCTTTTTGCTAAAACTTGAAGCATCAACTCAAAAGGTGTGATACCAATTCCCAAGAGAATACTATCATCACGGTAGTAAGGAGCGACAAAATCTTGAGGGAGCAATTGCATACCAGTAGCTAACTGAATGGCTTCGTGACCTCTTGAAGTAGCATGAACATATTTTGCTGTAATGGTTTTATTTTCTTCGTAAAGTTCTGTCAAACATTTTGCAGTACTCATTAGGCGATAAGCATTGAGTAATATTGAAGTGTCAACAGATGATTTTTGGGGTTTTGTCGTCTTCTTTGCAGGTGCTGAAGTTGCCATTTATTGTAAAGTTTTTGTATAAATCTCTAAATTATTGTGCAATTTACAAAAAATTCAATTGAATCATTTAGATTTTAGCAAAAAATTAGATTTTGATTGGGAAAGAATTTTCTTGTTTGGGGTTCGGAGTATGATGTTCAGTGTTTTTTGGACTTTCATTCACAACCTAACCCTCCGCTTATTTACTTATTCAATTAACTACAAACACCGAACTACGAACAAAATTTTTATAAAAAATTGAAATATACCCTGACTTTGTTACAAGAAAACGAGAAAAATGCCCTGACTTTGTTACAAAAAAATGAGAAAAATGCCCTGACTTTGTTACAATAGTAAAAATAAATTTGTTACTTTGTGATGAAATTTAGATTTAAAAATGCAACGAAAAGCCTTAAAAGAACTCCTAAAGTGGAAAGAAAACCCCAATAGAAAGCCCTTAATTTTAAGAGGAGCTAGACAAGTTGGCAAAACCACGTTGATAAAACAGTTTTCTTCAAATTACAAACAGTATATATATTTAAATCTTGAGCAACCAGAAGATGTAGTTTATTTTGAAGATTTAGATAATGTAAAAGATATTTTAGGAGCCATTTTTTTAAAATTCGAATTGAACTATGATGCATCCAACACACTTTTATTTATAGATGAAATACAAGAAAGCCCCAAAGCGATTGCATTATTGAGGTATTTTTATGAGGAATACCCCGAATTACATATAATCTCAGCAGGTTCATTACTGGAATTTTCTTTAAGTCAAATTAAGAGTTTTCCTGTGGGTAGAGTGACTTTTATGTATTTATTTCCGCTAAACTTTGAAGAATTTTTAAATGCAAAAGGTAAAACTAATGCTTTGGATGTTTTAAATCAAATTCCACTTCCTTCAACAGCACACAGTACCCTTTTAGATTATTTTCACGATTATGCTATAATAGGAGGAATGCCAGAAGTTCTTCAGCAGTATGTTTCTAACGACAGTATGATAGGGCTTTTCGAAATATATGAAAGTATTTGGAGCACTTATAAAAGTGATGTAAAAAAATACGCAAAATCGGCAACTGATGAAAGGGTAATTTCTCATATTATTTCGTCAGCACACAATTTTTTGGATACAAGAGTTACATTTCAAAATTTTGGAAATTCCAATTATAAATCTCGTGAAGTTGGAGAAGCATTTAGAAGCTTAGACGATGCTAAAATACTACAACTTATTTATCCAACAACAGAGGTTGATTTTCCTTTAAAAAGTGACTTAAGAAAAAAACCACGAATTCAGTTTTTAGATATTGGATTGGTCAATTTTTCGTTAAATATTCAACACGAACTCATAGGAATGAAAGATTTAAGCAATGCTTTTAAAGGCGCTTTAATTCCTCAAGTGATTACGCAGGAAATAATGTCATTAAATGTGTTTAGTTTTCACAAACCTCATTTTTGGGTAAGAGAAAAAAAACAATCCTCTGCAGAAGTGGATTTAATAATTCCATACAAAAGTAAACTCATTCCCGTAGAAATTAAATCTGGTCCTGTTGGAAAATTAAGATCTCTACATCAATTTATGGAACAGTGCCCACATCAATATGCAGTAAGAATGTATGCGGGGAAATTAGAAATAAACAAATTAAAAACGCCACTTGGAAAAGAGTTTTATTTATTAAACCTTCCCTATTATTTGGGGATTAAAATAAATGAATACATCGAATGGTTTATCAATCAAAAAACCGAATAAAAAACACTATTTCATTGAAAAAAACTACCTTTACATCTCAAATGATTTTAAAATATGGCAGATACCTTTTTAGTAAATACATCCACAAGTAAAAAAGAACAGTATGAAAATGCTTTATTGCAATTAGAAGCACTTACTGAGGGAGAAAGTGATTGGATTGCAAATGTGAGTAATATCATGGCTTGCTTGAAATATGGGTTTGGGTTTTTCTGGGTAGGTGTTTATCTTGTGAAAGATGGGGAATTGGTTTTGGGACCATTTCAAGGACCATTGGCTTGCACTAGAATTGCTAAAGGAAAAGGCGTTTGTGGAAAGTCTTGGGAATTAAAAGAAACTCTTTTGGTTCCAGATGTGGAAGCATTCCCTGGACATATTGCTTGTAGTTCGGATTCAAAATCGGAAGTGGTCGTGCCCTTGTTTGACAATAATCAAGAAGTAATAGGCGTTTTGGATGTGGACAGCGATAAACTCAATGATTTTGATCAGGATGATCAAAATGGATTGGAACAGATAGGAAAATTATTAAGCAAAATAATCACTTCTAAAAATTGAAACACTCTTTTTTCATCATAATTTTTGCATTTTTGTTTACAAAATGTGCTCAGCAAACTCAAATCACAGGGGGTGAAAAAGACACAACTCCACCCATGATTGACACATTGAAAATGGAAGAGCCTAGAAATGGAAGCGTTAATTTTTCTAGTCCCAATATTGTAATTCATTTTAATGAACTGATAGCATTAAAAAACCCTGACAAACAAATCATTATCACACCTTTTTTAGAGAAAACACCAGAGATTTATACCAAAGGTAAAAAGTTGATGATTAATTTTCAGGAACCGCTCCAAAACAACACAACCTATATTATCAATTTTGGAGATGCCATTGTCGACAATACGGAAGGAAATGTATTTTCGAATTACAAATATGTTTTTTCTACAGGAAGTTTTATAGATTCTCTGGAATATAAGGCCTTTGTATTTAATGCTTTTACCAAAAAGCCAGAAAAAGATATTTTGGTGCTTTTATATCAAGATGAAAGTGATTCAGTAGTACAAAAAAAGAAACCTACCTACTTTGGCAAAACCAATGCTCAAGGATTGTGTAATATCCAAAATATTGCTGAGGGAAATTTCAAAGTGGTAGCCTTGGAAGATAAAAATGGAGATTACAAATTTCAGATAAAAGAAGAAAAAATTGGCTTCATCAACAACCGATTTGATGCCCAAAATGATACGATTACTGATACCATAGGCGTATTTTCGCATCTTCCTAAGACATTTGAAATTACCACTTCTGTGCTCAGAAATAATGGAAAAGGTTTGATTGTTGTGAACCATAGGTTGGATACTTCAAATCCTATTTTTGAAGATTCTGTTTTGAATATATTTCTAAAAAAAGAATTTGAACTTTCATCAACAGAAGACAGTATTTTTTATTGGATCAACCCAAAGGTAATTCCACAACCAAAATACGGCATGATTGTCCAAGGTTCCAAAAAAGTAAATACCAACATCAAATTACCAGTTGATTCTTCGCTTACTTTTACAACAAATGCTCTGGATGGTTTAAAGCCTCAAGAAGATTTATTTTTTGTTTTCTCTCAGCCTATTGAACAGATAGATGAAAGTAAAATCAGCATTTTGAAAGATGGTGAAAAAATTCCATTCGAATGCGTTCAAACATCATTAGATAAAATCGTTTTTGCATCGGCATATGATGATGAATCAACATATACTCTAGAGGCTCTTCCTGGGGCTGTGTCAAGTTATTATGGACTTCAAAATGACACCATAGGAGCCATTTTTGAAAGAAATAAGAATGCAAAATATGGAAACATTATGCTTTCAGTAGAAGTAAATGAAAGGCATTCATTTATTTTAGAATTACTCCAAAACGATAATCCAATTATTAGTAAAAAGCTTACCGCTGAGGAATTAAAAAAAGTAGATTTCACATACTTAAAAAGCGGTAAATATGCATTACGATTGATTTTTGACAAAAACGAGAATGGCTTTTGGGACACAGGTGATTATTATAAAAATCTCTATCCAGAACGAATTGAATACTACGCAGAACCTATAGACCTAAAAACAGGCTGGGATATTGAAATTAAGTGGGAGTTTAGATAGGATTTATACCTCGCTATTGCTAGGTTGGTTCAGGATTCGGAGTTTGTTGTTTGAAGTTTTTTTTACAATAACTTTATAAATAAGACAAAGTACTTAATACAATTTAAGCAAGTCGCTATCCTAAAGTAAAAAAAATCGAATATCTTTGTATAAATGGATTCAGAAGATTATACATATTATCCCCCAAAACCAGAAATCAACGAGAAAAATACGGCAAGCATTATCAAAACGGTAGTTAGTTTACTTGCTTTCATCTTGTTGTTCATGTTTTTGCCTGTTTCTATAAATTTTATTTTTTTAGTGGTTTTGGTTTTATTTCTTCATGAAATGGGACATCTCATTGCGATGAAGTCATTTGGATATGAAGATGTAGGAATGTTTTTCATTCCATTTATTGGTGCTGTTGTAACAGGGAGAAAAGAAGAAATGAGTCAATTACAGCGAATTATCATTGTACTTGCAGGTCCGTTGCCTGGAATATTGATTGGAATTGGTTTGATAATGGGTGTACAACTTTTCGGGCTAAACCCCTATTTTTTGGTTTATGGAACGATGTTTATCGGATTGAATATTTTGAATTTGATTCCCATTGACCCTCTAGACGGAGGAAGATTATTTGAATTGATTTTCTTTTCGTTTAATGAAAAAGCCAAGCTGGTTTTTCATATACTCTCCTCATTATCTTTAGTGGTTTTGGGAATGTATTTCGAGTCATATGCTATTATGATTTTAGGTGCGTTTTTGATGACCAGAGTGTCGTCTCACCTAAAGATAATGAAGATAAGAAAAAGGCTATCTTTATTGGAAATTCCTTTGGAAACTTCCTACACAAATCTATCTGATAGTGATTATTGGAAAATTAGAAAGGAATACATCCACATTTCCAAACTTGAAAATATTTTAGAGCC
This sequence comes from uncultured Flavobacteriales bacterium, assembly GCA_963922585.1. Taxonomy (GTDB): domain Bacteria; phylum Bacteroidota; class Bacteroidia; order Flavobacteriales_D; family Parvicellaceae; genus Parvicella. Next base: position 67,396 of record CAWUIK010000002.1, on the reverse strand, counting down.
TGACGCAAAGGAATATGACGAAAAAGAAGAGGTTTTAGCTCCTGCTATTCGAAACTTACTAAATACGCCTGTTAAAAATGATGTTGGTTTTTTAGGTAAAGTTTTTGTCGCTTTGATTTGGGGGGGTGCTTTTGTAGCCAGTTTTTATGCTGTCTTTCCTATTCTCAAAAAATTACAAGAACTTTTTATCGGTTAATTGATGAAGGTTTTTGATTTCATAGAGCGCAATAAATTCAGTGTTTTAGGTACATTAGCATTTCATGTTTTTATATTTGTTTGGAGCAATTGGCATGTCATTGAAACAGCAGTTCCTCAGCCAGAAAAAGAACGAGTAGTTGCTGTTATGGATTTTTCGATTGATAAACCAGAAGAAAAAGAACCGGATATTAACCCAGATGATCTAAACCAAATTCCAAACGAAAATAATGCTCAAATGGAAAATGTGAGTGCCAATGTTTCTCAGGAAAAAACGACTTACACCAATACTAACGCCAGCAACTTTAGCAAAGCACAAGCTGAAAAAGAAGTTTGGGAAGAACTCAAAGCAATTGAGGCTGCAGAGTTCAACGCTTTGCAACAAGGAAAAACAATTACCGATAAAACTTCGAAAACTCAAGAGAATAATAAAAATGAAATAAACCCCAATTTGGTAAAAGAAGGAGCCGAAAAAAACGACAAAGCAGGTTATGGAATGGATGTTGTGGCGAGTGTATATTTTGAACTCAAAGGAAGAAACCTTTTGTCTGATAAAAAGCCTTCTTATGTTTGTAAAAATGAAGGAATAGTAAGGGTAACAATTAAAGTAAACCAAAAAGGACAAGTAGTAAGCAAGACGATTGACGAGAGTAAGACCAATACACAAAATGAATGCCTTAGAAATGCTGCATTAGAATATGCTGGTTTGTGGAAGTTCAACCAAAACTTTAATGATGAAATCCGAAAACAAGGTTGGATAGAATTTAGGTATAAGGCTCAGTAGTATTAATTTGATTGTTTTTAAGTAAAACAATTTTAGATGTTGATCAATAATTTTGTATGTATTCATTTCTCATTCCTTGAAGAATCAGTAACTTTAACGCAAATTAATTAATCATCTAAATCAATCAAATCCTTTGACACTTAGTATCATTATAACTCTTTGTACGTTAGTTCTTATTGCTTATCTTTTTGATATTACTTCTAGTAAAACAAAAATTCCATCAGTAATTCTGTTGCTTATATTAGGATGGGCCGTTAAAAGTGCAAGCGAATATTTTAATTTGGAAATTCCTGATTTGCAACCTGCGTTACCTATTTTAGGAACTATTGGTTTGATATTAATTGTTTTAGAAGGCTCTTTAGAAATAGAATTTAATAAAAGTAAATTAAAAGTACTTAGGCAATCCTTTTTTGTTGCAGTTTTTCCACTTCTTACTTTGAGTTTTGTTTCTGCTTATGTTTTTTATTATTATGGAGGCTACAATTATAAAGATGCTTTAGTAAACTCTATTCCTCTATTTATCATCAGTAGTGCTATAGCCATCCCTAGTGCCAAAAACATTGCTGCATCCAATAAAGAATTTGTTACTTTCGAAAGTAGTTTGTCAGATATTCTTGGGGTTATTCTTTTCAACTTTTTTGTTGTTAATGCTACTATTGGTGCAGATTCTTTTTTACATTTTGGTTTAGAACTCCTCATTATGATTGCAATATCATTTGTTGCTTCTGTTCTATTAGCTTATTTATTGAGTAAAATCAAACACAATATCAAGTTTATTCCGATCATTATGTTGTTGATTATTATTTATGCAATTTCAAAAATATATCACCTTCCTGCTTTGATTTTTATAGTGGTTTTTGGCTTGTTTTTGGGAAATTTAGACGAACTAAAAGGCATTAAATGGATCAAAAAATTAAAACCAGAGATATTAAACAGAGAGATTCATAAGTTTAGTGAAATTACTGCAGAAGCAACGTTTCTTATCAGAACACTTTTCTTCTTACTCTTTGGCTACTTGATTAATTTAGAAGAATTAACCAACACCAATACATTGATGTGGTCTTTGAGCATTTGTGGCGGCATTTTTCTTATTCGTTTTATTCAATTAAAAGTATTTAAAATTGATTTGCTACCTCTTTTGTTCATTGCCCCTAGAGGATTAATAACCATCTTGCTCTTTTTGTCAATTCCTTCTGATCAAAGTATTGATTTAGTAAATAAGTCTATGGTCCTTCAAGTGATTATCATTACTGCTTTGGTGATGATGATTGGGTTGATGTTTAACAAAAAATCTATCAAAGAGCCTCAGAAAGAAGAAGAACTTGCTTTAGAAGCTAATGAAAATGAAGAAGAGGTAGAAATTATTTCAAAAAAAAGCGAGTAAATTCCATAGAAACTTACTCGCTTTAAAAATTTAGATTGATAAAATTACTTTTTCCAAGTAGTGATGTTTTCTTCGATATAACTCGCCCATCCTTTTTCTTCAGCATCATTCGCTAATTTTAACGCTTGTTCTGCTAATTTAATCGCTTCCTTTTTATCGCCTTGTTCTTCAACTATTTTTGCTTTAAGAAAAACATTAGCGTGATATTCTTTCACTTTTATTGATTTTTCAACATGCTCCATAGCCGTTTTTAAATCTCCTTTTGCATCTTTATAATATGAAGCTGATTTGTAGTATACCTTCTCTAGGTCTTTACCTTCTTTGATGGCTGCAGCAATATTTTCTTCAGCAGCTTTATCAGTATCTAATGTAAAAGGCACAACTAATTTAGTTGTTTCCCATGCCATTACAATATTTGCTCCATTAGCAGTAATGTCTTCAATTGTAATTGAAAATGTTTCAACTAATTCAGTTTTCTTAGGCGCAACCTCAATAGAAACTACATTTTTAGCTTCATCATAGTTTCCTGTTCCCCATTGTTCAGTATCTGAATTAATCACCACTTTCCAGTTTCCTTTTTCGGCAGGAATAGCAAAAACCGCATAACTTCCAGGTTTTAATGTTTGTTTCCCAAACATCATCTCTCTGTCCGTAGTAAGGTTTGTAGCTTTATTTGCTCCTAATCTCCATACTTTATCATAAGCAACCAACTCTCCAAAGATTTTTCTTCCTTTTGCAGAAGGTCTTGAATATTGAATTTTAATATTAGTTAAACCTACTTGTTGTTCTATCTCTGCAGATGGACTAGGTTTTGGCAAATCTTGAGCATTTGCTCCTAAAAGACAAAGGGATAAAAATCCCGAGATAATCATTTTTTTCATTTTTACTGTTTTATTTTATTATTAATTATAAGTTGAAAAGACATTGAAAGCAGTATAACAAACAAACTACCAATAAGGTTGTACCAAAGATAGCCAATTTCAAATCCTTCTACCATTTTTGTAGTAATAAAAGTAGAAATCACTATAACTTCAGCAATTATTGCTGCGATGAAAGTAGGCCCTGCACTTATTTTTTTAAAGAAAAAAGCAACTAAAAACACACCTAAAATTGTTCCGTAGAATAAAGAGCCAAGAATGTTAACGAGTTCAATTAAGTTTTCGAATAATCCCGCAATAAGTGCCACAAAAATGGCAACGCCTCCCCAAATTACAGTGATAAATCTACTGGTTCTAACTTCATCTTCATTTTCTCCTTTTTTGAAATATTTTCTATAAAAATCCACTGTTGTAGTGGATGCTAAAGCATTAAGTTCGCCCGCTGTGGAAGACATGGCGGCAGAAAGGATCACAGCAAGCAATAAGCCTATTAGTCCGTGAGGTAAATATTTCAAAACAAAACTTAAGAACACGTAATCGCCATCTTTACTGTTGTAATTTTTGTCCAAAATCATCAATTGCTCTTGGTAGTCTGCTCTAATTTGCAATTGCTCCAAATGTAATGCTTTGATGTCTTGCATTTTTTTGATGCTAGGGGCTTCTTTGTAGGAAAACATCAACCCCTTTTTTTCTTCAAAAACCAATTGGTAATCTTTCTCTTTTTCTAGTAATTCTGGATCTTGCAAAACTGTTTTTGAAACATCAGAATCATTAAAGATAATTGGTGGCTGATTGAATTGATATGCCACAAAAAGCATTACACCCACAAATACAATAAAAAATTGCATCGGAATTTTAAAAATACCATTAAACATCAATCCCAGACTTGATGCTTTGAGACTTTTGCCCCCTAGGTATCTTTGTACTTGCGATTGGTCTGTTCCAAAATAAGATAGAAAAAGGAAAAATCCGCCTGTTAAACCAGCCCAAATGTTATATTTTTCTTTGACATCAAATTCATAGTTTACAACCTTCATTTTACCTAATTCTCCTGCCATATTCACACTTTCGGTGAATGAAAAGTCTGCTGGAATGGCTTTCAAAATATAATAAAAAGCAATAAACATTCCTGTCATAATAATTCCCATTTGCCACTTTTGAGTAAGTGAAACGGCTCTACTTCCTCCAGAAACTGTATAAATAATCACCAAAATCCCAATACCCACACAAGTGAGTTTCAAGTCCCATTCAAATAAACTAGATAATATAATCGCAGGGGCATAGATGGTAATCCCAGCGGCCAAACCTCTTGAGATCAGAAATAACAAGGCCGTAAAAGCTCTTACTCGGTAGTCAAATCTGTTTTCTAGAAATTCATAAGCAGTAAAAACCTTGAGTCGATAGTAGATGGGCAGAAAAAATACCGCTATAAATATCATTGCCAAAGGCAGTCCAAAGTAGAATTGAACGAATCCCATTCCAGATTCATAACCTTGACCTGTAGCCGATAAAAAAGTAATCGCACTGGCTTGTGTTGCCATGATAGAAAGCCCAATTGTGTACCAGTTTTCTTCATTATTTCCTTTCAAATAACTTTCTAAAGTTGCGTTTTTCCTAGTTTTCCATGTACCGTACCAAACAATGGCAGTCAATGTCAATAATAATATACTCCAATCTATCCAACTCATAACAATAACTAATCAAATGAAAAAGTAATCCATGAATAAATAATGATTTGCAAAACCAAAAGAATGACAAGCAACCAATACATACGATTCCATTTTGTAGGGTCTTTAATTTCCTCCATAACTCAACATATTTGCAAATAATCTGTACGCACCTTCTACTCCTGCAGGAAGTTGTCTAAAAAATGAAATTCCAGTGTAAATAAATTGTCCTTTGCCATGTTTGGCAACAATGAGCGCACCTTCTAAAGATTCTTGACCTTTATCATTCCATGAAAGTAGTGTTTCATATTTTGCATCCCAATTGTCGGCAAAGTACAATCCTCTTTCTTGCACCCAATTTTCAAAATCTTTTTCTGCAATCTTATTGGGAAAATTCAAAATAGGATGTTTTTGGTTTACAAAAGATACTTTTGCATCTTCCTCAGTGACTCTTCCTCTTGAAACATCAAAAGGGTAAGGGCCTAATTGCATTTCTTTTACGCTTTTGGAGGAAGTGTTGTATTGGACAATCAAATTTCCTCCTTGACTTACATAATCCATCAATTGTTGATGAAAGAAGTCCAATTCTGGTTTCACATTGTAAGCTCTTATTCCCACTACAATAGTTTGAAAATCATTCAATGAAGCGGTTTTTATATCTTCTACTTCTATAGCTTTTACATCAAATCCTAATTGTGAAATTGCTTGTGGCACTTTGTCTTCTACTCCTTTGATATAAGCAATTTTTCCTTGTTTGATTTTTGAGTCAATTTTTACTAATTTCAATTGGTCGTCTGTAAAATAAGTCTGTGTAGGAATATGATCGTAACTTATTTCTCTGAAATGTTTGATGGAATCTTGATTTGCATTTAGCAAAATCAGCGATCCATTTACTGCATTTGAATTAGGTTTTAGGACAACTTCTATATACTTTTCGTTGTGTTTGTTTTGAATATCAATCTCAAAAACATTGGGTGTTGCTTCCCAATTTTGAGGAAGTTTGAGATGAATTTTTTCTTTTAAATTATCTTGAAAACTATGCACCTTTATTTTAATTTTTTTTTCAGTTCCAATTTTGGAAATAAGTGCCGTTTCTTCAATAGAAATTGCCATATTGGGCGTAAAAACAATATCTCTTTTTTTCTCACCAAAAGCAGGGTCACTCCATTTGTAAATCCCATTGATAGGATATTCAAAAGTGACTCCTTCAATATTTAATTTTATAATTCCCTCTATGGAATTTTTAGAAGTTGGATTACCAATTAGTGAAACATTGGTGACATCAAAAAGGTTTTCATAAGGATTTTGTAGCCAATAAGGTGCAAATGTATTCGAATTGGCTGTGATGGAAATATTGTTATTTACAATTTGATTGAATGAAAGCGTTTTATTTTCAGGAACAAAAGAAGTTCCATTGATGGTAATTTCCTCCACAGAAACTTGAGATTTAGAACGGTTGATGGCTTCTAAGTTCAACTTTACATCTTCATTCAATGCAAAACTAAAATCTTCTCCATGGAGTTCGATATGTAATCCCAAACAATTGACAATCAATGTTTGGCAAAGTGATAATTTTTCTTCTCTTAGATAATCATCTTTGATGTTTTGTAATTTTTTATAAATGCTTAAAAGCGGTTTTACATTGTTTCTAACATCTTTGAAATCAAAATTTTGAACAAGTGTATTAAATTCATTTTCAAGTTCTTTGGAAACAAGATTACTCCAAGTTCTGGTAGATTTTTCAAAAAAACTGTTCTTTAATTTTTCGCCAGATAAGAATTGAAAATATTCCTCTTTTGCGCCTCTTTCTATCAAAGATCCAAAACCTTGACATTTATGCTGACTTCTGGCTAAAGTTCCAATTTCATTATAAGATTTCCCAATAGTTGGATTGTAATCTCCTATGTCAAAAACTAAATATTCATCATTATTTTGGGCGGTAACTTCAATATCTTTTAACCACCAATAACTGGTATTCCAATAAACAGATGTGGTGTTCCAGGTCCCTAAATCTTTAATTTGATTGGGTAAGAAATCTTTGTCCGCAGCTAATTTTGAAGCTTCAATTGCTAGCAAAGCAGAAGCGGTGTGGTGTCCGTGTCCTGCTCTTTCGTCTGGTGGAAATCTAGTGATGATAACGTCTGGTTTAAATTTTCTAATCACACCTACAACATCTGAAACAATTTCTTCTTTTTCCCATTTTTCAAAAGATTCTTCAGCAGATCTGGAATAACCAAAGTCAACTGCGCGAGAAAAAAACTGCTTGGCGTTGTCAATACTTCGTGCTGCTAATAACTCTTGAGATCTCAAAATTCCAAGGTTTGCCCCTAGTTCTTCTCCAATAAGGTTCTGTCCTCCATCACCTCTGGTCAAAGATAAATAGGCGGTTTCTGCTTCTTCGCCCAAAGAAAGCCAGGCTAAAGCTCTTGTGTTTTCATCATCAGGGTGCGCTGCTAGGTACAATACACGCTTTAAAGAGGCTAATTTTTTTAAATCTAAATACAGTTCTGAGGACGTTTGCTGCGCGAAAGCATTAAAACAAATAATAGGAAGTAAAAAAAAGATAAAATATCTCATCGTTTTGTTTTTCAATGTTTTAAGTTGTTTTGTATAAACAACGAGTGGCAAATTTAATAGTTAAAAGTCTTACTGACCATTAAAAAAGAAGTCAACTTTCTTTTGGATGGTTTCGTGCAAGTGTGAATTTGCTGCAATAATCTCGCCACCTTTTATGAAATTTTCGCCATTGCTAAAGTCAGAAATTTTTCCGCCTGCTTGTTGAACGATAAACGCTCCAGCGGCAACATCCCAAGGTTGAAGCGCATATTCGTAAAATCCATCAAATATTCCCGAAGCAACATAACACAAGTCCAAAGCGGCTGCTCCAATTCTTCTTACGCCCCTGGTTTCTTTCATAAAAAATTTCAAGATATCAATGTAATTTTCCATTTTCGAAAAATCATCATAGGGAAAACCTGTTGCCAAAAGTGAAGTCTTTAAACTGTTTTTGTCACTTACATGTATTTCGTTCTCGTTGCAGTAAGCAGGACTGCCTTTCCATGCATAAAAACATTCTTTATTGTTGGGTTCGTAAACGACTCCCAAAACAGTTGTTCCTTTATGTTGAAGTGCAACGCTTGTACAATACGCAGGAATGCCGTGCACATAATTGGTAGTTCCGTCTAGTGGATCAATAATCCAAATAAAGTCATTATCAAGATTACTATTGGAGCCTTCTTCTCCCAAAATTCCGCTTTCGGGAAGTATGCGAAGCAGTTCTTTAACAAATTTTTCTTCTGAGGTTTTGTCAACATAAGAAACGAGATTATTAAAAGATTTTGTTTCCACTTGTGCTTCCGAAAATTTCTTTCTTTCCTGCCACATCCAATCCCCGATGCTTCGGCTAACTGCTACTACTTCTCTGCAAATATTTTGGTAATCCATTTTCTTTTATTTTTTGATAAAAGTAAGGAAATTCAGCCAAAAACTAATAAACAAAAATAATATAGAAGGATTACTTTGTTGAATTTGGTTTCGTGCTGGAGCAGTGGGAATAACCAAATAAATTATGAGTCCAAAAATATACTCAGTAAAATCATAAATACGACTGTACCAAAAGGTATAACCAGTATAAGTAACAGAATATATCCAAACACACCAAAATCTAAATTTACACTTATGACGATGTAAGTTATTATAGCTAAAACTAAGGCGACATTAAAAGACTTATTGTCATTTCTATTTTGTTGACTTGTTTTCGGCATTTTATTTATTGAGATAATTTTTTTAACATAGATCCTATATAATATAATTGTTGAGACCTAGTAAATTCAGGATGCTCTCTTTGTATCTTACTTTCTAATGACAGGGCCATTGGATGTTTTTTAGATAAATAATCCTTTGCCTTATTTCTTATCATAACACCAGATAGATACTCTCTTAATACTAAGGTTCCCACTACCAGCAAAATTGCTATTATTATTTTCATTTCACAAAATTAAAACTTCGTTTTTCGAATGGTTTGCACTTAAATTTTCTAAATTTGAACCCATAATGATATCTATTGTTAAATACAAAAGTATAAAATTATTAGTATCAATTACTGAAAGCAGGATAAATAAACAAAGTAGTTGTTTCTATACCTAATTCCCCGCTACTCCCACCAAAATAAAATTTGAAAGGCTACTAAGTTTCCAAAACTTCGAAATTTTTTGTGAAACATAAATTTCAAAAATTACCTAAATTTTTTGTTTGGGTCTTTTCTTGTATCAAAAACGGCATAAACAATGATGTCATTGTTTTTGTGTTCGTAAATAACTACAAAAGGGAAAGTTTTTACAATTGCCTGTCTTTGTTCTTTATAAATTTTCTTGTAGGTTGTAGGATTAATATCAATAGTATAAAAACAGTCTTCTAAAGCACTTAAAAAGCGTTCTCCAAGTCCTTCAGATTTATTTTCATACCAACGGTATGCCTCTGTGATTTCTTGGTCTGCTTCCTGCTTGACAATTAAATTGTAGTTTCTTTGCTCTTGCTCTTTCTTTGACTTCGTCCCAAGAAAATGATTTGCTTGCTTCTGTTAAATGGGCTACTTTTCTTTGGTCAAGGATTGATTTTTGAACATCTGTTAAATGGTAATCATTAACATTCTCTTCAAGAACAATATCTTCCGATTCACGAATGAGTTTAAGTAAAGCCAAAACCTTTTTATTAGAATTTTTAATATATAAAGTAAATGAGCTCATAGATTTGTTCAACGTTGAAAATTAGAAAAAGTTTAACTACATTTTTATCTTTTATGGTTCAAAAGACTGTTGTTTAACAACTTGATTTGTACCCAAAGATAGTGTTTTTATATGAAATCAATAGGTTTTTGCTTAAAAACTTTACTCATCTTAGTTCACACTGTCTTTGTATTGTATTAAAATGTCGCTTTAAAATCCTCCCTCAACCACTTCGCTACATCTTTTGCAAAATAACTCGCAATTAATTTGGCGCCAGCTCTTTTGAAAGCGATAATACTTTCCAATACCACTTCTTTTTCTTCCAACCATCCTTGAGCAACTGCTGCTTTTATCATAGCATATTCTCCACTTACTTGATACACAGAAATCGGAACTTCTACTTGATTGGCAATATCTCTTACGATATCTAAATAAGCCATTCCGGGTTTTACCATCACAATATCTGCTCCTTCGTCAATGTCGGAAAGTACTTCTTTGATGGCTTCCAGCCTGTTTGAAGGATCCATTTGATAGGTTTTTTTGTCTTTTAAAGCCAATCCTGGTACTGGAGCAGAATCCAAAGCATCTCTAAACGGGCCGTAAAATGAAGAAGCGTATTTGGCACTGTAACTCATAATACCAACATTGGTAAAATTGCTTTGATCAAGTTGTGTTCTTATCGCTCCTACTCTACCATCCATCATGTCTGATGGTGCTACAAAATCTGCTCCTGCTTCTGCGTGAGACAATGCCATTTTTGATAATATATCAACCGTTTTGTCGTTTACTACTTCGTTGTTTTCTACCACACCATCGTGACCAAAAGAAGAATAAGGATCCAAAGCTACATCTGTCATTACAACCAGTTGTGGTGCAATAGATTTGATGTGTTTTACGCTTCTTTGCATCAATCCATTAGGATTTAAGGCTTCAGTTCCTTCGTTGTCTTTGAGTTGTTCGGGAACTTTTACGAATACCAAAACTGATTTTAATCCCAAAGCAACAATCGTTTCGATTTCTTTGGTGAGTTCATCCAAACTAAAACGAAAATAATTGGGCATGGATGCGATTTCCTCTTTGATATTTTCTCCTTCTACGACAAAAAGAGGCACAATAAAGTCATTTACAGAAAAAGAGTTTTCCCTTACGATGTCTCTCAAAAAAGGACTCGTTCTTAATCTTCTATGTCTGTTGTTCAATTCCATTATACGTAATCTCTTTCGTGGGTCAAAACTTCAACTAATTCGTGTTCTGGAGTTCCAATTTCTGGATGGTGTTCGTATCTCCATTGCACATGCGGTGGCAAACTCATAAGTATGCTTTCAATTCTACCGTTGGTTTTCAGACCAAATATCGTACCTCTGTCATGAACTAAATTAAACTCTACATACCTTCCTCTTCTGATTTCTTGCCAATCTCTTTGCTCTTGAGTGAAGGGAATGTTTTTTCTTTTGCTTACAATAGGTAAATAGCAATTTAAGAAATTATTTCCCGCTTCTTTTACAAATGCATAAAGTTGCTCTTTTGTCATTTCTTCATTTTCTGAAAGGTAATCGAAAAAGATACCACCTATACCTCTTGCTTCATTTCTGTGAGAGTTAAAGAAATATTCATTACACCATTTTTTGAATTTTGTATAGTAATCTTTATGATGATTGTCACAAAATGTTTTACAAACTCGATGAAAATGAATGGCATCTTCCTCAAAAAAGTAATAAGGTGTCAAATCTTGTCCTCCACCAAACCAGTATTTACTGATGTAGCCATCTTTGTCGTACAGTTCGAAATATCTAAAATTTGCGTGTGTAGTTGGTACAAAAGGATTCTTTGGATGAATGACTAAGGAAATGCCACAAGCGAAAAAATCTGAATCTGTTACACCAAATTTTTCCATCATTGTGTCTGGAAGTTTTCCATAAACTTTAGAAACGTTAACGCCTCCTTTTTCAAAAACATTTCCATTTTGAATTACCATAGATTTTCCTCCACCACCTCCGGGTCTTTTCCATTCATCAGCTTGAAATTTTGCTAATCCATCCTCTTGTTCGAGGCCAACACAAATATCCTGTTGTAATTGATCAATAAATTTTGAAAAAATTTCTTTCATTATTATTAGTTTTTAGTGTTTTAACCGCAAAGTGCACAAAGGTTTTGGTTTTCCAATTTTAAGTCACACATCTCCCTTCAAACATCAAACATCCTCCATCTTCCCTTATCGTTAAGTCGAAAATCAAAAACCCCGAACACCAAACCCCGATTACCCCTCGTATTCCTTCACTGCATCTACAAACGCCTTGGCGTGATCTACTGGAATATTGGGTAAAATACCGTGTCCCAAGTTGGCAATATATCTATCTGTTCCAAAAGCATCAATCATTTCTTTTACCATTGTTTTAATCTTTGGAATAGGAGAAAGCAGTCTTGCAGGATCAAAATTTCCTTGTAGTGTAATTTTATTATCAGTTAATTTTCTTGCCACATCTGCATTTAGTGTCCAATCCACACCCAAAGCGCTTACGCCTGTTTGAGCATAATCTTCAAGAGCAAACCAACATCCTTTTCCAAACACAATTACTGGAGTAAGGTCTTTCAATGCTTTGGTAATTTGATTGATGTAAGGCATAGAAAACTCTTGATAATCCTTTGGAGAAAGTAATCCTCCCCAACTGTCGAAAATTTGAACTGCATCGACACCTGCTTTTTCTTTTTCTTTAAGGTAATCTATGGTAACATCGGTGATTTTTTGCAATAAAAGATGTGCTGCTTCAGGGTGTTCAAAACAAAATCCTTTTGCTTTGTCGAATGTTTTAGAACCTCTTCCTTCTACTACATAACACAAAATGGTCCATGGACTTCCAGCAAAACCGATCAAAGGAACTTCATCATTAAGCATTTGTTTGGTCAACATAATAGCATCGTAAACATATTTCAAAGCTTCTTTTGCATCAGTTGGTGGAATATCGGCAACCATTTGCATATTTCGAATTGGATTAGGTACAAAAGGACCAAAATCAGGTTTCATATGCACTTCAATTCCCATGGCTTGAGGAATCACCAAGATATCCGAAAACAAAATCGCGGCATCTGTACCAATTTGATGAATGGGCATCACTGTGATTTCTGCTGCTAATTCTGGTGTTTGACATCTTGTAAAGAAATCATATTCCATTTTTAACTTCATAAAATCTGGCAAATATCTACCTGCCTGACGCATCATCCATACAGGTGGGCGACTTACGGATTCGCCTTTGAGTGCTTTTAGAAATAAATCGTTTTTTATCATAATATTAATAGATGCTTATCGTATTTTCAATTTGTGTAATCATCCCTTCTACCGAGGGAAATTCGGGATAAATCACTTGATTTTTATCTTGTATTTCAAAAGTATTTAAAACCTCTTGAGCAGTTGTTTTACCTATACAAATATGTTTTGCATTTTGCATTTTCAACTTTGAAGATTGGAATGCTTTAACACCTTTGGGACTAAACCATAGATATATATCGTAATGAAATCTTTGATATAAAGATACATTCGTAATTTCTGTGTCATATATGAAAACTTCATTAAAATCAATGTTTTGACTGTCTAAGATTATCGGCAAATTATCTAATCTATCAGGACTACACATATATGTAAATGAGGCTTTAGGCAATTCTTTGACAATCCAAATAGCCAAGTCTGAGGAATAATTCGCAGCATGCAAAACATTCAAGTTATTATTCTGTAGCAACTCTAATGACTTATTTCCAATACACAAAAAATGATGTTGATTTGCAGTTTTTGAAAGCAGCCTTAAGCCTTCTTGTGCCCCTTTATAGCTTGTGAAAATAATGTTTTCACGAATGTTATTTAAAACTGGATTTAATGACACTTCATTCAAAACATCAAAATCAACAAGATGAGCAAAAGATGTAATCTTATCTCTTTGTTCATTTGATAATTTCTTAGTTGACAGTATTTTGATTTCGTTAATCGGCATTAATTTTTATTATTGAATGCTTTTATTTCTTTCATGATTGCTTCGCCACCATTTTTAAGAAGCATTTTGGAAACTTGAGTTGCAATTACACTATGATCTACTTTTGAAAAAGACTCAAAAACCTCTACTTTTCTTTGTCCATCAAGACTGTATAATCCTGCGCTAACATTATAATTATCTTGCATTTCTTTTACATTTACCGCAATGGGTGCAGTACAACCACCTTCCAAAATTTTCAATACTTGTCGTTCGATAGTAACACAGTTTGATGTATTAGTGTGGTTTAATGTTTTCAAAGCCTCCAAAAATGCAGGTTCATTTTCTCTTCCCACCACCATGATAGCACCTTGTGCAGGAGCTGGAATCATCCATTCTAGGACTTCTGCATCTTTGGGTAAAACGTTAATTCTTTCTAATCCTGCTTTGGCAAAAATTGCGCCTTTCCAATTGCTTCCCGCTACTTTTTGAAGACGCGTATTTACATTTCCTCGCAATTCTTCAATTGTAAAATCAGGATATTTGTTGAGCCATTGCGATCTTCTTCTGAGACTGCTTGTCGCAATAGCAGTTGAAAATTCATTCTTTGGATGCTTCACAAAAACATCTTCCACTTCGCCTCTTTCGAGTATAGCAAATTCAATAATTCCTTTGGGCAATCCAACTGGAACGTCTTTCATAGAATGTACGGCAATGTCGATTTTATTATTGAGTAATGCTATGTCTAAAGTTTTGGTAAAAACCCCTACTACACCCATTTCATACAATGGTACCGTTTGATTTTGATCTCCTTCAGAATCTACCAAAACTAAATGAGATGCAACGCCTTGTTTTTCTAATAAATCTTTGACTAATTTAGCCTGCCATTGCGCTAATTCACTCTTCCTTGTCCCTATTCGAATGGATGATTTCAAATTTCAAGTTTAAAAATTTCATTCATAATCTTCACAGATTCATATGAATTTGATTCTGTATTTTTGAGATGAGTCACAAACTGCTTAGTTACTTTTTGAATGATTCTTTCAGATACAATTTGAACATGTTCAACATTCAAGCCTTCAATTTTTTTAGAATGATAATTCAACTCTTCTGTTTGAATTTCTATTAATCTTCTTTTAAAAGCAATAACCACATCTTTATGAGATCTGGATTGAACCCATTCATCAAAATCAGAAATACGTTCTTCAATGATAGTTTCCACTTTTGGAATTTCAGCTTTTCTACTTTCAAGTGCTTTATCCACAACAACTGTCAAATCATCTAAAGTTATCACATTTGCATTACTTTTGGTTGCATCAACGTTTCTTGGAATAGATAAATCAATAATTGAAATGGCTTTCTCTCCTATTTCTTTATCGGTAATAGTTGGTTTTTCAGCATTAGTAGCGACAATCAAAACATCTGTTTGGTCTAATACTAAGTTTAAATTCTCAAAACTTTCAAACTTTACATGAAATTTGGTGCTTATTTGCTCAGCTTTTTCAATTGTTCTGTTTACAAGCGTAATAGAGTCAATTGGAAAGTATTTTACTAAATTTGCACAAGTTACTTTACCAATTTCGCCAGTTCCCAATAAGGTAATATTGATATTTTCTTTGTTAGCAAAATTTTCTTTAATCCACTGAACAGCAGCATAAGCAACAGAAGCGGCTTTAGTGCTAAAATTAGTGTTGTTTTTTACGGCTTTACTAGTTCTGATGACATCATTGGTGATTCTTTCCAAGTAATCATTGGTAGCGCCTAACTCTTTTGCAAAGTTGAATGCTCTTTTGATTTGCCCAATAATTTCAAAATCTCCTAAAATCTGACTTTCCAACCCAACACCTAATCTAAATAAATGTTTAACAGCGTCATCTCCTTGTAAAATGTAGGAATTGGTCATGAATTCTATTTCGTTTCCAGTGCTGTATTTACACAAAAGTTGAATTAAATCAGTTGCGTATGAACAATATCCGTAGATTTCTGTTCTATTGCATGTGCTTGTAGCAAATAGATAAATTCCTTTTTCTTGAGCTTCAAGTATCAATAACTTTAAGTCATTTTCAGAAAAGCTAAATTTACTTCTCATGGAAGTGTCGGCCTTTTTATAATTGATACCAATGATAAAGAATGTTTGTTTGTTTTCCAAAACGATCTATTTGTATGACCGCAAAAGTATAACGAACCCTTATTTTTTGCATAAATTCATTTGTCATTCAATTGTCAAATATTAACAAATAGTTACATTTTTAGGTAAATTTTATCAAAATTTGTAAATCAAAATCAAAAATCAACACATGAAAGGATTATTACTTATTAATCTTGGAACTCCAGAAAGCCCTTCTAAAAAAGATGTAAAAACATACCTTGCGGAATTTCTAATGGACGAAAGGGTTATAGATATTGCTTATTGGAAAAGAGCGCTTTTGATTAAAGGAATTATTCTTAATACCAGACCTGCCAAATCAGCAGAAGCATACCAAAAAGTATGGACTCCAGAAGGTTCACCATTGATGGTATATAGTGAGCAACTCAGAGATAAAGTAAAAAACATTTTAGGTGATGATGTCTATGTAACTATAGCCATGCGATATGGTAATCCTAGCATTGCAAGTGTGGTAAGGGATCTAAAATCCAAAAACATAACAGAATTGGTAGTTTTGCCGATGTATCCTCAATATGCAATGAGTTCGACAGAAACAGTGGTTGAAAAACTCAAAGAGGAGGTTGCCAAACAAAATGCAACATGGAAAATGGATATTATTCCATCTTTTTACAACGATAAAAAATACATCAAAACGCTTTCTGATTCTATTAATAGACAAATCAATATAGATGATTTTGATAAAATAGTTTTTTCATATCATGGAATTCCAGAAAGACATATTCGCAAGTCAGACCCTACCAAGTCTCATTGTAAAATAGATGGTTCATGTTGCAACACCCCTTCTGAGGCACATAAAACTTGTTACAGACACCAATCATTTGAAACCACAAAATGTGTTGTAGAACAATTAAATTGGGATGCAAATAAAGTAATAAATACTTTTCAATCTAGACTTGGAAGAGCCGAATGGTTGAAACCTTATAATGCCAAAACATTGGCAGAACTTCCTAGCCAAGGAGTCAAAAAAATAGCGGTAGTGATGCCTGCTTTTGTTGCTGATTGTTTAGAAACTTTGGAGGAAATGAGAATGGAAGGAAAAGAAATTTTTACAGAAGCCGGTGGAGAAAAATTTGAAGTAGTTAGTTGTTTGAATGCTGAAGATGCTTGGGCTGAAACGATTGCGGAGTGGACGAGGGAGAGACTGCCAACCTTCGCTAAAGCATCGATTGATGTTGAAGATTGAAAAATTGAGATAAGAAATTAAAAACTTAAATCAAAGATTGAACAAAAATGCTGTACGATTACATAATAGTTGGAGGAGGGATTAGCGGGCTTTCGATGGCATATTCACTTGAAAAAAAGGGGTTCAACATATTGTTAGTAGAGAAAAACGATTTTTGTGGAGGAGTTATAATTTCTAAAAAAAATGATTTTGGCAATTTTGAATTGGGTCCCAATTCCTTTGCCGTTGATGAAAAATGCAAACACCTAATTGAAGATTTGAATTTAACTTCACAAATTGTTTCAGCAGATCCAGCCGCTCAAAAAAGATATATTTTTTTAAATGACCGCCCCACAGAAATAAACCTAAAGAAATTACTTTTTTCTAGGGAGATTCTATCTTTCAAATCTAAAATTAAATTGCTGACTGAAAGATTCAAAAAATCAGAAGTTATTCCCAATGAGACTTTAGCAAATGCTATTAGAAGAAGGTTCAATGATGAAATTCTACAAAAATTAGTCAATCCTATTATTAGCGGTTTTTATGCTGGAGATACTGAGACCTTGGAGTACAAAACTTCTATGAAACGATTGTTTGAATTCGAACAAGAATACGGCTCTTTTTCCAAAGGATTTCTAAAAAGTTCAAAAAAGAATGGCAAAAGAAAAGTGATTAGTTTTCAAAAAGGCATCCAACAATTAACGGATACTTTAGCACAAAAATTAAATCATATTCTATATGAAGAGGTGTTGAGCGTTTCAAGAAATAATGAATTAATTTCTGTAAAAACGACCAACAAAACTTTACAAACCAAAAAAATTATATTTGCAACACCGTCATACATCACTGCTCGAATAATTAATTCTATTGATAATCAAATTGCTAAAGAATTAGAAAAAATAAAATATCCTTCCTTATTATCTTTACAATTTTCCTATTTGAAAAAAGATGTTCCTTCTCATCTCGATGCCTTTGGTATTTTGTTTCCAAAACAATCCAAAAAATCAATTTTGGGAATTATCAATTATAATAGCGTTTTCAAAACCCACCCCAACTCTGAATATTACCAATACAATATTTTTCTTCCCATCACTTCAAACCCTTCAGAGGAAGAAGTGTCAAAACGAATTGAAGAAGCAGTAAATGATTTGAAATCATTGTATAAAATAAATTCAAAACCAATTTATCAGTCACATAAAGTTTGGAATAAAGCCATTCCACAATATGAAGTGGGGCACGAAGCAATTTTAAATAAAATAGCGACATTTGAAAAAGAAAACCCTTCTATTCAATTCATTGGCAATTGGAAAACAGGTGTTGCCATTGGAGATTGTTTTCATTACTAATGATTGATATTATTTCTATTCATGTTGATGGGTATAGATTTCTCCATTACATACATAAACTATCGCTAATGTATTTCAGTCGAAATTACAAAAAGTTATGTCATTTCGACTGAAAGGATGACTGATAAGGAATCCTGTAATGGAGAAATCTAAAAAGAATAGAAAAACTTAGTTCGACAAAGACAAATCTATTTTAAATTTTAAGAAGTTTCCTTTATTAAAAATAATAATAAAACTAATTTGGGATAGCGCTTTAAATAACGTATTTTTGCGCCTTCAAATTAAAAATTCGTATGATTTCAGCAACGCAACTTTCCTTATTTTTTGGTGGACAAGAATTATATTCAAAAGTCAACCTATCCATAACCAAACAAGACAAAATTGGTCTTACTGGGAAAAATGGTGCGGGAAAATCTACTTTTTTAAAATTAATTTTAGGAGAATACACTCCAGATGAAGGGAGCATTTCTGTGGCTAAAGGCACAAGGATTTGTTATTTACCACAGGAAATCATATCTAGAAGCAATGCAAAAATTATTGATGAAGTTTGTAACTCTAATGATGAGTTGAAAGCTATTGCCGATCGTTTAGAAGAAATCAATGTTCAGTTGGCAACTAGAGAAGATTATGAAAGCGAAAGTTATTTGAACTTACTCAACGAACTAACGGAACTCAATGATGCTTTCCAAATGCAAGGCGGAAATGATGTACAAGAGCAAGCAGAATTAGTTTTGAAAGGACTAGGGTTTTCTCTAAATGATTTGGAAAGACCGATGACAGAATTTTCTGGAGGTTGGCAAATGCGTGTTGAGTTGGCAAAATTACTGGTTCAGAACCCTGATGTTTTATTGCTAGATGAGCCCACCAACCACCTCGATATTGAATCGATTCAGTGGTTAGAAATGTATTTGAAGAAATATTCAGGAGCGATAATTTTGATTTCGCATGACCGTTCGTTCTTGGATGGAATTACAAATAGAACTATTGAAATTAATAATAAAAAATTCTACGATTATAATTGTAACTACTCTACTTATCAAGTGAGAAGAGAAGAGGAAATGATCATGCAATTGCAAGCCTTCAAAAATCAACAAAAAGAAATTGAGCATACTGAAAAATTAATTAATAAATTTAGAGCCAAAGCAAGCAAAGCATCCTTCGCTCAATCGTTGATGAAGAAACTCGACAAAATGGATAAAATCGAGTTGGACGATGTAGATTCGAGTGCTGTAGCTTTTAGGTTTCCAGAGCCTTTTCCAAGTGGTAAGTTAGTCGCAGAAATAGAAGATGTAGGCAAAAGTTTTGGTGATAAAGTTATTTTTGATAAAGTTCGATTCAATATTGGTAAAGGGGAAAAAATTGCTCTAATTGGGAAAAATGGAATGGGAAAATCTACCTTTATCAAAATGTTGGTGGGAGATACTCCATACGCAGGCAACATAAAATTGGGTCATAATGTAAGAATTGGGTATTTTGCCCAGGACGAAACTGCTAAGTTAGATTTAAAGAAAACTGTATTTGATACCATTGATGAAGTTGCGGTTGGAGAAGTCAGAAAAAATATTAGAGGTATTCTAGGCTCTTTTTTATTTAGTGGCGATGATATTGATAAAAAAGTTAGTGTTTTATCAGGAGGAGAAAAAACCAGATTAGCATTATGTAAATTATTGTTAGAACCATACAATTTCCTAATACTCGATGAGCCTACCAATCACTTAGACATCGTTTCGAAAGAAGTTTTACAAGAAGCATTAAAAGAATATTCAGGTACAGTTTTGGTGGTTTCTCACGACAGAACATTCTTAGATGGTCTATCGGATAGAATTTATTACATCAAAAACAAGGCAATTAGTATTTATTTTGAGCAAGTAAATGAGTTTTTGAAAAACCTGCCTTCTAGTGAAGTTAATAATCATGCAACCAAAATAGAGAAAACAAAAGAGCAAAAGCCAAAAGCACCTACCAAAAGCAGTAATGAAATCAAAAAAATAGAAGGAGACATCAAAAAAGTAGAACAAAAAATCACTAAAATTGAAGAGAAGATTAGTGCATTCGAGACACAAATTGCTTCGGGAGATTATGCTTCAGAAACTATTTTTGATGATTTGAAATTAGAACATGAACAACTCGAAAAGGCAATGGAAGAATGGGAAAATTTGACAGAACAGTTGGAAACGACCTAATTCTTTGATGTTTGAAGTTAAAAGAAATTATGCTTTTAAAATAAACATGTCTTGACTTTTAACATTTACTTATTGAGTGTTTTTTGGAAATACTATTGAATCCAAATCACCTTTGTAATAAACAGAGTGATATTTTAAATCTCCATCTTCAAAAAAGCCTTTTACATCTCCATGTTGTCTGTTTTGACGAAAATTCCATTCACTTTTGAGAATACCATTATTATAATATTCAAAATAAGAACCTTCTAGTTTACCATCTTTAAAGTTTTTTTCAAGTATTAAAATTCCATCAGAATTATAAGTTTTACAATTCCCAGTATAGGGGATCGTTCTGTCTGTAGTGTAAAAATGATTGTACTCAGCGTCTAAATAAACATCATTACACATACATTCTTTAGGAATTTCGGTCGTGATTTGTGTTTCTTCTTGTTTTTTTTCTGAGTCACAACTTGTTTGTAATAAGGAAATTACAGAAGTGAATAAAAATATATAAATGGTTTTCTTCATAATATGTAGCGAATGTACAAAATTTAAAGTATATTTGCACTCCCAAATCGCTCAAAGGAGTAAATTATTTAGGGATAGGTTTTAAAAACCTATTTAAAACGATAAAATTTTTAACCGCATATCGCGGGGTGGAGCAGTTGGTAGCTCGTTGGGCTCATAACCCAAAGGTCGTCAGTTCGAGTCTGGCCCCCGCAACTAAGAGAAGGCAATTCAGTAATGAGTTGCCTTTTTTGTTTGATAATTATTCATTGTTTTTTTGGGCTCATATCTGCCTGAGGCAGACGTCATTTCGAGAGAAAACGCATAGGGTCTTCATGATGACCTGTGAAGCAGCGTCATCATCTGGCCCCCGCAACTAAAAAAAGCAATCATAAAGGGTTGCTTTTTTGTTTTCAATACATATGTTAAGTTAAATGACTATTTTTCTTTATTAATCAACCCTTTTTCGGAAAGCAAAATGGCAACGTTTTTGGTCTTTTCAAATTGTGAAAAAACTAAAATCATCATCACAGTAATAGGTACTGAAATTACCATACCCACAATTCCCCAAATTGCCCCCCAAACACTCAAAGACAAAATAACAACAAGTGAACTGATATTAAGTGAATTTCCCATCATTTTGGGCTCCAAAAAGTTTCCGACCAAAACTTGAATTAATCCAACAAATATTAAAACCATAATAAATGGTGTATAGTTTTCTGTTCCAAACTGTAATAAAGCCATTAAAGCAGGAAAAAGTGTGGCGATGAGTGATCCGATTGAAGGTATGTAATTGAGAATAAAAATAATAAAAGCCCAGAACAGGGCAAATTCAATACCAATAAGCAATAGTGTAAAATAACTTAAAAGTGCTGTTAATGAACTCAAAAACGTCTTTACAGTAATGTATTTACCTATGGATTTATCAATTTTTTCAATTAATTGTATCGTTTCTTCATACTCCTTTTGATGTTTATATATACCTTTTAACTTTCCAATGAAAGTGGATTCTTCCATTAAAATAAAAATCAAATACAAAATGATTAAAAAGGTGTTGGAAAACAATTCACTAATAGATGAAAGAAATCCTTGTGCTATAGATTGAAAATCAAAGTTGCCAGTGTAATCCACAATAATAGATTTGATATCCATGTTAAAGTTTTGCTCTAGTGAGTCTATTAAAACAAATAGATTTTCTTCATATTGACTTAAATAGCTGCTTAGTGAAGAAATATTTGAAACTAATAACTTAATAAATATTCCTAAAACAAAAATGATAAACACTGCAACTGCAATAGTTTTTATCCACTTAGGAATATTATTTTTGATCCATAAAGATTTATCTAAAAACTCCCTTGACTCCTTAATTACAAACCATATAAAAACAGCAATGATAAGAGGTATTATAATGCTTTTAGCAAGTATTAAAATGGTAATAATACAAAGTATAACAAAAAAAATACTAGCAATTTTTTGAATATTCATTTAAAGCATTGATTTAGAGTTTCACAAACATAGACATTTTTTCTATTCGAAACCAAGTATCAATAGTTTGATTTTTAATCGTAATTTGAAATTGTTGTCGCTTTTTAAAACATTCGCTAGATATATTTTGTTATATTGTGGTCTATTAATTACAAAATAAACTATTACAATGAAAACATTAAAAGTAGGAGAAAACGCTCCAAAATTTGAAGGAGTAATTCAAAATGGAAAAACCGTAAAACTCGAAGATTATTCAGGTAAAAAACTGATTTTGTTTTTTTATCCAAAAGACAATACTCCTGGTTGTACTGCAGAGAGCTGTAATTTGGGAGAAAATTATGACGACTTAAAATCTAAAGGTTTTGAAATATTAGGAGTTAGTGCAGATTCAGAAAAATCGCACATCAAATTTATTGAAAAATACAACCTTCCTTTCGATTTAATGGCTGATACTGAGCATAAGATATTGGAAGATTATGGATGTTGGGGGCCTAAAAAATTTATGGGTAAAGAATATGTAGGAATTCATCGCAAAACATTTGTAATTGATGAGCTAGGAAAATTATTGGCAATTTTTGAAAAAGTAAATACCAAAAATCATACTGCTCAGATTTTGGAAGAGATTAAATTATAAATATTTCAATTCCGTTCAAAAGTTTTTTCAAAACGTAAAAATAATACGTTCTAATACATTTATCTTTGCAGCAACAAATTAAAAAACTACAACAATGGCAGAAGTGAATCAAGAAAAATTAAAAGCACTACAAGCAACTTTAGATAGAATGGACAAATCTTATGGAAAAGGATCCGTAATGAGATTAGGTGACCAAGCTATCGAAAAAATGGACGTAATATCTACCGGATCTATAGCGCTAGATAAAGCTTTAGGTGTAGGTGGACTTCCAAAAGGAAGAGTCATTGAAATATATGGACCAGAATCTTCAGGGAAAACTACATTAGCGATTCATGCTATTGCTGAGTGCCAAAAAAACGGTGGAATTGCTGCAATTATTGATGCGGAACACGCCTTTGATCAGTTTTATGCTAAAAATCTTGGTGTTGATGTTTCTAACTTATTAATCTCGCAACCAGACAATGGTGAACAAGCTTTGGAAATTGCTGATAATTTAATACGATCAGGTGCTGTGGATATTATTGTAATTGATTCTGTGGCGGCTCTTACACCCAAAGCCGAAATTGAAGGAGAAATGGGAGACAGCCAAATGGGGTTACAAGCAAGATTGATGTCTAAAGCTCTAAGAAAATTGACGGGATCGATAAATAAAGCGAATACTTGTTGTATATTCATCAACCAATTGAGAGACAAAATCGGTGTAATGTTTGGAAACCCAGAAACTACAACTGGAGGTAATGCACTCAAATTTTACGCTTCTGTAAGGATTGACATTAGAAGATCTTCTGCTATCAAAAACGGAGAAAATGTGATTGGAAACAGAACTAGAGTAAAAGTGGTTAAAAACAAAGTAGCTCCGCCTTTCCAACAAGCAGAATTTGATATTATGTACGGTGAAGGAATTTCAAAAATTGGTGAAATCTTAGATTTAGGAGTGGATCACGAAATCATCAAGAAAAGTGGTTCTTGGTACAGTTATGGTGATACTAAATTAGGACAAGGAAGAGACGCTGTAAAAGAACTTTTGAAAGACAATCCTGAATTGACCGAAGAACTAGAAAAAGCAGTCATTGAAGCAATCAGTTAAGCCTTTGACTAAATAATATAGTTATTTCTATTGTATAAATATTAAATTTGCCTTGGGAAACTAGTGTTTTATAACAAAAGTTGCTCAAGGCATTTTATTTTTACTCAAACTTTTTATAAATAATATAGCATGAAACGTACACTTTTGTATCTATTTTCTATTTTGATTTTTCTATCAAGTTGCAAAGAAACTCCTCAAGAAGAAGTTTCAGAATCAGACAAATTAGAAAAAGAAATTATTAAGACTAAAAGTACTTTAGAAGAGATAAATAATGAAATCATTATGAGTCCCGAAAGTCCTAATGGGTATTACAAAAGAGCGCATTACTATCTTGAAAATTATGATTTCGACAATGCCATTACAGATATCAATAGAGCATTAAAATTAACTCCTGATGTGCCTGCTCTTACTTATCTAAAAGCAGAAATTTTGTTTAATCAAGCGGGAGCAACGCAAAATCCTATGCTCTACGAACAAGCAGAGATTTACTTATTAGAAACCATAACAATGGACTCTACTCATTTGGAGGCGCAAATATTAGAGGCAAGAGTGAATTTGGGAAAACCAAACCTTGAAAAAGCCATGGCCAATTTAGATGCTGCATTAAGAGCGGATAAATATTATGCACCAGCCTATTTTTGGAAAGGAATGGTGTTTGAATTACTCAACGAAAAAGATAAAGCAAAATCTTCTTACCAAACTGCTATCGAAATCGATGCTCAACATTATGATGCTTTGCATCATTTGGCTAATCTTTATGCAAAAGATCTGGATCCCAAAGCAAAAACTTTTTATGATGCTGCTTTAGATGTTGAGCCCATGAGTTTTGAAGTTTTGAGAAACAAAGGGCTATATTTATTAAATGTTCAAGATTATGAAGGTGCGTTAAATAGTTTTCAAAGTATTTTAACTTTCGATGCACTTTGTGAGGAGTGCTATTATAATATGGGAAATGTATATATTGCAGCGTTTAGAGACGACATGCCTCAGTACACTAAAGATACCACTACTGCTCAAGCAATAGTTTACTTCGAAAAAGCCGTTGAAATCAACAACCAATATGAAGATGCGTTATACAATCTAGGCTTGCTTAACGAATTCAAAGGAGAAAAAAAACTTGCCTTAGAATATTACAAAAAAGTTCTTGACATTAATCCCGAGCACGAACTGACCTTGGATGCTTTGAAGAATTATTAGGATTTTGTTTTTTTATCCCAAATTGTCATAACAATAAAGAGGATTAATAGTAAAAATCCAATACTCAATAAACCATAAGCCAAATAGTATAAGAATGTTTCGCTAGCGAAAAAGTTATCAGAAACTTCGACAACCATATTCTCTGTACTTTGTTTGTCGTTTTCAGAATGAACGGATTGATTTTCTAAAATAATAGGCTTCAACTTAAAAATAGGCTTTACTACAAGAGTATCTTTATTGCCTTTTACTGTCAAAATTGCATTAGTGTCTTGGTTTTCCCAATGTGAAAATTCGTGCCCTTCTGTTGGAATTGCTTCCAAGCTTAGTGAAATATCACTAAAATAAGCACCTTCATAAGGTAATCTGATTGGATAGTTTTCATTGATTTTTATCGCTCCCGAATCACCCACAACTTTCAATATAAATGTTCCTTTTAATCCTAGTGTTTGTCCAAGATGTTGCCACATGGGTTTGTGCCTTAATTTGGCATACGATTTTAATTCATTCACTTTTTCTTCCCAGTAAACAAGAGGAAAATAATGCTTTTTGAAATGTTTGGGTCTTCCTTCGCTAGATCTTGGCAATTCATCTCTGTATAAATCTTCGTAAAGTTGTATGGCATCCAAAATGGTATCTTTATGCAAAGCGGTATTCATAATATGCGCAAACTGAGTTGCAAATTCTTCCTTAAACTCTTGATGTTGCATAAGTTTTGAAAGATACATCGTGCTCCAAATAGGATTATACCAATTTGTTTCTATTGGAGAAATACATTTTTCGAGATAATTAAAATTGTAATTTCCATAGCCTAAATCTGTATCATACAGAATCATTTTGAATCGCTTGTCCGCTTCCCCACTAACATTATAATATCTTATATTTCCACGAGAATCTTTATTATTAATGAAAATTTGGAAAACTCTATAATTGATGTAATTTCTAATATTCAAAAATTGTTTTGCTTTTTCATAATTACTATTTGTCATTGTATCCAGACTTGCAAACCAATAGTACATTTTCATAAAATCTTTACTACTACCCTCTTGTCTTACCCATCTTCCCATAATAATATTAACACTGTCTTCAATCGCATTATGGTTTTCTGCAATGAAATGTTCGTTAATTTTCTCTCTTAGGTTATAAACGCCCCAATGTTCCCCATTTACATACAATTGCACTGGTAACCAAGCCATATAATCAACCCCCAAATTTCTTGCTAAATGTGCGCTCAAAACATCTTTGAAACGCGTATTTGAATAATCATTTCCCGAAGTTCTAATCGCCAGTTGTTTGAATGAACTCAAGTTTTTTTGTGGAAATAATTTATAGTTGAACTTGCCTTCTCCAAACTCGGATCTTGCTATAATTTTCATAGATTTATCAGGTTGCCTTCGTGTGCTTTCACCAAATATTTTGAGTCCACTTTTTTGTGAAAATCCTACTACGTTATTGGTATCAATAAAAGTTGCATATACAGTTTTCTCCCACTTTTTTTGATAATTACAATTTTCCCAATGACCAGTACTATCGCTCCAATAAGCATACTTTCCCTTTACATAAATACCTGTAGTATCATTCCACAAATCCTCTGGATCTATTACGATACTCAAAATGGGAAATTTATAATTATAATCAAAGTGATAACTTCTATGAATAATCGTGTCCTTATGCCCAGAAATAGAAATTTTAAAGAGTAAAGAACTTGTTTGATTAATTGTAATGGGCTCTTTAATTTTATAAAAAGAATTTGAAACCGCAAAATTTTGATACGAAACTGTGGCTTTATCGCTAGGTTTTACTTGAATCGTATTATCATATTTCCCAGAATTAGGAATCCCCATAAAATCCTGGGAAATTAGGCTAAGCCAAAGTAGGTAACATATAAAGGCAAAAATAAATCGCATTTCCAAAAATACATTTAAAGCGAATAGAGTTTGTATTGAAATCAAGTGTTTTTAAACGTGTTAATGTTGGAGAAAATATAAAATATTAGATTATATTTGCACTTATGTTGAAAAAATGGTCAAGATTTCAAAAATGGACAGTGGCTTTCCTAACCATTGCTTTGCTGATTAACTTTGGAATTATTATCGTTTTAGTTACCGCATTAAAAGTCTCAGAAAAACGACTTTTAGTTATTGGAGATACTATGGACGAAATGGCAGAACAGCACATTATCACAGAAGTCACGGTAGATGAGATGATTCCATTGAACTCTAGTATTTTTGTAACAGATGAAATTGAAGTAGGCATCAATATGATGGTGGAAAGTGAAATTCCTTTCACAGCAGAAATTCCTGTAAACGAAAACATGTTAGTACCTTTCAAAATTGGCGTGAAAGACTATATCATTTTGGATACCACTATTCATATCAGTGACTATGTAAACATCGATGTTGATGATACCATACCACTCAATCAAAAAGTGAAAATGCCTATTTTTGGTAAAGGAACCAAAGGACCTTCTTTTCCAATTCAAGGAAAAATACCTGTAAAACAAAAACTAAAAGTAGGTTTTAGCGAAGATTTACCGGTTTATAGTGTTGTCCCAATAGATATGATTATCATAGACACATTACCCGTAGGTTTGAGTATGAAAATCCCTGTAGATGTTATGGTCCCAGTAAAAATTCCATTAAAGTCAACTGCTAGAATCACATTCTCAGAAGCGATGCCTGTAAATGCTGAAATTCCTATTACATTGACCATTCCAGTAGATATTCCATTGAGCGAAACATCTTTAGCCTATTATTTCAAAAAAATGGCAAAAGGACTTCGTGGGTTGACGAGTTTATCTTTGGAGGATTTAAACAATGAAAAACCTAAAGACTAAAAGTTTATTTCTTAATTTACAATTAGTTTAATAACTTCCGAGTTACTACCATTAATTAATTGAATAAAATATAGTCCAGAAGACAAAGTTGAAACATCTAGTTTCCCGTTTTCCAATCCGTTGGCATCTATATTTAATATAACCTTACCCATCTCATCATATATTATTGCCTTTACAATTTCATTTACTTTTAATCCAATAATTGAAATTTCTCCATTGTTAGCACATTTATTTATTGGATTTGGAAAAATGATTTGGTTTTTGTTAAAAAACAATTCTCTAGAAGACAATACATTTGTATCACTAAAATTTAACATAAAATAATGTATCGTCTCACTATCAATATTTAATTCTGCTAAATCACAAAATCCATTTGCACACATTGTATATTCTTGATTATCATTAAGAAAAATAAAATTAGGTGGGGTAACAACATCATTTGGGAATGAAAAATAACTATAATTATGAAGAGATTGATAATTAAAATCTTGATTATTCCAAGTCATTGTGACATCTGAAATGTTTGAAGTCTTAACGCCTATAATTATATCACTTGAATGTTTAGATATTTGTTTTTTGGAACTATTAATTATTGAATCAAAAACAAGTCCATTTGAATTCCATGTCAAATTCAATGCTCTCGCTTCAAAAACACTATCCCACGGTTGGTTTACAATATTCACTTCACCAAAAGCTACATCAATAGAATCTGTGGCTAAG
Organism: uncultured Flavobacteriales bacterium; assembly: GCA_963922585.1. GTDB lineage: Bacteria > Bacteroidota > Bacteroidia > Flavobacteriales_D > Parvicellaceae > Parvicella. The sequence goes on along the minus strand of CAWUIK010000002.1, from coordinate 38,508 downwards.
GGGTCGTAGCCCAAAACTAAAGTATCTTTATTTCCTAAAGCATCTTCAAAATACAACTCAAAAGAAAACTCTTCTTGAGAAAAGAAAACCAGTGGTAACCAAAATAAAAGTATAATTAGTTTTTTCATCTATTTATGATTAATGGTTTAGAAATATAATTACCTTCATTAATTACCCGTATTAAATAATATCCATTGGGGAAATTACTAATGTTTATCGGGTGATTGGTTAATACAGTACCGTTGGAAATTAATTTCCCTGAGACATCTAGTACTTGATAGGAATAAATTTGATAAGGTTTTTCTTTATCTTTAATTTCTATGTAAATTTCATTTTGAGCAGGATTAGGATAAATCTTCAAATAAGCATCATTTTCAAATTGTCTTGCTGGAATAACGCCAAGTGAGGCTACACAATGCAGATTTTCGCAACCATTACTATCGACACGCATCATCCATTCGTCTAGTGTAAGGTAGTTTGCATCTGGAAATACACAGCCTGCCATAATCAAGAAACCTTCATTGTTGGGGTCTTCTTTTAAAAAAGTGATAGCGTTTTCAGCCTCTCTTTTTTCATATTTTCTTTTCCATTGTAGATTTAAATCATAATCATAATAATTTAAAACTAACGTTCTAAGACTAGATGACAAAACTTCTTGAAGTAAGCTTACAACATAAAATCCATCGTCAGTAAATATCATTTTTCCATTTGGAGAAAGAACCTCTCTTCCTAATGTCACTTCATAAATGGTGTCTTTTATAATAGTGCCATTAGCATTTAATTTTACTAGGTAAGGCTGGTTTCTTCCATTAATTGGATGATCCGATGTCCCCACACAAATAAATTCTCCGCTTGGAGTTTCTTCTGCTTTTAAAAATGTTCCTTGTTTTGGAACACTATTAAAAGGGGTATTAGTAAATAACCGTTGCCATTGTACATTACCATTAATATCTAATTTATAAATTAAAGCATCAGGATCGGATTGATTTTGAGATACTGAAAATAAAAAACCACCATCAGATGTTTTTCGAAGAGCCAATGGATTTCCGAATGTGCTTTGATATACTTTTGTCCAAACTTCATTACCAGCAGTATCTAACTTCATGATAAAAGACTCAGAAGATGTTTGTGGGTTTAGTTGCACTATCCTATTGCCAGTAACGTATAAAAAATTATCTTTTGGGATGACATCTACTAAATGACACCATTCAAAATTAATAAAGTATCTTTTATCCCATACAACATTCCCCAGAGTATCATATTTTACTATATGACTTCTGACTGTATCTTGAAAAACAAAATTTCTTTTACTACCTGAAAGATAATAGGCATCTTCATAAAAAGCTAAACTTCTGCTTCCCACTAACCAATAAGTTGAATCCGTATATCGGGTTTCTCTAATTACATTAAAATCTTCATCATATTGTTTGAATTGAAGATAAGTCCAACCATAGTTGGTCATGTTTGAATCCCTCAATTCGCTAACGCTTGTAAGATAAGTGTGATCCCAATTGTAGCAAAAAGTCATTTCGTGTTGTGTATCTGTTTGATGCACGGTATCTGCATACTGAGCTTGTAAAAACCCAGTATGCAGACATAAAGTTACTGAAAATAAGATATGTATATACTTAGTTTTACTCCACATACATTACTTTTATAGTTTTTTCAATTTGTCCATCCATTACTAAATGGGCGAGATAAGTACCTTGTGGTACATTTATAAACTCATAATTTATGGTTGGGTTGTTTACGGGTAATATTCTAATTACTTTACCCAATAAATCTGTAATTACAATGGTCTTATTTCCTTCCATTTTTTCATCTATTGTAAACGTAACATTCCCGTTTGATGGATTGGGGTAGGCTTTAAAATCAAAATAATTTTCTGATGAAATTAAAGTTTCACTTTCTTCAAGTGTCATACTTTTTGGAAAAAAGGCATCATACCCTTGATAAAGAGGAATTTCCTCGTTTATGAAATTTAATATGGCTTTGGCGTTGTAAGATACAGCCAATTCTGATTGTGCTAATGCTTCTAAACTCAGTAACTCTTTACTGTCTAAATTGAAATAACTGCCTTCTTTGGATTTAACTTTCATTAAGGTTTCATGAAAATTACAGAATCCTCTCATAGCATCTATTCTTTCGTCTGTTGGATTTCTCTGTTCTAGATTATCTGCTTCATTTCTAATACTGCTGATGTGAATTTTGGCACTTACAGTATCTTTTCTTACTTCCATAGGAACCAATGCACATAAAGCCGATATTGAACCTTCGTCTTTTAAGAAAACGATGGCGCTATCCAACCAATTGGTATCTGCATATTCTCTTACTACTTCATCTATGAGCAACATTCTTTCTTTATCAAGTGCTTTTAATTGGTTTTCTAGTTCTGTTCGTACTGAAATACCAACTTGAGCAGCATTGATTTGGTTACGAATACCATTAGGTAAACTCATCAAATCGATTACCTCTTTGATCTCATTCGTAACAGGTGAATTGGCAATTACTACTTCTTTGATATGTCCAGGAGGTGCTTGCTGTGGTTTTGTCAAATAAGCGTTTAGCACTCTATCACTCAAATAAGGTGATTTTGCCATCAGTGTATTTTTGAGATTTCCAGTATTTTGCGTAGCAATAGCAGTCATTAAATTTTCACTATCTCCTTCTTCAATATTTGTTTTTAGTGAATTGATGTCTGTTTTTACAATGCCTATCTTTCCTTTTACTTGAGATAATCTTACTGGTTTGGGTGTGATTACATTATTGGGTAACTTGGGAGGACATCCATTTGCAATAGGAAGACCACAAGGTACGGCATTTGTTCCTAAATTTGTGCAATTTGGGTCTAGTGTAGTACCCTCGTAAGTATAAATAAATGGATTTCCATTGTTATAAATTTGCGAAAGCGAAGTATTATCGCAAGTGCCACTGAAAAGGTTTTTGGCAGGGACACCATTTAAAGAGCAATCTCCTTGATTAGCTAAATCTCCAAGTGCGTTATGAATATCTATGGTACTTTTAGTCCCTTTGTTGTAATTGTTACAATCTATTTTAAGAGATTCATTGTTGTTGGCTGTTTGTGTTCCATAGGTTGTATTTGTTATGGTATTTTTATATACTTTTCCTGTTCCTACATCACTAGACTGTTTTACGTGAACCGCTTGGTCTGGAAAACCGCTTGGGTCGAGACTTGTATAGGTGTTTTGTTCAATATTAAATCCATAAGCACCTTCTGTATAAACTCCAAATCCTTGTCCGAAAAGAGTTGGTGTGCCGTTTCCACCTTTTATAGCAAAATTGTTTCTACCTATGGTAGCGTAATTTGTTCCTGTAAGTCCTACACCAAATGCACAATTGTTAAAATCATTGTCATTGATAATTACATCACTCCATTCTGTTCCGCCACTTGTGTAAATACCATAATAGAGGTTACTAAATTCATTTCCTGTTCCTGCAATAGGATTTCCGGTTGAGATATTATAACCAGAAGTTACTTTATAGTTGGCATCTATACTGTAGATACCACTTCCTCTTTCATCAACTGGAACAGTAGCAATATCTGTTCTAATATTTTCAAAATTACAGTTTCTGATTTGAATTCCTCTTACTTCAAACATAGTTAAACCTGCATAAGGAATAACATTATTTGGCAAAACTTCATCTGTTACAAAATTCGCGTTATGAATAAAACTTTGATTTGACATTTCTTGTCCATTTCCAGTAGGGTTCATATTTGCATACGAAAGGAATTCTATTCCTCTTCTACAATTTCTAAATGTCCCATCATAGATTCTTACAATCCCTCCAGTTTTTGACCAATCTTTTATGTCGTTTTCATCTGTCCCGATAGTTCTAATTCCATTTTTGGCATATTCTATAATTGCTCCATTTTTCATTTCCAATACTCCTTGGTTGGCTGAAGTTTGGTGGATCGTTCTGTTTCCTTGTACGTCAATACCGAGCCACATGTAACCGCAGTCATTTGTTAAAATGCCTCCATCTAAAATAAGTTTACTTCCTGATTCTATAATTACTTTAGCATTGGGAGGAAGATTAACTCTACAGGTTACGGTTAAAGTACTATTATTTTTAATAATAAGGTTTCCTCTTGTCGCTTGGTTATAATTCCAAGTTGAGTTTGTATTAACAACTAATGAAACATTTTCATTTTCGTTACAATTTACAGTTCTTTGAAGTAATCCTCGAGTATCCGAGGATATCACTTGACGCATTCTTGAAATTTGTAGTGGTGAAAAATAATCTCTACATTGATTATATCCCATTACGTTGTTACTCACAGTTGTTGTGTTACAAGGGCAAAAACAAAATTGATCAGTACTTGGAAGATCTGAAAATTGAGGAGTGTTTGTATGATTAAGTCCTAAACAATGACCAATTTCATGCGCTAATAATTGTGCATTTGCAAAATCACCTCCAAACAACATATTAGACATATTTAACCAACTACCGCTTGGACCACAACCTACCGGAACTTGATAGTTATAATTACTTCCTGCAGTTACAAAAACATCTAAATAATCTTCACTTCCATATTTTATATAATTATCATCTGAACAATTTAAGTTACTAAATTGATAGGTATATTCAAATGAAGATGTTAGAATCGAAAAATTATTTGGATTAAAAATTTCAATGTTAGTAGTATTAGTTGTAGAATTATAAGCAACTGAAATCACTTCAAATAATTCATCCACTCCATTTACATTAATAATTAATTCATATCCTACGTTTAACTTTTGACTTCCAATTGTTAAATTTCCAATGGTTGACACAAATTGAGTATTACCAGCACCAACAGGTCCAATACTACTAAAAATATAAGGCCCTTTTCTAGAGAGTACAAACCTATCCCATCCGATTGGGTCAATATGGAATAATATATCATTTTGTTGAAGTTGAAACTGTATTCTAGAATCAGTTAATTCATCTGAAGGGTTAAGGACTTGTCTAGATGGAGGGTTTATTGTTCTGTAGAAATCATTTACCCAGTGAATTTGTTGATTAAAATAATCAACAGTATTTTGGTTATTCTCAAAATTTTGAGGATTTGATATTGATTGTTGTAAAATATGCACTCTTAATTTTACGGTATATATTTGGTCATGCCTCCAATTATTAGGTTCATCTGGCTTATGATCAAATAAACTACCACAAGAAAAAAAAGACTTTATTGAATGTATCGAATCAACATTCCCACAATCAAAGTTATTTAAGTGCTGATTTTGAGCGTTCGAGTAGATTCCTAGTGTGGTCATAATTACAGTTAGTAATAATCTTTGGGTTGTTTTCATTTTTTCGATTAATTAGTTAATATAATCGACTAAACTAAACTAAATTAAACTAATGACATGACCAAACTATTTAGCAAGATTTTTTCGTTTTTTTCAAAATTATTTGTTAATAGGGAGTTAAATATCAAACATTTAATGGAACAATGTAATGAATAATTCAATTTTTTCATTATAAATAAGACGTTGTACATTGTAAAAAACTAAGGCATAAAGTCTTTTAGATTCACTTCTTCCTTCATATCCACATCTACACTTTTGGAAATTCCATAGACAGAACCTTTTACTTTTCCTTTGAGTTCTACTGTGGCGGTGCCTTTTAGCAGACCGCCAATACTTCCCATTGCTGCTTTCATTAAATCTTTGGTGCTTACATTAATTACAGCATAATATACATTTTCCGATTTTTTCTTAATCACTACTTTTTGATCTAAAGTTGTCTTTCCTGCATATTTTCCGTTCAAATAAACATCTAATGTAGACTTCTTTACTTTGATATTGTAAGTATTGGGATTATCAATCAACACCGCAATTTCAATTTTCATTTTATCAGAGCTTCTGTCCTGAATGTTTACATCTTTTACTCCTTTAAAATTAACCTCTTTGTACTCCAAGCAACCTTGAAACAAAAAAGTAAATGATACCAATAAAAACCAAAATTTAAAATTGCGCGTCATAAGTAATTGATGTTAATTTGATTCTGAGTAATACTTATAAAACAATGGAATAGTTTCAATTCCTTTGAAATAATTAAACAACCCGTAATGTTCATTAGGTGAATGAATCAAATCTGAATTTAGTCCAAAACCAAACAAAACCGATTTCAGACCTAAAATTTCTTCAAAAAGCGCGATAATTGGAATACTTCCTCCACTTCTCACAGGAATTGGTATTTTACCATAGGTTTCTTCCATCGCTTTTGAAGCCGCTTGATACGCAGGAAAATTGGTTTCAACTAAACTTCCTTGACCACCATGATGTGGTGTTACTTTTACTTTTACGCCTTTTGGAGCAATAGACTCAAAATGATTTTTAAACAAGGTCGTTATTTTCTCCCAATTCTGATTGGGTACCAATCTCATTGAGATTTTCGCATAAACTTTACTTGGTAAAACTGTTTTAGCTCCTTTTCCAATATATCCTCCCCATATTCCATTCACGTCCAAAGTAGGTCTGATGGAAGTTCTTTCGTTGGTAGAAAACCCTTTTTCTCCGCATACATCATCAATATTCAAATCTTTTTTATACGCTTCTAAATCAAAAGGGGCTTTAGCCATCAGTGCTCTATCTTCAGGACTTACTTCCAATACATCATCATAAAATCCGGGAATGGTTATTCTATTATCTTCATCTTGCAGTGAAGCAATCATTTTTGCTAGAATATTTATTGGATTCGCCACTGCACCACCATAAACACCAGAGTGTAAATCTCTATTAGGCCCTGTAACTTCAACTTCTACATAACTCAATCCTCGCAATCCAACAGTGATGGAAGGAATGTCATTCGCTATAATGGATGTGTCAGAAACTAAAATTACATCCGCTTTTAGTCTTTCGGCATTTTCTTTTACAAAGATAGAAAGATTGGTAGAACCCACTTCCTCTTCTCCTTCTATCATTAATTTAATGTTGCAAGGCAAACAATTATTTGCAATCATGTATTCAATGGCTTTTACGTGCATATACACTTGTCCTTTATCGTCACACGCTCCTCTTGCAAATATAGCACCTTCTGGATGTCTTTTTGAAGTTTTTACTACTGGTTCAAACGGATCGCTTTCCCATAATTCTATAGGGTCGGCTGGTTGTACATCGTAATGCCCGTATACCAAAACCGTTGGTAGTTTTTCATCTATAATATGTTCTGCATAAACAATAGGATGTCCAGCAGTAGGACAAATTTCCACAGATTGCATACCAGCCTTTTCTATACTTTTCTTAACGAATTCTGCTGTTAATTTTACATCATTAGAGTAATTTGGATCCGCACTTACCGATTTAAGTTTTAAAAAATCTATTAATTCTTGAATTAATCTCTCCCTATGTTCAACTGTAAATTCTTTTGATGTCATTTTTGATTTTTTTACAAACTTACACAAAATTATGAAGCTATAAATAGGCATTTTAAGCAATTTTGTCAGAAAAACGAACGACTTCTCAAGTAAATTATGACAAAATTGATGTCAATGTCATAAAAAATGCTGTGGCATAAGAATTGACTAGAGTTGTTTGTTCAAAAAAATGATCATTTAGATTAAATAAATAATTAAAACAAATAATTAGAAAAATGGGAAAAATAATAGGAATCGACTTAGGGACAACCAACTCATGCGTTTCTGTAATGGAAGGAAACGAGCCAGTTGTAATTCCTAACAATGAAGGTAAAAGAACCACTCCATCCGTAGTAGGTTTTACTAAAGATAGCGAAAGAGCAATTGGTGATCCAGCAAAAAGACAAGCGATTACCAATCCAACAAATACTGTATATTCTATCAAAAGATTCATGGGAAGCACTTTTGATGAAAGAGCAGATGAAATTACTAGAGTGCCATATAAAGTTGTTAAAGGAGACAACAATACTCCAAGAGTTGAAATTGATGGAAGAAAATATTCTCCACAAGAAATTTCTGCGATGATTCTTCAAAAAATGAAGAAAACGGCTGAAGATTATTTAGGTACTTCAGTTACTGAAGCGGTAATTACAGTTCCTGCATATTTCAATGACTCTCAGCGTCAAGCTACTAAAGAAGCGGGAGAAATCGCTGGTCTAAATGTAAAAAGAATCATCAACGAGCCTACTGCTGCTGCATTGGCTTATGGATTAGACAAGGCTGGAAAAGACATGAAAATTGTAGTTTTCGATTTTGGAGGTGGAACACACGATGTTTCTATTCTAGAATTAGGAGATGGAGTTTTTGAAGTTCTTGCTACAGATGGAGATACACACCTGGGGGGTGACAATGTGGATGAGAAAATCATTGACTGGTTGGCAGACGAATTTAAAAAAGATGAAGGTCTTGATTTAAGAAAAGACCCAATGGCACTTCAAAGATTAAAAGAAGCCGCTGAGAAGGCAAAAATTGAATTGTCAAGTACTTCTTCGACTGAAATCAACTTGCCGTATATTATGCCAGTAGATGGTGTTCCAAAACACTTAGTAAGAACGCTTTCTAGAGCAAAATTTGAGCAACTGATTGATGATTTAGTAAAAAGAACCATTGAGCCATGTAAATCTGCAATGAAAAATGCAGGTCTATCAAATAGTGATATTGATGAAATCATTTTGGTAGGTGGTTCAACAAGAATTCCAGCAATCCAAGAAGCGGTAGAAAAATTCTTTGGGAAAGCACCTTCAAAAGGAGTAAATCCTGATGAAGTTGTTTCTTTAGGAGCAGCAATTCAAGGTGGAGTTTTAACTGGTGAAGTTAAAGATGTTTTGCTACTTGATGTAACACCACTTTCTCTTGGAATTGAGACAATGGGAGGTGTTATGACTAAGTTAATTGAAGCAAACACAACTATTCCTACACAAAAATCTCAAGTTTTTTCTACAGCTGCTGATAACCAACCCTCTGTAAACATTCACGTGTTACAAGGTGAAAGACCTATGGCTGCTGACAACAGAACAATTGGAAACTTTTTGTTAGATGGAATTCCTCCAGCACAAAGAGGAGTACCTCAAATCGAAGTAAGTTTTGATATTGATGCCAATGGTATTATCAATGTAAAAGCTACTGATAAAGCTACTGGTAAAGAACAGAAAATTAGAATCGAGGCTTCTTCGGGATTAAGCGATGCAGAAATTCAAAGAATGAAGCAAGAAGCGGAAGCTAATGCTGAAGCAGATGCTAAGAAGAAGGAAGAAATTGAAAAATTAAACCAAGCGGATTCTTTGATTTTCCAAGTGGAGAAAGCCATAAAAGATGCTGGAGATAAACTTCCTTCAGATAAAAAACAACCAATTGAAGAAGCAGTTGCTGAATTGAAAAAAGCACATGAAGCGAAAGATATTCCTGCTGTAGATGCTGGAATGGAAAAGTTGAATCAATTGTTCCAAGCAGCTAGCGCTGAAATGTATGGACAAGGAGGTGCACAAGGTGAAGATCCTAATGCTTCTGCTGGAAAAGACAACGCTGGCACTTCAGATGAAGAAGTTACAGATGTTGACTTTGAGGAAGTATAAAAATTCATTAATATTTAATAATAGAAAAGCTACTCTATTGGAGTAGCTTTTTTTTGTTTTCATAATTCGTTATAGATTTCTCTATTACTTTTCAACCTTTGTTTAATGTTCATAATTCTCAACTCCCAATTCAGATAATTCATTTTTATATTTATCCGCAAAAGCATCTACACAAAGATGAACAAATAATTTAGCAGAAAGCATTACACCTTTATCGAGTTTCATTTTATTTTTCAATTCATTGAATAATTTATAGTCTTCTGGTATCATTTGAAGAGAAACAGCAAAGGTGGAAGGTGTATCAGTTTTTTGTTTTCTATCTAATATCATTTTGTGAAGTTTGTTCTCTACCCTACTCTTTGGATTTTCTATAACTTTTTTGGGTTCTTTTTCTGAAGGTTTTGAACCTTCATGACTTTGAGATTTAATAAAAGCTATGGCTTCTTCGGTAGACATTTCATCAATAATTCTATTGTGATTTTCATCTACATTATGTAGTTCGGCAATGGCCTTATTAACATCTGAGGTAGGTTTTTTTCTTTTACTCAAATTATTTAAAAGAGCAGTATTTATTTTCTTAGCCATAAATTAAGGTTTTAAAAAATCTAACAATTCATTAATAACTAAATCAAATTCGTAATTATACTTTGAATGATTGTATGGATAAATGGTGCTCATGTCCCCAAAAGTTGATTGTAAATCTCTTATATGGTGTTCAAACCAAGGAAATTCAGAAACGTTTTCTTTTGCATTTAAAAACATTTTATGAAGTCTTAAACTTTCGTTTAATCTTGCTATAAGATTCACTACTTTTGGTGGATCAAACCCTAGTTTGGTTACTATGTCAATCACCCCTGTTTTTACATTATCGATAAAGTCTAATGTTGAAGCAATACCTACACTGTTCGCATCATGGAGAATTACAAGTAAATCAGTCATAGATAAGATTCCTATTACACTTTTATCTGTAATATTTCCTGGAATATCACAAAAAATAAAGTCATAATTTTTTTGTTCTTTTTCTATAACCTCCCCTACTTGATTGGCAGGATAGTATGCCACAGGATATAAACTTTTGCGATCTATAGATTCGTCATTCTCCAGTTCTGCCTCTCTCATTTTGAATATTGATCTTTGGTAATCACTATCAATAAGAAGAACTTTATATCCTCTACTATGAAGAGCATTTGCAAAAAATGTTGTAGAAGTACTTTTTCCACAACCTCCTTTTTGGTTTGCTATTGTTAAAACTTGTCCCACTATATTTATATTTTTAGACAAATGTATAAATAAGCTTTAATATTATAAAATAAAACTATAAACAGATAAATGTTGAATTCTACATATATATAAAAGTATTTTAAATTATTTATATAAGCATGCATTTTTACTATTATACTATTATACTATCATACTTTTATATTATTATATTTTTATATATTAATGTTTTTATACTTTTGTACTTTTATAAATATGTTTTTTTATGTTTATGTTTATTTATACTTTTATATAAATATACAATAACATAAAACTAAAAATGTTTTTTCAAGTCAAAAAATAAATCTCTACCAATCTTGTAGATTTATAAATCATTTTGATATATATTTGCACCTTCTTATGAAAGAAGAGAATAATAATATCTACTCTGTTTTTGACGAATTACTTCAAAGACAAGATAAAGAGAAGCTTTTGAATCAAAAAAGTAAGGTGATTTGGATGTCTGGACTTTCTGGGTCTGGTAAAACAACTATTGCTAAATATTTAGAAAGACATCTCCACGAAAAAGGATTTTTAACGCAAGTTTTAGATGGAGATAATGTTAGAACTGGAATTAATAACAATTTAGGATTTAGCGAAGCAGACAGAACCGAAAACATCAGAAGAATTGCCGAAGTATCAAAATTATTTCTGAATTGTGGAATTATTACTATAAATTCATTTGTAAGTCCAACTAACGAAATTCGAAATCAATCGAGAAATATTATAGGTGAAGATGATTTTATTGAAGTTTTTATTGATACACCCATTGAAATTTGTGAAAAAAGAGATGTAAAGGGTCTATATGCAAAAGCTAGAAAAGGTGAAATAAAGAACTTTACAGGAATTGACGCTCCTTTTGAAGTGCCAGATAAAGCAAATATCATTATTAAAACAGTTGATCAAACTATCGAAGAGAGCGGAGAAATTTTATTAAAGTATATACTAGAAAAAATTACATTAAAAAATGAGTAATTATAACTTAACACATTTAAAGGAATTAGAAGCAGAAGCTATATTTATCATAAGAGAAGTTGCTGCACAATTTGAAAACCCTGTTTTATTATTTTCTGGTGGTAAAGACTCAATAGTCTGTTTTCATCTTGCTAAAAAAGCATTTTATCCTGCCAAAGTTCCTTTCCCATTAATGCATGTTGATACTGGACATAATTTCCCGGAAACGATAAACTTTAGAGATGAAGCCATTGCAAAATCAGGTGTAAAATTGATTATTGCATCAGTTGAAGATTCTATTAAACAGGGTAGGGTAGTGGAAGAAAGAGGATTTAATGCTAGTAGAAATAAATTACAAACAACTACACTTTTAGATGCTATCGAAGATAATAAATTTGATTGTGCTATGGGTGGTGCAAGAAGAGATGAAGAAAAAGCTAGGGCAAAAGAGCGATTCTTTTCTCACAGAGATGAATTTGGACAATGGGATCCAAAAAACCAAAGACCTGAACTATGGAATATCTTTAATGGTAAAAAACAAATGGGAGAACATTTTAGAGTTTTCCCAATTTCCAACTGGACAGAAATGGACGTTTGGCAATATATTTTGGCTGAGAAAATTGAAATACCTTCTATATACTTTTCTCATACAAGAAAATGTTTTGTGAGAGACGGAATCATAATGGGAAAAACTGACTTTGTAGAAACTAAAGAGTCTGAAGAAGTAAAAGATATGGTCGTTAGGTTTAGGACAATTGGAGATGCAACATGTACAGGAGCAGTAGCAAGTAACGCAAGTACTTTAGAAGAAATTATAGAAGAAGTCTCATCTACTAGAGTTACAGAAAGAGGAGGTCGCTCTGATGATAAAAGAAGTGAGGCTGCAATGGAAGATAGAAAGAAAGAGGGGTATTTTTGATGTTTAATGCGTGATGGGAGATGTTCGATGGAAATGAAATATAACACTTTTAGAAATGAATAAAAAGACAGAAGACCTATTGGAAAGAACTTTTATGTTTGGTGTTAATACTATAAAATTACTAAACGAGTTAGATTATAATCCAATATATGCTGTCACACTAAAACAATTGGTAAGATGTTCGACTTCAGTTGGAGTAAATTATGAAGAGTCATAGGCTGCAGAAAGTACAAAAGATTTTATTCATAAAATAGCTATTGTGTCAAAAGAAACCAGAGAGTCAGTTTATTGGCTAAGAATAATAAAGGAATTATACAAAAAGAATAACAAAATAGATAATCAAATTATAGAAGCGATTGAATTGCGGAAGATTTTCATTGCAATCAAAAAATCTGCTCAACAAAAATTATAAGACAATGAAAAACGAAAATAACAACATCCCACATAAAACATCAACCGTCAACCATCTGACATCAACCATCAACCATCAACCATCAACCATCGAACATAATAGTTATTTAGATATGGACTTACTTAGGTTCACAACCGCTGGAAGTGTCGATGATGGTAAAAGCACTCTTATTGGAAGGCTTTTATATGACTCCAAATCAATCTTTGAAGATCAAATGGAAGCTATTGAATTAGCAAGTGAGAAAAAAGGAGATGAGCGCGTCAACTTGGCTTTGCTTACTGACGGCTTGAGAGCTGAAAGAGAACAAGGAATCACGATAGATGTGGCATACAGATACTTTGCAACACCAAAGAGAAAGTTTATAATAGCTGATACACCTGGGCATATTCAATATACAAGGAATATGATAACAGGGGCTTCTACCGCTAATTTAGCGATTATTTTAGTAGACGCACGTTATGGAATTGTGGAACAAACTTGCCGACATTCTTTTATTGCTTCTATGTTGGGAATTCCACATATTGTATACTGTATAAACAAGATGGACTTGGTAGATTTCTCTAAAGAAAAATATGAAGAAATTAAAAGGACTTTAGAGGATTTTAGTTCAAAATTAGAAACAAAAGATGTGAGGTTTATACCAATGAGCGCATTATTAGGAGATAATGTTGTGAATCGTTCAGAAAATATGGATTGGTATCAAGGAAGCACTCTTTTACATGCTTTAGAAAATGTACATATTGCTTCGGACCACAATCATATTGATTGTAGATTTCCTGTTCAAAGTGTGATTCGTCCTCAATCTGCAGAATTTCCAGATTATAGAGGTTTTGCTGGTAGGGTAGCGGGTGGTGTTTTCAAAAAAGGAGACGAAGTTTTGGCTTTACCTTCTGGCTTTACATCCAAAATTGCAGCTATAGATACAATGGATGGTGAATTAGAAGAAGCATTTGCTCCAATGTCTGTAACCATTAGACTGGAAGATGAAATTGACATCAGTAGGGGAGATATGATTGTAAGACCCAACAATAAACCAGAGAGCACTCAAGATCTTGAAGCCATGATGTGTTGGCTTGGAAATTCACCAATGCAGATGAATGGAAAATACCATATTAAACATACTTCTAGAGATGCAAGATGTGTAATCAAAAACATTACATATAAGTTAAACATCAATACACTTCATAGAATGGAGGATGATAAGGAAATTAAGATGAACGATATTGCTAGAATCACCATTAGAACTACTGTTCCTTTATTTGTAGATAAATACTCTCGTAACAGAAATACTGGAAGTTTTATTTTGATAGATGAAGCGACTAATGCAACTGTTGCCGCTTGTATGGTGATTTAATTATATTAAAAATCAAAGAAATTACTATTCTCTTTACTAAAGGCCTGTGTTTTAAAAAACACTCTTACTTCATGTGTTGATACTATACTGCCTAAATTTAGCCTATCAGACTTTTGATAATAATATCCAAATGAAACTTTTTGGAAATTAGCACCTGCGCCAATTATAATTCCGTTTCCATCTGAATAACCCATATCTAATTGGATTTCTCTAAATTTAGTGGTTACTAGTAAGTTTAATGCTTGGAAAGTGTTTTGATTGTAATATACAGCAGTTGGAATGATTTGAAGAATATCTTTAACTTTTATTTTTGCTCCAAATTGACCTGAAAACTGAATCGGCAAACCTGATTTTTCATTATTTATAAAAATGAGAGATTGATCCGGTTGGTTTATATGTTTTACCGTAAACCCTCCAAACAGAACTTTATTATAATACAAAATTCCGAAATTTAAATCTACATTAGCCTTTCTATCACTCAATTGACTGTTACAGTCTATAGGATAAACAAATCCCCTTCTTGGATCTATCATATTCCCAAAAGTTAGTTTATTTATGTCAATATATTTCTGAAAGTAGGCAACTTGAATGCCTATACTTATGTTGTGAGTTTCTTTAAAATTAAAAAGATGACCATAGCCAAGGGCATATTCATTTTTAACTATTGTGTTCGCTGCATCATCGTGCATGAATGTAAAACTTATTCCGTTTCCTTTACCCAAATATTGGTTTACTTCGGTAGTCAATGTTTTATAACTTCCAGAAAGTTCTGGCCATTGATTTCTATAATTAATACCAAGCGAAAAACTTTCTACAAGACCTGTATGTGCAGGATTAAGGTAGATTCTGTTTTGTTGATTATTAAAAAATATAGGGTCTTATGAAAGGAATTTACCTAAAACTAAAATGCAGATTATTAAGATAATATGTTTCATAATTATTGGAAGTAGTTTTTATTTAACGTGATAAGTTATTCATTTATTATCTCATAACTTTCAATTATAATATAGAAACCCATTCTGCTCTGTGCATATTGAGGTTTATCGTCAGGAACATCCCAAAGTCCTTCGATAATTTTCGCTTTTATTTTTAGGTCTTTTCCAATTAATGAAGTAGCTTCTTTAAAACTTAGAACTGAATTCTCAAATTTTATAAAATATCTTTCACCATTCTTGATTTGAAAATACAAATCTTGTATATTTGAATATGCTTTTCCTCCTTTATTGGTGAAGTTTTCGGAAACTATTTGACCTGTATATTCATTAATTTTAATGTCATCATCAATGTTTTCCTGTTGAAATACTTTATTTTCTTTTAATTCTTTTTTTGTTTTTGAAGTGGCCGTGCATGAAAATAAAATTATTAAACTTACAACTATGTATTTGAATTTAGGTAGCATCTTGTTTTTTTATAATTTTATGAAACCAATTAGGAAAAAATCGTTGAATCTTTAATGCCAACATTTCTTTGCCACCAATATAAATATCATTTTTGTTATTCTTTATGCCTTTTATAAGTTTTTCAGCACAAAGTTCTGGAGAAATTCCTTTATTTTGTTTTTCATCTAGTTTTCCATGTGCGTTACCTTCGCTATTAATAGCGTTTTGAGAAATATTTGTCTTAATTAAACCCGGAAAAACAAGATGTACTGAAATATTGTTTTTTTCTTCTTCTAATCTCAAACTTTCATAAAATCCTACTAATGCAAATTTACTAGCAGCATAAGCGCTGCGAAGAAAAAAACCAAATTTACCAGAAAGACTACTTATGATTACAATTTTCCCTTCTTGTTGTTTATGAAAGTAGGGGAGTACTGCTTTAGTAAGGGCAATGTTGCCAAAATAATTAACTTCCATGATTTTCCTATCAACTTCGATAGGGGTTTCTGATGCTGTTCCCCTTTGTGAAATTCCTCCGTTATTAATAAGAATATCTATTTTTCCAAAATGTGAAATTACATCATTTACCTTGAAATTCAAGGCTTCACTTTCAGACAAATCCAACGGAACAATAAATGTTTCGTTTTTACACCTTTTAGAAACATTTTCAAGCGCTTCTAGATTTCTAGCAGAAAGCACTATTTTGGCTCCCAATTCAGATAACTGTAATGCCAAAGCCTCCCCAATTCCTGAACTGGCTCCTGTAATCCAAACTACTTTACCGTTAAATGACATCTAAATACTAATCATATTATTCTGCTAAATTAGTTGATATTCTTTTAATTCTAAAGAATATCAGCCCATTAAAACATCAATTTTAAAAAAAACTGATTTTTTTGTCATAAAATATGGTAATATAAAAATAACTATTATATTTGCACCCCGATTAAGGCTGGTGCCTTAGCTCAGTTGGTAGAGCAACGGACTGAAAATCCGTGTGTCCCTGGTTCAAATCCTGGAGGCACCACAAAAAAGAGAGTAATAATTACTCTCTTTTTTATTTTATAAAGCTTTTTGAATTTTTAATTGATATTATTAAAAATAAATTATAAGTCCCTGGTTCCTCCGAAACTTTATTTCAATTACTTATTTTTTATTTATTTTCTAATTATTATCCTACATTTATACTAACATAAATACATTAGATTATGCTTACTCAACATTTAAAAATCTTTTTTATAGTTATTTTAACAAGTTTTATAACTACTAAAAATTACGCTCAAACAGACTCAACGTCTTATGTAAAAGATGAGAAAACTTATATAATTGAAACGGTTGACGGTAATTTTTTTATGGGAACTATTATTTCTCAAGATGCAAAAGAGGTACTTGTACTAACAAAAGATAGGGGTGAAATTTCCATTCCAAAATATCAGGTTAAAAGTATCAAAGAACTTGAAGAAGGGCAAATAAATTCTAAAGGTGAATATGTTCCTAATGAGGTTTTTGCAACAAGATATTTTATTACCACCAATGGCCTTCCTTTGGAAAAAGGAGAAAACTATATTTTATGGAATCTCTTTGGCCCTGACTTTCACTGGGGAGTGGGCAAAAATTTTGGAGTTGGAATCATGACATCTTGGATAGGAATTCCTATCATCGGGACGGCTAAGTATAGTATAAATTTAGGAAACAAAACCAGTTTAGGTATTGGTTTATTAGCAGGAACTGGATCTTGGGTATTACCAAGGTATGGAGGCGTTTTACCTTTTGGGGTTTTAACCCTGGGAGATAGAAAAGCGAATTTAAATATTTCTGGAGGTTATGGATTTGTAGCTTTTGATGGCGACAATAGTGGAAGAGCGTTGATGTCAATTGCGGGTATGGCTAAAGTTGGTAAAAAAATAAGTATCGTTTTTGATTCTTTTATAGTACCTGGAATAGGGTACAAACCTGTGCAACAATACCAACCCAATGGTACATATATAACTGTTCAACAAAAAAGAACAGGAGGAGGAATTTTAATACCAGGTATTAGATATCAAATCCAGCCTGATGCAGCATTTCAATTTGGTTTTGCTGGTCTAGTAATTGACAATGAACTTTTACCTTTTCCTGCTCCCATGGTAGGGTGGTTTAGAAAGATCTAACAATAGATTAATCACTTTTTAAATTTTGATTAGACCAAAAAAGGCAACTCATTGTTGAATTGCCTTTTTTGTATTATAAAATAAGTCGTATTATACTACTCCTTGGTCAATCATAGAATCGGCAACTTTTACGAAACCGGCAATGTTAGCTCCTTTTACGTAGTCAACATATTTTCCATCTTTACCATATTTTACACACGCTTCGTGAATTGACTTCATGATTCCGTGGAGTTTTTCATCTACTTCTTCTCTTGTCCAAGAAAGTCTAAGAGAGTTTTGAGACATTTCTAATCCAGATGTTGCAACTCCTCCTGCATTAGATGCTTTTCCTGGTGAGAAAAGTATCTTGGCAGCAGTAAATTGAGCAATAGCCTCTGGAGTAGAAGGCATATTTGCACCTTCAGCCACACAGATACATCCATTTTTCAATAATGTTTTTGCATCTTTTTCATTAAGTTCGTTCTGAGTAGCACAAGGTAAAGCGATATCTGCTTTTACTTCCCATGGTGTTTTACCTTTAACGAATTTTGCAGATTTATACTTTTTAGCATATTCTTCAATTCTTCCTCTTTTTACATTTTTTAATTCCATGATAAACGCCAACTTTTCAGCATCGATACCATCTTTGTCAAAAATATAACCACCAGAATCTGACATTGTTAATACTTTAGCACCTAGTTGTGTTGCTTTTTCAGCAGCATATTGTGCCACGTTTCCAGACCCAGAGATTACTACGTTTTTACCTTTAAAAAAATCTTTTCTAGTTTTAAGCATTTCTTCAGCAAAATAAACTGTTCCATACCCTGTAGCTTCTGGTCTAATCAATGAACCTCCCCAGTTTCTTCCTTTACCAGTCAAAACTCCTGTGAATTCATTTCTTAATCTTTTGTATTGACCAAACATGTAGCCAATTTCTCTACCACCTACACCGATATCTCCAGCAGGCACATCATTATCAGCACCGATATGACGAGATAATTCAGTCATAAATGATTGACAAAAACGCATCACTTCATTGTCTGATTTTCCTTTAGGATCAAAATCAGAACCACCTTTACCACCTCCCATAGGAAGAGTAGTCAATGAGTTTTTGAAAATTTGTTCAAATCCTAAAAATTTAAGAATCGACAAATTTACAGAAGGATGAAATCTTAAACCTCCTTTGTAAGGCCCAATTGCAGAGTTAAATTGTACTCTGTAACCTCTATTTACTTGTGGCTTTCCCTTATCGTCAATCCATGGAACTCTAAAAATAATAGTTCTTTCTGGTTCAACGATTCTTTCTAAAATATTGTGTTCTTCATACTTTGGGTGTTTTTCCATAAATGGAATCACTGCTTCGGCAACTTCATGAACGGCTTGCAAAAACTCTGGCTCGTGACCATTTTTTGCTTTTACCTTATCCATAAAAGCGTCAATTTTAGCTTGGTGTTTAGACATAATGTAATGTGTTAAGTTTATTATAAATAAATGTCATGGCAAATGTATATAAATTTTGAAATGGTGATGCTTTTTTATAGCATGAATTGATAAACAAATAATTTCTCTTTATTAAATATTCCTAAAAAATCACAAATATGATATGTAAAACGCAACAAATTAACTAACTTAGTGTTATAAATATTGTAGTTCAAAGTTCCGGGTTCAATGATTTACGTTTTCCTAAATTAAATACATAATCAGCAAAGTTTCATAATGAAAGAACAGAATAAAATTCCAACAAGTAAGGTGCAAAGAGCTGCAAAATTAATTTCCACTGGAGCTAAATTAGGCGGGAATTATGTAAAATATTTTGCCAAAAAAGCAGTAGGAAATGAGCATGCAAGAGAAGATTTAGACGAAGCAAATGCTGAAGATATCTACGCGTCTTTGAGTGAATTAAAAGGAAGCGCACTGAAAGTTGCTCAAATTATGAGCATGGACAAAAATATGCTTCCTCAAGCAATGCAAAACAAGTTTTCATTAGCACAATATTCTGCTCCTCCATTATCATATCCATTAGTAGTAAAAACATTTAGACAATTCTTTGGAAAATCTCCAACTGAAATCTTCAACACTTTTACTCAGAATGCTGTTAATGCTGCATCTATAGGACAAGTTCATAAAGCTACATTAAACGAAAAAACACTGGCTGTAAAGGTTCAATATCCAGGTGTAGCAGATAGTGTGAAATCAGATTTAAAAATGGTAAAACCTATTGCCATGAAGATGTTGGGATTGAAAGAAGCAGAAGTAAAACAATATTTTGAAGAAGTAGAATCAAAACTCTTGGAAGAGACGGATTATGAAAATGAACTTCGCCAATCCATAGAAATGGGTGAAGCAAGTAAAGAACTTGAGGGATTTGTTTTCCCAAAATATTATCCTGAATATTCTTGCAAAAGAATTTTGACTATGGATTGGTTAGATGGTCTACACTTAAAAGAATACTTAGCAACTAATCCTTCTCAAACTGAAAAAAACAGTATTGGGCAAAAACTTTGGAACCTATATGACTTTCAAGTAAATAATATTAGAGCCATTCATGCTGATCCTCATCCTGGAAACTTTATCATTCAAAAGGATGGTAACATCGGTTTGATTGATTTTGGTTGTGTAAAACAAATCCCCGATGAGTTTTATTACAAATATTTTCAGTTGCTTGATGCAAAAATAGTTAACAATGATGAAAGTCTGCGAGAACTATTTTTCGATTTAGAATTTATCTTTAGAGACGAACCAAAATCAAGTCAAGACTTATTTTTTGATGTTTTCAAAAACTCTATGTCTCTGCTAATACGCCCATTCTTAAATGACACTTTTGACTTCTCAGACCAAAAGTATTTTGATGAACTTTATGCTATGGGTGATGAACTAAAAAATAGAAAAGACCTTAGAAAAAATGGCATGGCTAGAGGTTCAAAACATATTTTATACATCAACAGAACTTACTTTGGGCTCTTTTCTCTTTTGAATGAGCTGGGAGCAACTATAACAACAAAAACTTCCTTCGATTTTTCTAATACAGCGAAAACTTAGTAGAGGGATTATTTTTACTGACTTTTTTTGATAAATTTTTTTTGTAGTTTTACAAAAAAGAATGCAATTACTTTGAAGTTTTCTATAACAAATATTCTTCATGAAATATCGTTTTCCACTGCCAGAAGTGGAGGGCCGGGTGGACAACATGTTAATAAAACGGAAACGAAAGTGCTTTTGAAATGGAACCTTCTTGAGTCTTCATTTTTTGATGACGATGAAAAACTACTTTTAAGCAAAAAACTTCAAAACAAATTAGACACTTCAGGAAACATAATACTTACTTCTTCTAAAACTAGAAGTCAAATAAAAAATAAAGAAGATGTCATCTCCAAAATGGAAAAACTGATTCAAAAGTGTTTTGAAACTCCAATTAAGAGAATACCTACAAAACCTTCCAAAGCCAAAGTTGAAAAACGTATTCAAGAAAAGAAAAAAGCCAGTCAAACCAAAGAAAAGCGAAAGAAAATTGATCCGTCACAACATTAAAATATTGATCTTGCCATTTTTATTTTTTACTCAAAAAACGACAGTAATTTCACAGAAAATTCAAGCCCCTCGCTTGTATGATGAAATTCAATGGGCATCTAAGAAAGATAGCCTTCAAAAAGAATTATCTACTAACAAAACAATTATACCTAAGTATGAATTGGAAACGCTAATGGCTTTGATGCACTATCCAGAACTCAAAGAGACTAAAATTGTTTTCAAAGCTAAGAAACTCAACTCTACCATGGTTGCAAGACCCAAAGGACTGAATGTTTTGAGAAGAAAAGGCAAACGAACATACGTAATTTACATCAATAATACTGATAACGTTAAAGTGCCTGTTGACAGTGTTTCATTCAACGCAAAAATTGGTGTCATTGGGCACGAATTAGCACATATTTTGGACTACGAAAACAAATCTTCATTGAGAGTTATTGCAAATGGATTTGGATACAGCAATCAAAAATTCAGAGCCAAATTTGAACGTGCTACTGACCAACGAACTATTGACCATGGTTTAGGATGGCAATGTAGAGATTGGATTTGCTTTGTATATCATTACAAAAACACACCTCCAGAATATTTAGAGTACAAGAAAAAAGTTTATATGAGTTATACAGAAATTGAAGAGCAATTACAAAAACCTTAATTTTATCTCATTAGGTGAACATAACCTGAAATGCTGTTTCTAAGCAATTCATCTTTGTTTTCGTTGTACAAATACTTATAAGAATTGGGTTGAACAATGAAGAAATAGACACCAGGAGCAATATCGTTTCCGCTTTTATAATGTGTTCCATTCCAATCGTTTTGATAATTATCATTTTCGTAAACAATTTTTCCCCATCTATTATAGATTACAATATGAGATTGCTCATAATCTTCTAAATTTTGGATTTTGAAAATATCATTTTCATTATCATTATTCGGTGTAAAGACATTTGGAGGTAATAATGGACACTGAACCCAAACTTCTGTAGATGCTTCTGAAGGTTGAGATGCACATTCGTCATTTATAGAGAGGGTATACGTTTGGGTTAAATCAGGCATAAAAGATATACTATCAGTTTGTTGCCCAGAACTCCAACTAAAAACTAATGGCGGAAGTCCTCCGCTATAATTAGGATTTAGGTTTACAAGTTCATTACAAACATTCAAACTGTCTGGTAAAGATAAAGAAATCGGAGTATAATCATCTATTGTTAAAGATGCTGAAATAGTATCAAAATTACCATTACAAGTTTCAATTAAAATTAGTAATTCAACCGTTTCAGTAGGTTCAGTACTATTATCGACTATAGGTAAAATAAAAATTGTATCTGTGTATGCTCCTTCATTTAGAACGATACTATCAGGAACTTGAAAATAATCTGAACCATTTATAGCTGTACCAGACCAAATAAAGTTAACTGTCAAATCTTCAAGGGTGTCGGGTCTACTGAATGCAAAATATGCAGCATTACAACCTTCATATAAATTTGTTGCTCCGTTTAGAATACCCGCATCAACTGAAACACCAACAGAAGTAAAACTTCCGCCTTCCAAAAACACTCCAGAATCAAAAGCTCCATCACCACCATCTCCAATGGCTAATTTGATATGATATGTCTCATTGCAAATTACAGCTGCTCTACAAGTTAAAACAACAGTATTTCCATCATATTCATAATTTGTAGAAGTATTGTTTCCTGCATAAAAAAAGCTATATTGTGACCAGTTGGGATCTATTGCATTACAATTTGCAGCACTTCCTGAACTACCGGCAACGCCTGGGTTCACTGTATTAATTGACACAGGAGTTGAAGTATAAACACTGGGGTTGTTTGGATCCGGTATCAAAGCAAGATTTTGAGCAGTATAATTACCACCTCCAGGATTAGGTCCAGATAAGAAAAAACCAAAAGCATCATTTACAGAACCACATACATACTCAGGATATTCTTCGGAGGCAAATACGTAACTAAATGTAATAGAATCACCTACGGGAATAAAATCAAATTCCACAATACACTCATCATAAATTTGATTGGGCGTAATTGAAGCCAAATCAGGATCAACACCCATTGAGAAAGTTCCCCCTAATGAAGAGCCAGAGCTAGTATTGGGTTGAGAAGCCATTTGTACATCACCACTTCCAAGAATTAAACCTTGAGGAAGTCCAATTGATGAAGATGCGTCTGTAAAAGACCCAACTTGTTCATTTACTACATTTCCTGCACCTGCATTATAAGTTACATTTGAAATTTGAACCCCAGGACCCGCTAATACATTTTGAATGTACCATTGTACAGTCTGATTGTTGGTTACAACTACCTGGCTATTTGCTTTGTATAAAAGAGTGAGTGATAAAAATATAAGTATAAATCTCATGAAATTATTTTTTGTAAGTATATAGATAGACGTTTATAAAACAATAATGGTTGTTTAATTATTCATAATTAATGCATATTCTTGCAAAAAAGCGATTGCTTTTTCCATTTCATCATGCATCAATACATCATCTTCGATGAAACTAACTTGCTTTCTGAAGTCATTGTATATTTTGTATAACAATGGAGATGTTTTGTCTGCTCCTCTAAATTCCAATGCTTGACAAGCAGTCATTAATTCAATCGCTAGTATTTTCTCTAAATTTTTTACAATCTCTATCAGTTTTACTACAGCATTTGCTCCCATGGAAACGTGATCTTCCTGTCCTTGAGAAGAATCAATAGTGTCTACAGATGAAGGCGTACAAAGTGTTTTGTTTTTACTTGCTACTGAAGCTATAGCGTATTGCACAATCATAAAACCACTATTTAAACCTGGTTTTGCAACTAAAAAGGAAGGCAAACCTCTTGTTCCTCCTATTAATTTATAGATTCTTCTTTCACTTATACTTCCAAATTCAGAAAGCGCGATGCATAAATAATCTGCAGCTAGTGCTAATGGTTGTCCATGAAAGTTCCCTGCTGAAACAATCAAATCTTCATCAGGAAAAATAGTTGGATTGTCTGTAACTGAATTAATTTCTTTATTAAAAACACCTTCTGCAAAAGAAATAGTTTCTTTTGAAGCACCATGAACTTGAGGAATACATCTAAATGAGTAAGGGTCTTGAACATTAACTTTTTCTTGAAGAATTAATTGACTTCCCTCTAATATTTCATTCAATTTGCTAGCCGTTTTTATTTGACCTTCATGAGCTCTCACGAGATGCACTTGTGATGTGAAAGGATCTTTTCTTCCATCAAATGCTTCTAAAGAAATGGCACCGATAATATCTGCAAAATCGCTCAATCTTTTGGCTTGAATGATTGCCCAACAACCATGTGCACTCATAAACTGCGTGCCATTGAGCAACGCTAAACCTTCTTTGCTTTGTAAGACAATTGGTTCCCAACCCATTTGTTCTAAAACTTCAGAGGATTTTTTTCTTGCACCATTGTAGTCTACATATCCTAATCCTAAAAGCGGTAAACTTAAGTGTGCTAAAGGAGCTAAATCTCCAGAGGCTCCTAACGATCCTTCTTGATATACCACTGGTAAAATATTGTGATTATAGAAATCGATTAACCTTTGTACTGTGGCAACTGAAACACCTGAATGACCATATGAAAGACCTTGAATTTTAAGTAAGAGCATTATTTTCACAATCACAGGCTCTACTTCATCTCCTAATCCACATGCATGAGATTTAACTAAATTTTCTTGTAACTTACTCAAATCTTCTTTTGAAATCTTTGTGTTACACAACGAACCAAATCCCGTATTTATTCCATAATAAACCTGCGCATCATCTTCCATTTTTTTATCCAAATAATCACGACAATTTTGAATTTTTTGGAATGCATCTTCACTTAGTTCTAATTGAACATCTTTTTGAATTATATAGTTGATGTTTTCTATTGAAAAATCTTCTATGCCTACTTTTATAATCTCCATTCGCTTATCTGTAAATCTTTTTTGTAATGGTACCAAAATGCTCTGATTCTAAATGTATCAAATAAACCCCATTTGGATAATTTCTTATATCTATCGAATTGAATTGATAATGCTCACTTATCAATAACCTTCCAAACAAATCATAGCATTGAATTGATGAAATTGGAAAATTTTGAGGATTTGAGATATTAAAAATACCCTCTTGATTTGAAGGGAATATGGTCAAATCAAACTTTGATTCTTCTATGGTAGCTGCTATTGGTGTAAGATACTTTACGTTTGATATCTGACCTCCGTTTTGAGTTACAGACATCACAGGTGCGTTGTCTGTTTGTGTAAGCCATTCATATCTTACTTCTATGGGTCGATTTATCGTTTGTCCAAAAGAAAATTGATCGACATAAATCGTATCTGTGATATATAAAGTTGTTTTCACCCTCAATGTATTGGGATATGTCTTTGTAGGTGTTGTTATACTTCCCCAACCATCTGCTACTACTTCTCTTTTGATATGCTGCCCATAGGTTCCAAGCGTAGGAATAGTAGTTAAAAAATACCCTGAAGAATAATGAGTAGGCATGTTGTAAGCAATTAAAAATGGATATATTTGATCAATGGTATCATATTTTACGGAAGCTGGAACTCCGTTTATATTCGCACCAAAACCAGTTATTTCCAATGAATTATTGTTTACTCTATAATAATCAAATCTATTTTCAATGGTAACTTGTCCGAAAACATCCAAATCTTGTCCAGCTATAGCGTAATCTGCTTTATGATTAGGATATTGAAAAGGATTGTTAAAGAACAATTGATAAGCAAGTGGGGTAGAGGATACAGTAACAATATTAAGCGTATCGTTATTATTAGGAGTAGCCTGTGAATAATCCCAATTGTAATTTGCACCTGTCAAAGAAAAGTCTTCAGATATCAAGTCTAGCGTATTGTGATACATAAAAACAGAATTTGCATAGGGCATGTCAAAATGAGAGATGGTTATTTGAGCAGATATAGAAATCCCCAATAAAAATGTTAAAATTGCTAAATAAACTACTTTCATGATAAATATCCTTTTATGGTAATGTTTTTGTTAGTATTTTTGAATTAACGTGATTTTTATTCACTTAATCGTAAATGTTATGAAGCTCAAAAATACGCTTTTTTTTATACTATTAATTTTTTCACTTAAAGGATTTAGTCAAAAAGACTCTTTATACTACGAGGGATTGATTCAGTTTAATGGTGTAGTTGTTTCTACAGATAGCATTAATCCTATTCCATTTGCACATATCATTGATATTAGCACTCGTTCGGGAACAACTTCAGATTATTTTGGCTATTTCTCTTTCGTTGCCAAAATGGGTGATTCTATTAGATTTTCGAGTGTTGGATACAAAACGTCTTATTTTCAAATTCCTGATACTTTGATAAGTGGTGATAATTACAGCTTGATTCACATCATGGATCCAGATACCATTTTATTGAAACAAGCAGATATTTATCCTTGGCCTAGTAAAGAACAATTCGCTCAAGCTTTTGTAAATGCAGATATTCCAAATGATGATTTAAAACGTGCCGAGGCTAACCTCAATAATAAAGCAATGAACGAATATGCCCAAGCGCTTCCAATGAATGGTCAGATGAACTTTAACTGGCAAATGCAACAGGTACAAAATCGATTGTATTACTCAGGACAGTATCCACCTATGAATATCTTGAATCCTATTGCGTGGGCCAAATTCATAAAAGCATGGAAAGAAGGTGATTTTAAAAAGAAAGATGATTAATTAATCTTTTTATAGTGATTTTTGTGATTTTTTTTTAATTTCCCAAAAAATACTACTACATGCCTTTTAATAAATTAGACGAATCTACCGTTGGAAAAATCCGACCCCGTTTCAAATTACAAACTCCCGAGAAAAAAGAGGACGTAATGGCGCTTATCAAATCTTATGAAATAAATGACGACACCATTATTGGAAATCACTATGATCGGTCTATAAGATTAAGCATCCCCAAAAAAGATCAACACTATTGGTCTCCTGTTTTGAATTTAACTTTTGAACAAGAAGAAGATAAATGTATCATTAGATGTCAGATAGGTCCAAAAGAAACGGTTTGGCAAATGATTATGATGTTATACATCGGCTTTTCTGTCTTGAGTTTTTTTGGATCAATGTTCGCTTTGGTTAAATGGCAACTCAATGGCACTACTAGTTTTCTGTTCATTTTGCCACTTTCTTTGGTTATTTTATTAAGTATTTTTATAGTGAGTAGTATTGGTAAAACAAAAGGCCACACGCAGATGCTACACTTACTAAGGTTCTTTAGAAATGCTGTTGATTCAATTGAATGTGAGAGAGTATATGATGATATGAAGGACGCTTTGTAAAAAACTAAATTTTCAGAGACAATTAATACTCAATATCCAACCCTAATCGCTCTCTCAAACTATTCAGGACAGGATTTTTCTCCGCCATTTGCAAAAACTTATCTTTATTCGTTAAATGTTTCGTTTCTTTTACATTTACATTGATAATGGTTTTCAAATCTATCTGATAATTATTAAGTTCTTTCCTTAGGAAACTGAGTAAATTTGACTTTGAAGCATTCAACTCTAATTCTTGAATTTCGCTATCTAAGACCAACTCTAACTGAAAATTATCTTTTACCAAAACAGGATGTTTTGTTAAAGTGGCATATAACCCTCCTTTTCCTTCTTTTTGAATTAAGTAACAATATGATTTCCATTTTGCATTTAACTGTTCTTGAGTAAAAGGTGTTTTGGGCTTTTTACTCAAATCTTCTTCTTGCTCTTCAGCGGCTTTTTGTTCTTCTGTTTTTTTAGACAACGAAAGATCTGACTTTAACTTAAACTTTCCGAAAGAAGCAACTTTTAAAGGTTTTACATTAGTGTTTGTTTGAGTTGGAGTTTCTGCTGTTGAAATACTACCGCTAGTTGGATTTTCAGAAACAGAAACTTTATCAATTTTTGTTTGACTAGGTTCTTTGGGAACATCTTTCTTTATTTCCTGACCGTTGGGAGGAGCAGGAATATGATTCTCGAAGATATTAGGCGAAATTATTTTAAAGTCTGATGAGTTAGTTTTTTTTTTCGCCCTCTAACGCTGTTAGAGAACTCATCTTCATAATCGCTAACTCAACTAAGAGCCGTTGATTTTTGGATGTTTTGTAATTGACGTCACATTCACCAACAATGGTGAGGGCATCAATTAGGAATTTTGCATTTGCTTTTTGAGATTGGTCATTGTATTTGGTTTTAATACTATCTCCAACTTCAAGCAATTTTAAAGTAATTGGGTCTTTACAAACCAAAAGATTTCTATAATGTGCACCTAAGCCAACGATGAAGTTATGTCCGTCAAAACCATTTTCTAAGATTTCGTCAAAAACCAATAGGGCTTCGTGAATGTTGTTTGCAAGAATGTATTCAGTGATTTTAAAATAAAAATCATAATCTAGAATATTCAAATTCTTCAGAACTGCATCATAAGTGATATTTCCGTCTGTAAAATTGACAATTTGGTCAAAGATTGAAAGTGCATCTCTCAAGGCTCCATCTGCTTTTTCAGCAATTACGTGCAATGCATCAGATTCTGCCTTTATACCTTCCTTTTCCGATATCCAAGCCAAATGCTTTGCAATATCTGCAATCGTGATTCTGTTGAAATCATATATTTGACATCTTGAAAGAATCGTAGGAAGTAGTTTGTGTTTTTCTGTGGTTGCAAGTACAAAAATGGCATAAGAAGGTGGTTCTTCCAATGTTTTTAAGAAAGCATTGAAGGCATTCGAACTCAACATGTGCACCTCGTCAATGATATAGACTTTGTATTTTCCATTTTGAGGGGGGATTCTCACTTGGTCAATTAAAGATCTTATATCTTCAACAGAATTGTTGGAAGCCGCATCTAATTCAAAAATATTGAATGAAAAATCTTCATCTGCATTGCCACTTTCAGACTGGTTAATTGCTTTGGCAAAAATTCTAGCACAAGTTGTTTTTCCAACACCTCGAGGTCCACAAAAAAGATAAGCAGGCGCCAAATGTCCAGTTTCAATAGCGTGTTGCATAGTCGTTGTGATGTTGGATTGACCTACCACACTTTCCCATTGACTGGGTCTATACTTCCTCGCGGATACTATGAATTGTTCTTCTGCCATTTATTGAGTCACAAAGATAGGTTTTCGTTTGCGTTTTTAAAAGGATATTTGCCCATATTTTATCAACAAATATTCTTTTTAGCACTAAATTAATCTACTTTTTCTTGCCAAATAGTTATCTTTTGTATTTAAAGCATATAATTTAAATGAAATATCCTTATTTTAGCAAACTTAAACTAAAAAGCACTTATGAAACAATTTTTCATCATTGGATTTTTATCTCTTTTTTTTATTTCTTGTAATTCTTCAGAAGTTACTAATTCTAGTATTGAAAAAAACGATAGCGTAAATATTCAACAAGATTTACAAACTTATAATATTGGTTTTTATAACGTAGAAAACCTTTTTGATACCATTGATGATCCTAAAACAGAAGACGAGTGGTTTTTGCCAACATCTGAAACAGAGTGGAATTCGGAAAAATACATAAAAAAATTAGCAGATTTATCTAAAGTGATAGATGCAATGAATTCAGAAACTGGAGGGCCAGACATTATTGGTCTTTGTGAAGTTGAAAATTATGAAGTAGTAAAAGACTTAGTTTCACAAACGGTGTTGAAGGACAGCTACTTTGATATTGTTCATTTTGATAGCCCAGATGCCAGAGGTATAGATGTGGCTGCTCTTTATAATACTACTAAATTTAAACTATTAGATAGCCAACCCATTTTGTTGTCTATTGCAGATGATGAAAGTTACAGAACGAGAGATATTTTATATTGCAAGTTTGAAGTTATTAAATCCAAAAATATTCTACACGTATATGTAAATCATTGGTCATCAAGAAGGGGAGGGGCTGAAGCGTCTTCTTATAAAAGAGAAAATGCTGCCAAAACACTCAAAAATCATATCTCAGAAAATATTCCTCAGTGGGAAACACAAAACATTATCATTGTAGGAGATATGAATGATTATCCAACTGATAATAGCATTTATGCAGTTTTGGGGGCGCAAGAATTAGATTCTGAATCGCATTTGGTAAATCTTCAATTAGATAATCATATTAAAGGCTTCGGAACTTACAATTATAAAGGAGAATGGGGATGTTTAGATAATATAATTGTTACAAATGGGTTAAAAACAAAATTGAAAACTCCAGGGGCTGTCATACTGAAAGAAGACTGGATGATGTATATAGACAAAGAGGGCAATGCTACTCCCAATAGAACATACGGAGGCTCAAATTATTATGGAGGCATTTCAGATCATCTTCCTGTATATTTTGAGGTTGAAATGTAGCATCTTGTTGACTAATCATACTATTGTAATTTAAATTTTTGTACATCACTTGTTCCATCTAAAGTATTTAGTATATTTTTGTAAACATGAGTGATTGTAGCATATTGAAGGTAAAACAGACAGGCTTGTCTAAAATCGTTAATGATTATGTAAACAAAGATGGTCGTTTATCTCAATTTGTTACTGAATTTCCAAGTATTGAATCTTTTGGAAAACAATTTTCAAGAGTTCAGTTTAACAATTCAAAAAGAACAATTTTGCATCAGGCATTGGTCAATCAATATGCTAAAAGTAATATTGAGCCTCCAAAAATCCTGAATGAATTACGCAACGAAAACACTTTTACGGTTACCACAGGGCACCAACTTTCATTATATGGTGGCGCAAAATATTTTATACATAAAATAATTTCTATCATCAAATTGGCGGAAACACTCAATAAATCTTACCCAAACTATAAAGTTTTACCCATTTTTTGGTTGGCAAGCGAAGATCATGATTTTGATGAAGTCAATAATTTTAAAACTCAAAATATAAAAATCGCTTCAAAAAACCCCGCAGAAGGACCGTTGGGACGTCTTCAACCAAAAGTTTTTGTGGATACTTTTGAGCAATTCAAATCTGCTGTAGGAACTTCTTTGAGCGCCAAATATCTCAAAGAAATTTTTGAAAAATCTTTTGAAATGACCAATTGGTCTGATGCTACAAGATATTGGGTGCAATGTTTTTTTGGTGAACAAATCATCATCATCGATGGTGATGATGTGGATTTAAAAAAAATGAGTTTACCGCTTTTTGAAAGAGAACTTTTTGAACAAAATACGCATCAAAATATCGAAAATACCAATCAAGAACTCAGTAAATTAGGTTATCATATTCAGGTGCATTCTCGAAATATCAACTTATTCTATATAGAAGACGGGTTGAGAGAAAGGATTGTAAAAACGCAACGAGGATTTTCTATCCTTAACACCAATCTTGAGTTTACAGAAGATGAAATGCGAAATGTTTTGGAGACAAATATTACAAGTATAAGTCCCAATGCTGTTTTTAGACCTCTTTATGAAGAATTTGTTTTGCCCAACATTGCTTATATAGGTGGACCAGGAGAGTTGGCGTATTGGCTTCAATTGAAATCAAATTTTGAAGATTATAAAGTGACTTTTCCGCTTTTGGTTTTGAGAGACAGTTTTGTTTTCGTTTCGTCTCAACATTTGGAAACCTTTGAGAAATATCAATTGTCATTCAGCGACTTGGGCTTACATGAAGATGAATTAATTCAACTTTTTATAAATAAAAACACCACTCCCGAAGTAGATTTTGAAGACGATAAAGAAAAACTAAAGCAATACTTTGATGGATTAGAACAAAAAACCAATCGATTGCTCAAAAACCACCAAAAGATGATGTCTGCTGAGTTGAAAAGAATGGAAAAATTCATCAAGAAACTCGACAAAAAAGTTTTTCAAGATCTCAAATTAAGAGAAGAAGCAGGCATTCAAAAAATTGTGGCTTTACAAAAAACGTATTTCCCTAATAGCAAACTGAATGAGCGATCACAAGGTTTTATTGATGACTTTATAAGCGTTGGAAAAGAAGAATATTTAGAGATACTTCTTCAAGCATCAGATTGCTTTTCGAGCGACTTAAAAGTGATTGTCCCCACCTTATCCAAGTAATCTTGTTAGTAATTCTTAGTTTTTGAATGAATTGGTGCGAACTGATTTCGTAATATTACAAGATAATATTTCAACTTATGTCATTACAAAAATCAATAACGTTATTGTTGTTTGCTTTTATCTTAATTGGATGTAGCAACAAAGATTCAGATCACTCGAATGACGGGAAAACCGTTTTTAGGTACAACGAATCTGCTGGAATCAACACTTTAGACCCTGCTTTGGTAAGGAGATTTGAGGATTTTTTGGCGGTAAATCAAATCTTTAACGGTTTGGTTACATTAGATGAAAACATGAACGTTGTTCCTGCAATTGCTTCTTCATGGGACATATCAAGTGACGGTAAAGTCTATACTTTCTATTTGAGAGAAGATGTGAAATTCCATAATCATGCTATTTTCAAAGGTGAAAACGAAAGAAAAGTAACTTCAAAAGATGTAGTATATTCTCTATTAAGAATCATCGACCCTTCTACTGCATCACCAGGGCAGTATATCTTCAAAAACATAGATAGAGGACCTAATTCAGAATTTAAGGGAATTCTAACGGAAGGCGATTATATTGTGAAAATTTACTTAGAAAAACCACAACCTTCATTTTTATATCAACTTTCTCTTCCTTATTGTAGTGTTGTTCCAAGTAGTGCAATTTCCTTTTTTGGAAACGATTTTGGAGAAAATCCGATAGGAACAGGCCCGTTTGTATTCAAGAAATGGAAAAGAAATGTAAAAATGGTTTTGGGTAAAAATCCAGAATATTTTGAAAAAGACAAAGAAGGAAATCCATTACCTTATTTAGATGCTGTAGCCATTACATTTATCAAAGATAGACATGTAGAATTTGTTGAGTTTACCAATGGTAAACTCGAAATGATTTCGGGATTGAATGAAGATGAAAAAGATGAGTTGATACAAGCAGATGGAACATTAAATCCAAAATTAGAAGATGATTTTTACCTTCAAAAAACACCCTGGCTAAATACAGATTATATCGGTATATTAGTGGATGATAGAATTCCTAGTGTCAAAAACAGTCCTTTAAGTCATCAAAAAGTAAGACAGGCTATTGGTTATGCCATAGATATGGAGTCTTTGGTAAAACATCTAAGAAACAATATCGGAACACCAGCCACAACTGGTTTTGTTCCCAAAGGAATGCCTGGATATGAAAAATATGCCATAGAAGGATTTAAATACGATCTGGACAAAGCCAAAAAATTGCTTTCAGAGGCGGGCTATGCATCCAATAAAGATATTCCAAAAATCACATTGGTGGCTACTGCAGAGTACACCGCAATGTGTACCTACATTCAAAAATCTTTGGAAGATTTAGGACTGAAGGTCAACATCGATATTTTATCACCAAGTTATATGGGGCAATCTATAGCGCAGTTTGAAGCCACTTTTTACCGCAAAAGTTGGATAGCAGATTATCCTGACGCGATTAATTATTTTCAATTGTTTTACAGTAAGAATTTCTATCCAGAAAATGGTTTGAATTATACCCATTTCAAAAACAATACATTTGACGAATTGTATGAATTGGCGCTGATTGAAGACAGTACAGCGCTTCGATATGAATATTACAAAGATATGCAACAAATCATTCACGATGAAGCGCCAGTGATACCATTATTCTATGCTGAAACACTTCGTTTTTTGAATAAAAAAGTTTCAGGACTGAAAGGAAACTCTCTGAATATGCTAAACTTAAAAGAAACGAAGATTGAATAGTTATGAAAATTATTTCGGTTGAAAATTCATAAAATCATACTCAAAAATTTCTTTTTGTATATTTATATAAACAATATTTTCTTTTTTTGTTTATTGTAATAAACATTTTATATCTTTGTAGTTCATCATAAGAAATTATATGCAAAGACTAATAGATACTTTTCAAAAGAAAGTTCAAAATACTTCGACAGAATTTACTCGTTCCATAATGAATGAAATATATTGGGATGCTCAATTGGTAGGCATAAAAGGAAGTAGAGGTGTCGGAAAAACTACCTTGATGTTGCAATATATCAAATTACATTTGGCAGACAAAATGAACGAAACACTTTATGTGAGTTTGGATGATTTATGGTTTTCCAATAACGGTTTAGATGATTTGGTTATAGAATTTGCTCAAAACGGAGGAAAGTATTTGTTTCTAGACGAAGTACATAAATATGAAGGTTGGTCTCAATTGCTAAAAAACTTTTACGACAACTATCCCGAACTAAAAATTGTTTTCACGGGTTCTTCTTTACTAGAAATATTGAACGCAAGAGCAGATTTGAGCAGAAGAGCCGTAGTTTTTACTATGCAAGGTTTGTCTTATCGTGAATATTTATCCATTGAGCATGGTTTGACTTTTAATAAGTATAATTTGGAAGAACTTTTAAGCCAAGCAGGTGCAATCTCTTCAGAAGTAAATGAAAAAATAAGACCCTTACAATATTTCAATACCTATCTTAAAAGTGGCTTTTATCCTTTCTACAAAGAAATACCAGACTTATATTTACAAAGATTGCAAGAGGTAATTAATTTTATTCTCGAAGTAGAATTGCCACAACATCGAAAATTTGACATCGCTTTTATTTCCAAAATAAAACAACTTTTGGTAGTCATTGCAGAGTCAGTTCCTTTTACACCTAACACAACAAAGTTGAGTGAGAAAATTCAGATCAATCGTACTACTTTATTGACTTATCTCAATTATTTGGAAGAAGCAGGACTAACCAAAAACTTGTATAAAGACACTTTCGGTGTAAGTGCTTTACAAAAACCCAACAAAATCTATTTAGACAATACAAATCTGATGCACTTACTTTCATACAATAATACCAATGTGGGAAATATAAGAGAAACCTTTTTTCTAAATCAAGTTTCCTATCAAAATAAAGTGAATTATACAGATAAAGGAGATTTTTTAATCAATAATAAATTTACTTTTGAGATAGGAGGAAAAAACAAAGAAAACAAACAAATTAATGGTGTTTCAGATGCCTATTTGGTTAAAGATAATATCGAATATGCACATCAAAACACCCTCCCATTATGGATGTTTGGTTTTTTGTATTGAGAAAGTGTAAGGATTGAATAACTTTGAGGGTTATTTAGTTAGATATTGTAAAATGAAATTAAGAAATGAAAATAGCAAATGTAAAATGCAGGGTAAAATTCCTGTGATTATCGGAACCAATGGTGCGAGATATACAAACATTAAATTATAGATATATGAAAGTTTTCTTGTTGATAATTCCTGTTGTAATTTTTTCTTTTTGCGGAAGAAACACTAATGAAGCAATAATAAATAGCAAAAGTTCTGTAGTTGAATCTGATACAGTTTTTGATAAAAATGGAGAGCTTGTATCTTCAACAACAGTATTAAAAAACGATACAGTAATTCTTAGAACATACTCCTTTAATAAAGTAGCGTGTCAGTGTTCGTTAGTAAATAAAGTAAATTATGGGGATTTTGTTTGTTATGATTCGCTAGGAGTAGAATATTTTAGAGAAAAAAATGAATAATAATGAAAAACTAATGATGTAACCTTACTTATGAACGCATAACCAAACAAAATTAAACCCTCTACTTTTTGGGATTGTCTTTCATAGCGAAAATTCCTAGAATAAGAACATTATTTCCATTTAATTGAAAATGTATTCCATAAGGAAATCGATTTAAGAAAGAAATTCTAGTATTGTAAAATATTTTATTTGAATCTTGTACCCCAGTGATCATCAGGGTTTTGACTGGTATTAAATATTGCCTCAATGAATACTTTGTTTTTATACTCATCTACGCTAAAATGAATCATGTAGGGAAATTTACTAAGTGGTAACATATAGTGTCGTTATATCTTATTTGATAGTAAGGATTTGTTTTGAGTTTTTGGCAACCTATTTTAAATCTTTGTAGAATTTTGCCCCTAATCCTTTTGATTTAGCATTGAAGTATGAGATAGTTTGCTGAACTTCTTCATTTAACAATGGATGAAAATCAAGAAGAAATGTTTTCATATATCTAGGTTCAAACTATTTTCAAATTCTTCTTGCGAAAGATAATCTTCTCTTTTTGTGTTTTTGATACGGTCATTCACAATATCTTGTTGCCATTGTGGAATAACAACATCTTCATTTTCTTCGATTTTTACAAAATCTAAAGATTTTAAATAATCAAGAAATGCCTGAGCGTACTTGTTGCTTTCGTCTATATGAATGGTTTTTGTTGTCATGTTGTTTGCTAACGCAGTGTTAACTAATAATGTTACTACAAATTTAAATACAAAAACTTAATTGTGTTTCATAAATTTTTTTATGTTCTTTTAAATCTTGAATTTAGAAAATTAGTTTTGAAACTAAAATCCTAACTCTGCCCCTGATGGCAGTGGATAGCCCGCAGGATGTGTGTCTCTGAAGATGTGATATAGACAAAGCGACCAATGGAAGCTCTTGGAAATATCTTACATCTACCGACACACAGATGAGGACTAGGAACGAACAGCAGGAAATGGCAGCCAAAAAAAAGAAGACCAACCAACTTTGATGGTATTTTGAAAAATTTGACTTACTTTTGCACATTATTAAGCACCAAATAATTGATATAGCATGCAACTGTACAATAAATTAAGTGCTGAAGAGAGAGCCAAATTGATCGATGAGTCTGGCGAAGATCGCTTGACCATTTCTTTCTATCAGTACCATCAAATTAAAAACACCGAGATTTTTAGAAATTATCTTTTCATCCATTGGGATGCAATGGAAGTATTGGGAAGAATATATATTGCTAAAGAGGGAATCAATGCGCAATTGTCTGTACCGTCCAGAAGGTTTTACGAATTCAAAGATTTCTTGGATTCTATTCCATTTTTAAAGGATATTAGGTTGAATATTGCCATCGAACAAGACAATAAATCCTTCTTGAAACTCAAAGTAAAAGTTAGAGATAAAATCGTAGCAGATGGTCTCAATGACGATACTTTTGATGTGACCAACAAAGGAATTCATCTCAAAGCCAAAGAATTCAACGAAATTATAAGTCAAGAGAATACCGTTTTGGTGGACATGAGAAATCATTACGAATCAGAAATTGGTCATTTCCAAGGTGCAATAACGCCTGATGTGGACACTTTTAGAGATTCATTACCGATTATAGAAGAGGATTTGAAAGATCACAAAGAAGATAAAAACTTGGTGATGTATTGCACTGGTGGGATAAGATGCGAAAAAGCAAGTGCGTATTACAAACACAAAGGATTTAAAAATGTTTTTCAGCTCGAAGGAGGCATCATAGAATATGTGAGACAAGTAAAAGAGGAAGGATTGGAAAATAAATTCTTGGGCAAAAACTTTGTGTTCGATCAGCGAAGAGGGGAGCGTGTTTCTGAGGATGTAATAGCACAATGTCATCAGTGTGGAGCTCCATGTGACGATCACGTAAACTGCGCCAATGAAGCCTGTCATTTATTGTTTATTCAATGTGAATCTTGCAAGGAAAAAATGAATCATTGCTGTTCGGATGAGTGTAAATCGATATATGAACTTCCCGCAGAAAAGAGAAAAGCATTAAGAAAAGGATTTACCGTGAGCAACAAGATTTTCAAAAAAGGAAAATCTCCTGTGTTGAAATTTAAAAAGCAAAACACTTAATATTATTTATGCTTCAGCCTTTTAACGATGAATATTTTATGCGACAAGCTTTGAAAGAAGCCCAAAACGCAAAGGATAGAGACGAGGTTCCAGTAGGGGCAGTTATCGTATGTAAAAATCAGATAATAGGTAGAACACATAATTTGACTGAAGCGCTGACCGATTTTACGGCTCACGCAGAAATGCAAGCATTTACAGTGGCTTCTGAATATTTGGGAAACAAATACCTAAACGAATGTACACTTTACGTAACACTCGAACCTTGTGTAATGTGTGCTGGAGGAGCATTTTGGACAAGATTGGGTCGTTTGGTATATGGTGCAAAAGACGAAAGAAGAGGCTATGGTAGAATTCATGAAAAAATATTACATCCTGTAACACAAGTAAAAGGAGGAGTTTTGGAACTAGAATGTTC
>CAWUIK010000001.1:0-99841 GCA_963922585.1 uncultured Flavobacteriales bacterium | reverse complement strand
ATCGTGCATTTGGTATATCCACTTATTTTCTGACTATTGTAAAATGTTACGAAGTGTCTTGCTATTTAATGATGTCTTCTACATTTTATATAGATAATGGTTGGTTAGGCATAGAATCGGATTTTAGTACTCCTATTAGATTTAATATACTCATGGCTAGTGGAACTTGTTTTCAACTTGGTGATTCCATTGCTAGTTGGGTGCTCACCGATTTTGATGTTTGGACTAAATATACAAAATATTTTACTGCTACAGATGATTATAAAGGTATTAAATTGGCATCGTCTTATTATCAGGATTCTAACTATCACGGACATGTTCTGATAGATAACCTTGTAATTAGAGAAATAGTTGATTCACTTTATTTTATTCAAGAAAATTATTCTTTATTTGAAGAAGACTCTCTTATCATTAATTCTCCAGAGAATATGTATTTTGTATGGGATGATGATTCACTATGCAATGGTTTGTGTAATGAATTAACTTTTTATTTTGATTCTGCAGTTCAGTATTTTACTTGTGAGATTTATGATAGCACTTCTTGTTTTCATCAACGAGTCAGTTATACGATATCCCCAGCTTACTATCCCATAGATTCGATAGCAGTTGTAGAAGAATATCTGAATGAATTTAAATTTCCAAACGTGATAACTCCAAACCAAGATAGTTTTAATGAACATTTCCCACTTCCAGACATTGGTGGACATCCGTTTTCATTCAGAGTTTACAACAGATGGGGCAATATTGTTTTTAGAACTAATAACCAAAGTTTCCAATTTGATGGAAGTAATTTATCTGATGGTGTCTATTATTATATTTATGAATGTTCATTTTATGGTAATGAATGGAAAACACAAGGTGTAATTCATGTTCTAAGATAGTTTTGCAAATCTAAGCGAAGGTGTATATACTATTTTACTTTCTAAAGATGGCTATTTCGAAAAGCAAAAAGTGGTGAAGCAATAGAGAATGATGTAAGATGTGATGTGAAAATTACTATAAATATTTAAACTCTTGGTGCTCTTTGCGAATACCTTTGCGTCTTTGTGGTTAATAAACTGATATTTTTAATGAAATAGGAAATCTGAAATCAGAAAGTTGAAATCTGAAATAATTGCTACTTTATACCTAATAAATAGTAAGTTGTACCTTATACAACAAAATGTCTTTTATCAAATTCGAAAAATTACGCCTAATATTTAGATTATAATCGAAAAATTACGCCTAAATTTTAGAAAAAGTATTATTTTTGTCATATTATGGTAGCAAGAATATTATACGATGAAATCAAAAATGCATGTTTTAAAGGTAAAGTTATCCTTTTGATTGGTCCAAGACAAGTCGGCAAAACAACTTTACTTATAAAATTACACGCAGATTTTGATGTGCCATCTATATGGCTCAACGTGGACGAAGCAGATGTAATGCAATCTCTTTCAGAAGCAGATACAAGTACAAAGTTGCGTCATTTGGTTGGAGCAAATACCCAACTGGTTTTTATAGATGAAGCCCAGCAAATAAATGACATTGGAAAGAAGTTGAAATTGATGATTGATACTTTTCCTGAAATTCAATTTATCGTTACAGGTTCTTCCTCTTTAGATTTGAGAAATACCATGGCAGAACCTTTGACGGGTAGAAAAAAAGAATACAACCTTTACCCTTTGAGTACAGAAGAATTGGTAAAAAACTCATCGGTAATTGAACAAAAAAGGTTGCTTGAAACAAGACTTGTTTTTGGTTCTTATCCTGCTGTAGTCAATAATTATGGCGAAGAAAAAGAGATTCTAAAAGAAATTGCAAGCAGTTATTTGTATAAAGATTTGTTGCAATTGGAAGGCATTAGGAAATCTTCTATTTTGGAGAAATTACTTCAACTGATTGCTTTTCAAGTTGGGAGTGAAGTTAGTTACAATGAGTTGGCAAATTCCATTGGAAATATTGATGTTGCAACGGTAGAAAAATATTTAGATTTACTAGAAAAAGCCTATATCATTTTCAAACTACCAGCATTGAGTAGAAACTTACGAAACGAATTGAAAAAAGGCAAAAAGTATTATTTTTACGATAATGGTGTTAGAAATGTAATTATTAATAATTTCAATCCGATTAATTTAAGACAAGATAAAGGAGCGCTTTGGGAAAATTTCTTAATGAGCGAACGACTAAAATTCATACATTATCATAAAATTTACAGTAACCAATATTTTTGGAGAACTCACGATAGAGCAGAAATAGATTATATAGAAGAACGAGATGGAAAACTTTTTGCTTATGAATTCAAATGGAAATCAGGTAAAGGAAGATTTCCAAAGTCTTTTCAAGATGCCTATCCTGAACATGAGTTGTTGGAAGTTTCGGTTGAAAATTACTTTGATTTTATATTGTAAAATTTAAAAATGACTTAGTTCTAGAAACTAAAAATCATCATCAAAAAAGTGCAATTTTACCACGGCTCTATCAGTACCTTCGAGATATTTCAGGGCTTCTGTAAGATCAATCCACAAAAAGTCAGAAAACTTATGTGTTTCTTTGAGTTCATAGGGTTTGTCGAAGTTGTTGAGGTAATAATAGTATTTCACTAAATTTTTTGTTCTTCTACCTCTAATTCTGGAAAGAAGATGCAGTTCATCAGTAGTGATTTCTAGCCCTACTTCTTCAAATGCTTCACGAATAAGGCCTTGCTTAGGTGTTTCGCCTACGTCCACGAATCCACCTACCAAAGAATACTTGGTTTTTTCTCCATGTTTTTTTAATAACAATATTTTGGGTGGTTGACAAATAATCAATCTTGATTTGTATTTGTCTTTGCCTTTTAGTTTCTTCACTTAAGAATTTATGAGTAAAATTGTAGCACAAATTAAATTCGTTTTTTTCAATTATTTGATGTTTTTTCAATAAATTACACAAAAAAAATAGACAATTAATACAATTCATTGGAAGACAATATACATACAAGATTCGAAAAGCAGATTTCACTTTCTGAAATTGGCCTCGAAGGACAGCAAAAGTTGACCTTAGCCAAAGTTTTGGTCTTAGGTGCCGGTGGTTTGGGGTGTGCAGTTTTGCCTTATTTGGCATCAATGGGAGTTGGAACAATAGGTATAGTTGATTTTGATGTCATAAACCTGAGCAATTTACAAAGACAAATTTGCTATAAAACTTGTGATGTCGGAAAACTCAAAGTAGAAGTGATGGTGCAATTTCTTAAGGATTTAAATCCAAATATTGAAATCCAAATCTTTCCAGAAAGGTTCAATTATTCAAATGCTAGATTAATTACCGAACAGTATGATATTGTTGTGGATTGTACAGACAATTTCGGAGCAAGATATGTAATCAACGATGTTTGTGTTATGCTCAATAAACCTCACGTTTATGCTGGAATATATAAATTCGAAGGGCAAGTTGCAGTATTTAACTATAATAATAGCGCAACCTACAGATGTGTTTTTGAAGAGAACCAACAACAAGGATTGAGTTGTGAAGAAATTGGTGTCTTAGGCGTTTTGCCCGGTATAATCGGCAACTTTCAGGCATTAGAAACCATCAAGTTGATTTTGGGAATAGGAGATCCATTGGCGAATAAAATGCTTGTTTATAATGTTTTGACACACCAACAGCAAGTTTTGAATATCCAAGCCAATCCAGCCCAACTCATTGTCGCCAAAGAAATATTTATAAAAAAATCTCTAACCAACACATATCAAAATGTTGATTGGAATCAAGTTTTGAAATTACAAAAAGAACAAAATGCCAGTGTAATTGATGTAAGGAATGAGGATGAACTTCCTAAATTAATCATCAAACATTTTCAAATTCCAATGTCAACACTTGAAAATAAAATAGAACAATTTTCAAAAAACACACCATTAATTCTTTGCTGTCAATCTGGAGTGAGAAGTATCGAAGCGATTAGTTTACTCTCAATAAAAGGCTTTAAAAACTTATTTAATCTAGAAAATGGCATCAAATCAATTAATAAACCTATTTTTGAATAGATAACAAAAAAAATAAAAATTGATGAATAGGTTTAAATTTTTGATTTCGATAGTTTTAGTTCTTGTTGTAATAAGTAATTTTTATACTCAAAAAAAACTTGTTTATGAAAAAAGAATTGAATTTGAAAACGGGGAGGATGTTTCCGTAAAGAGTGTGAATTTAATAGGTGAGGAAGGTGTATTAGTAATAACTGAGCCTTCAGATCAAAAAAGAGTTCAAAACAGAACTTTTACGATACGAAAATATAATACTAGTCTTGAAGAAGTACAACAAACCACCATAGATGTTCCTTTTAAATTTTATCGCACCATGTCATACGTTAGCGAAGGTTTTGTTTATGATATGTTTATTGAGTCCAAAAAGAATAATGTTATTGTATTTGAAACCAATACAAAAACATTGGAAACGAGAAAAGTTTCCTCAAGTTTTTATAAAAGCGGATATTTTAAAAGTATTTATTTTGATGAATTTATAGTAGTAGACGATATTGTTTACATTGTAGCTTCTACTTCAAGATTTTTGAAAAGTGAAGAAGTATTATTTACTTTAAATTTTAAATCCAATGAAAAGAAAATAATTCCTATTCTTTTTAAAGAATATTCGGGTTATTCATCTAATGCTTTAAGTATTAAACAAGTTTTTAATTCCAAAGATGTAGAAGTTTTAGTAAAGGTTGAAAGGAAAAAAGAGAAGGAAGTTGTTGTACTTACTTTTGACGAAAAGGGAGAAAAGAAAGGGTATTATATTTTTACTGAAAATTTAGATAAAAATATTTCGTCCGTAAATGGCACCAAAACTGGAGCTTCTGAATATGTATATACCGGAACTTATACTTCTAGAAATAACTCATCAAGTGAAGGCATATTTATTAGTAAAACAAATGGGAGTAAAGTAGAATATATCAATTTCATAAACTTTTTAGACTTAGAAAACTTTACAAGTTATATGTCACAAAGGAAACAAGAAAAAATTGAGAAGAAAAAGAAAAAGGAATCATCCAAAGGAAAGGAACTTACTATAAGTTATAGTGTAGCTTCTCATCCATTGATCAAAACAGATGATGGCTACATTTACATTGGTGAGTGTTATTATGCTACCTATAGAACCGAATCTTATACAACTGCTGGTCCCAATGGAACAACCATTACCCAAACAAGGCAAGTTTTTGATGGCTATCAATATACACACGCTTTGATTGTGAGATATGATAACAATGGAAACAAAATTTGGGATGAAATATTTGATATGTTCGTTCATCAAAAACCTTTTACAGAAAAAAGATTCATTAGAATTGCTGAAGAAAAGCAAGAAGCAGTAAAATTGGCGTATTCAACTTTTAAATTTATCAAATCAAAAGTGATAGATTGGGATGGAAATATCATTTTTGAAGAAGATTCAGAAGAAATTGAAACAGGAATAGAAGGTGACAAAACCAAAAGAAGTTATGTTGAAATGGACTATTGGTATGGTGATAATTTCTTGTTATATGGAGATCAAACCATCAAGAATAAAGAAGAAAGTAAAAAAGATGAGGATGTAAAAAGAAAAAGAAATGTATATTTCTTATCCAAAATAAAGTTTTAGAAAACAGTAATTTAAAGATGAAAAACATTTTTGTTAAAGGACCTATTACTCCTGAAAAAATTGCGCAGTCCATCGCACATCACCAAGTGAAAACCAACATTGGAGCACATGAAATATTTTTAGGACAGGTAAGAGCAGATGTAATTGAAGGAAAAGAAGTACAATCCATTGTCTATTCTGGATATGAAGAAATGGTAAACCAATTAGCACATGAAATTCGCGAAGCTACTTTTGAGAAATTCAACCTTACTTGTATGCATATTTATCATAGTTTGGGAGAAGTGAAAGCAGGTGAGTTATGTTTGTTTGTATTTACTTCATCTGTGCATCGAAAAGATGCAAGAGAAGCTTGTGCATATTTAGTAGAAGAAATTAAAACCAAATTACCTATTTATGGTAAAGAGGTTTTTGATGAATCTACTTATAAATGGAAAGAAAATAGGAATTAATTGTAATAAAAGTATTACACAAATTTCACCACAAAATTATTCTTCTTACCCCTCTGAACCAGAATGTATTTACCTCCAATCAAGTCGTTTTCAGATACGATTGTGGTGTCATTTACTTTGGCCTTGTTGATGCTCAATGAGTTTTCTTTCA
The DNA here is from genome assembly GCA_963922585.1 of uncultured Flavobacteriales bacterium. Taxonomy (GTDB): domain Bacteria; phylum Bacteroidota; class Bacteroidia; order Flavobacteriales_D; family Parvicellaceae; genus Parvicella. Next base: position 93,655 of record CAWUIK010000001.1, on the reverse strand, counting down.
AAGCTCTTCTTGCTTCACCGTTGGAAGGAAGAAAGTTTGTTTTATCAGTCAAAAAAGAAACGATTTCAAACCCTTCTTTCAAACCTTCTTTAGAAATTTCTGTTTGTGGCACACCTTCAAATATATCATTAAACATTTCTTCCGAAAGTGTTTTGAATGCAGTCACGGCTTCGTCTCCTTTTAGAAATAAAATTTCTGATGCAGCAATGGCACTTTTCAAATCTTCTGCACTATGCACTCTTGTGGTAATTTCTTCTGCGATGGCTTTTTGAAGTATTCTCAAGTGTGGGGCTTCCTCATGTGCTTTTTCTAAGGCTTCAATTTCAGATTTAGATTTTAAAGTAAAAATCTTAATGTAGTTTTTCGCATCTTCATCCGAAGCATTGATCCAATATTGGTAAAATTTGTAAGGAGAAGTTTTGCTTTTGTCTAGCCAAACACTTCCACCTGCAGTTTTTCCAAACTTAGTTCCATCTGCTTTTTTGATAAGTGGTGTGGTCATGGCAAATGCTTCACCTTGTCCTTTTCTCCTTATGAGTTCTGTCCCTGTTACAATATTCCCCCATTGGTCTGAACCTCCTAGTTGTAGTTTGCAATTTTTGTTTTTCCACAAATAGTAGAAATCATATCCTTGAACCAATTGGTAGGTAAATTCAGTAAAGGACATTCCTGTTTCCAATCTCGATTTTACAGAATCTTTAGCAAGCATATAGTTGATGCTGATGTGTTTGCCTACATCACGAATAAAATCTAAAAAATGAAATTCTTTGAACCAATCATAATTATTGGCCATAATAGCACCATTTTCAGAATCAGAAAAATCTAAGAATTTTTTTAATTGTGCTTCGACACAATTTACATTGTGTTGTAAAGTGTCAGCATCCAATAAGTTTCTCTCTTGAGATTTTCCAGAGGGATCTCCTACCATACCTGTAGCACCACCAACTAATGCAATGGGTTTATGACCAGCTCTTTGAAGATGAACCAAAGTCATAATTTGCACTAAATGTCCAATATGTAAAGAATCTGCAGTAGGGTCAAATCCGATATATCCAGACACTTTTTCTTTATTTAAAAGTTCTTCTGTTCCGGGCATCATATCGTGAATCATACCCCTCCATGTCATTTCTTCTATAAAATTCATACTATTACTTCAAATTTTTAATCTTGCAAAGATAAGGTTCTATTTAAATTCAAAGATAACAGATGAAAACTTTTAAAAAATGAATTTGATAGATGCTACAATATATATCGAGAATCGAGATATAAACAATTATTAAAAATTAATATTTTCATTAGGAATCATCTCAATAGATTTTATTCTATAATTTTGTAATAATAAAAATTAATTAAATCAAAATATAAAATATTATGTATCCACCAGAATTAATTGCCCCCATGAAATCAGACCTTACTCAAAAGGGGTATAAAGAATTAACTTCAGCATCAGAAGTTGACGATGTGTTAAATAGTGAAGGAACTACTTTTGTAGTGCTCAATAGTGTTTGTGGTTGTGCTGCAGCAAATGCAAGACCAGCTGCTATTATGGCTTCAAGCAATGATAAACTTCCAGACAATTTAGTAACTGTTTTTGCTGGTGTGGATGTTGATGCTGTGAATCAAGTAAGAAAATACTGTTTGCCTTACCCTCCATCTTCGCCTTCTATGGCTTTGTTTAAAAATGGTACCTTAGTGCATTTTATCGAAAGACACCATATTGAAGGAAGACCAGCAGATATGATTGCTGAGAATATTGTTGCTGCTTTTAATGAGTTTTGCTAATAATTGAATTTTAAATAAGTCTTACTGATTCAAAACTTTTGGAATCTTAAAGTAAGTACTATCTTTTTTAGGGGCGTTTTTTAACGCCTCTTTTTGTGTAATCTCGATTCTTATCTCATCAGGACGCAATACATTCACTTCGTCTGTGATGTGAATCAATGGTTTCACTCCTTCTGTATCTACTTCGCTCAACTTACTTACAAAATCTAACATTTTGTTCATGTCTTTAACGATAGCTTCCTTTTCTTCCCCATTAAATTCCAATTTGGATAATGAAGCAATTTTGTCAACCGTTTTTATATCGATATTCATAAGTCCGTTTGTTTTTAGTTTTTATAATTCACTATTTATTAACTCAAAAGTTTTGTCTCGCAAAGATACTATTTCTAATTTATTTTCACTTTGTATAATGGGGTGAATAAATACTTTTGCAATTCCTGGCCTACCAGCACCCCAAAAATCTGTGTGGTCAGAAAATAATTTGTAATTATTTTTAAAAGTGATAGGAACAATAGGGACTTCATGGTCAATAGCCATAGAAAAAGCACCATTTTTAAAACGTTCCATAACAGGAGGTTGATCTTGCATTTTCCCTTCAGGAAAAATGGCTATGCTTCTATTGTTTCTAAGTGCTTCATTTGTTTTATGAATACTTTCAGCTGCCAGCTTTCTTTGATGACGATAGACAGGTATATCAATTTCATTTTTAAAAAAAACATTGATAATGGGCCATTTTAAAACTTCAGCTTTACCTAAAAATGCAAAATCATGAGGGATAACTTTGAACATTAAAATAATGTCCAAATAACTCGCGTGATTTGCACACACGATATAAGGCCCTTCTTTAGGGAAATGTTCTGCATTGATAAGTTTGACTTTAATAAAACAACAGTAACAAATTACATTACTCCATACTTTTTTTGCTTTTGCGGCTTTTTTATATTTGTCTTTATGGCGAATAGCAAACATGAAATAGGGGTACAAAATAATACCTGAAACGAAATAAATCATTCCAAAATATACTTTGTACAAAAATCTAAAAGGTGCACCTATCCAATACATAAGTATTGCAAAAGTATATCTTTTAATTCTATTTTCAACTAGAAACTGTATTAAGGAGGAGTTATGAAGATTCAAGATACTAAGACAAAAGACATCAAGACTAGAATTAGAAAATATTAAATCTATTATATCTTGTCGATAATGGCTTTTAAATTAATGTCTTAAATTAAAGTCAAGATGTCTTTTTATAGCGGAAAAGGTTTAAAAAAAATAGTAATTTTATCTCTTTTTCACCGTCCTATTTATTAGCGAAATATCAATTAACAAAACAAGATGTCTTAGCGTCATGAATCTTAAAGTCTTTTGTCTAACTGTTTAAAACTTCAAAAAAACACCAAACTGTATATACACAACACTACAATTTGATATTTCATTCTATCTTTGCCAATTAGATAAAGAAGTATAATGGAATTTGAATTAATAAAAGAAGACCACAATAGTAAAGCTAGAGCAGGTATAGTAACCACAGCACACGGAAAAATAGAAACACCTATTTTTATGCCTGTGGGAACTGCCGCTTCAGTTAAAGGTGTACATCAGCACGAAATTAAAGAGGATATAAAAGCGCAAATTATTTTGGGGAATACCTATCATCTGTTTCTAAGACCAGGATTGGAGGTTTTGGAGGGTGCAGGAGGCCTACATAAATTTATGAATTGGGATTTGCCCATTCTTACAGACAGTGGCGGTTATCAAGTGTATTCTTTGTCTGGAACCAGAAAAATCAAAGAGGAAGGTGTTACTTTTAGATCGCATATAGATGGAAGTAAACAGTTTTTTTCTCCAGAAAATGTTATGGATATTCAAAGGACTATTGGTGCAGACATTATTATGGCTTTTGATGAGTGTACTCCTTATCCATGTGAATATAAATATGCCAAAAGGTCTATGCACATGACGCATAGATGGCTCAAAAGATGTTGTGAAAGATTTGATGCTACTGAAGGGAAATATGGTTATGATCAAACGCTTTTTCCTATAGTTCAAGGAAGTGTGTATAAAGATCTGAGAAAAGAATCAGCAGAGATGATTGCTTCTTTCGAAAGAGAAGGAAATGCAATTGGCGGTCTTTCTGTTGGGGAACCTCATGAGGATATGTATGAAATGACAGAAATAGTATGTGATATATTACCTTGGGAAAAGCCAAGATACCTAATGGGTGTTGGAACTCCAGTAAATCTTTTAGAAAATATAGCTCTTGGTGTTGATATGTTTGATTGTGTAATGCCAACTCGTAATGCTAGAAATGGCATGTTATTTACAAGTGAAGGCGTTTTGAATATGAAAAACAAAAAGTGGGAGAAATGTTATGAGGCACTCGATCCTTTTGGAACTTCTTATGTGGATTCTTTTTATACCAAAGCGTATGTGAGACATTTGTTTGCTTCTAGAGAGAGATTAGCGGGTCAAATTGCTAGTATTCACAATTTAGCATTCTACCTTTGGTTGGTAAAAGAAGCGCGCAAACATATTATTGAAGGAGACTTTATTGAGTGGAAAAATCAAATGGTTCCTAAATTGACGCATAGATTATAATTTGAAAAAATTAGATTTATATATTGCAAGAAAGTTTTTAGGAACATTCATTTTTATGATTATGGTGGTGATGAGTATCTCCATGGTAATTGATATTAGTGAAAGATTGAGAGATTTTGCTAAGCCTGACACAGAACTTACTGTTTTAAAAATTGCAGTTGAGTATTATCCCTATTTTTTCATACATTACATGAACTTGTTTAGTTCTTTGATTATATTCCTAGCAGTCTTGTTTTTTACAAGTGTTATGGCACAAAGAAGTGAAATAATTGCAATTTTGAGTAATGGAGTCAGTTTTTTAAGATTTACAAGACCTTACATGATTGTGAGTACGCTTATATTAATTTTTTCTTTGCTTTCCAATCATTATTGGGTACCTCACGCTAATAAAAAGAGAATAGATTTTGAAAATAAATACATTTGGACGGCATCAGCATTGAATAACATTAATCTTCAAATCGATGATTCAACAATCGTTCATTACAATAGTTTTTCTCCTATCAATAATTCTGTAAATAGAATGTGGATTGAAAGTTGGAAATATAATGAAGATGGTTTGTATGAAATGTATAAAGACATGCAGGTGCATCTTGCTGTAGGTGATAGTTTGTCCAATAAATGGAAGTTTACTAAGGTTTTCATAAGAAATATTTCAGACTCCTCCGAAACTGTTACTCAAATTAATGAAGTAGATACAGTTTTACATTTTTCAATTAATGAATTGGGATATGTAAATAATGCTTTAGAAGCTATGACTACTGAAGAATTAACTGTATATAGAGATAAACAAAGAGCAAAAGGAGCTAATAATCTAACAGCAATCGAGATTGTGTTGTATGAACGCTCTGCTTATCCATTTGCAGCGTATATTCTCACTTTGCTAGGAATTGCAGTAGCATCCAGAAAAAGTAGAGAAGGTGTTGGTAAAAGTATATTTATTGGGCTTCTCATTTGTTTTCTTTATGTGTTTTTTATGAAAATGACTACTGTCGCAGCCACAAATGTAGGTCTTTCACCAATGATAGCTGTTTGGGTTCCTAATGTAATTTTCGCTTTTTTTGCTATTATACTATATGTGAATAGAGTTAGAAATGAAGAACCACCTAGATTTGATTTGAAGTTTTGGAGGAAAAAGTAAATAAATGTACAAAGTATAATATACTAAGTTTTTGGCAATTCAATTCTAAATGTTGTTCCTATTCCCAACTCTGAGGATTTCACAAATATTTTTCCTTTATGATGTTCTTCTATAATTCTTTTGGCTAAAGAAAGCCCCAAGCCCCATCCTCTTTTTTTGGTAGTGTAGCCAGGTTCAAATACATTTTTTAACATTTGATTTGGAATTCCTTTTCCTGTATCTTTTATCTCAATAATATTCAAATTTTTATCTTCAAATAGATAAATGTTAATTTTACCATTACCTTCCATTGCATCAACAGCATTTTTGACAATGTTTTCAATTACCCAACCAAAAAGGGAAACATTCATATAAGAGTTAAGTTCATTTTCTTTGTTTTCAACTTCGATGGAAATTTTTCCTGATACTCTTTTTTTAAGATATGAGATATTGTGATGTACTTCTTCAACAATATTTCCAACATTGAGTTTGTTTTCAGAACCAATTTTAGAAAAACGATCTGTTACGGTTTCCAATCTTTGCAAATCTTTTGACATTTCAGAAAGATAAGATTCGCTTACGCCTTCTGCTTTTAGTAATTCAATCCACGCCATCAAAGATGATAAAGGTGTTCCTAATTGATGCGCAGTTTCTTTTGCCATTCCTACCCAAACTTGATTTTGTTCTGCACGCCTAAAGGTGCTGAAAAGCAAGTAGGATATGAATGCAAAAACAGTAATGATAGACAAAATTACATAAGGAAAATAACGCAATTGAGCCAAAGTAGTGCTTTCACGATAATACAATATTCCTTTCTTGTTTTCTTCTAAATTAATTTGAATGGGAGTGTTTTCTAATTGCATTGCTTCCAACTCTAGTTGAAGTTTTTCAGGCGTATTGATTAAATTAGGATCCAAATTTGTAGCAATAACTTCTTGCGTTTCGGAATCAATTAACAAAACAGGAACCAAGTCTTTGTTTTGCACAAGATCTCTATTAAAAGCTTCAATCAAAGAGTCACTTTTATATTGCAAATTGTAATAGTCATCACTGTTTCTGTAATAAATCTTTTGACTTTTGTTATTCGCATATTTTATCTCGATTGGTGTTTTGATTGCTGACCATTCTTTAATGAACTTTGCAATGCTATCAGGATGATTTTGTTCTTCATTCAAATTGCTTGAGGAAGAGAAATTATCATTTTCTGTAAGAATTAACGGGATGTTTTTTGATTTAGGTTCTAATTGATTGCTTTGGACAATGGTCAAAGGAAAACTATAATCTTGCAAATCTTTTTGCATTTCCATCATGGCGCCTATCCATGTCTCCACATAACGTTTTTCATTTTCAGCAATTTTTTTAAAACTGGCATTGGCTACCATCACTAATTCTGCTTTTTTGCGAATCGTCTCTCCCCAATTATTCACTCTTTGTTTTTCGGAATTACTTACTTTTTGAGTAATGTAACTGGCATACCAAATCGTAAGTCCTACAATTATCAAAGCAATGATAAAAAGTAAAAACTTCCACCGTTGTTTTTTAGAATATAGATTCAGTTGACTCAAAATGATAAAAATTTTAATCCAAACGCTAAAGTTAGATGAATATTTTAAGATGCATCAATTGTTTTGTTTGATTTTTCTATTTTTACAGTCAAATAATAAATTCCAAAAATGAGAGCTGCAGTATTAGTAAAAAACGGAAATCCAAAAGAAGCCTTTGAAATAAGAGAAGTTCAAAAGCCAACCATTTCTGGAGTAGAAGTATTGATAGAAGTGGAAGGTTTCGGATTGAATTTTGCGGATGTGATGGCTCGAAATGGATTGTACAAAGATGCTCCTCCAATGCCAAGCGTTTTGGGATATGATGTAGTGGGAAAAGTAATTGATGTCGCTTGTGAAGAAGCGAATTATCTGCTCAACAAAAGAGTTGTAGCCATGACAAGATTTGGGGGTTATGCAGAATTTGCCAAAACAGATTATAGAGCTTGTGCTATTATTTCTGAAAATATGGACATGACCCTGGCTACTGCTTTGGCAACACAATATTGCACTGCATATTTTGCCGCTTTTGAGTGTGTAAATCTATTTGAAAATGACCAAGTTCTAATTCATGCAGCTGCAGGAGGAGTAGGAACAGCCCTTACTCAATTAGCGAAACTAAAAGGTTGTACTGTTTTTGGAACTACCGGTTCTGATGAGAAATTTGAATATCTTAAAAATAATGGAGTGGATTTTCCTATCAATTATATAAAAAATGACTTTGAAACTGAATTGCTAAAATTATCTGGAGATAAAAAATTAGATGTTGCGTTCAATTCTGTAGGAGGAAGTACTTTTAAAAAAGATTGGAAGTTGCTAGACAAAGGAGGAAGATCCGTAATATATGGTGCTGCCGAACGTTCAGGAAAAAAAGGAGGAACTTTTGCGACTTTAAATTTAGCTTGGAATTTCGGAATTTTCTCACCTATTCAAATGTTGATGAACTCCAAAGGTATCATTGGTGTAAATATGCTTAGAATTGCTGATTATAAGCCTTTAACATTAAAAAGATGCTTAGAAGAAGTAGTAAGATTGACCGAAATTGGTGATTTGAAACCAACTTCTGGAGGCACTTTTACAATCGAAGAGATTGGCGATGCGCACGCTTTTCTCGAAAGTAGAAAATCCACAGGAAAAATTGCTGTGAAGTGGTGATTTTTTTAGACTCAAGACGAAAAGACAATAGATTTTAAGACATTAAACTCTTAAATCGTTAAGGTTGAATGTTATGAAACAATATTTTTCAAAGTTTCGGCTACAAATTCGATTTCACTTTTGGTAATATCCAAATGTGTTACCAATCGTATTCTTTTTGGACCCAAAGCCATACACAAGATTCCTTTTTCTTTGAGATTTGCCACAATACTACGTGCATCTCTGTGGGTGTTTATCATCACAATATTGGTTTCTGGAGTTTCTACAGAAGCCATATTGGGATTGGTTGCTGCTGCATCAGCAAGGATTTTTGCATGTAGATGATCTTCTGATAATCTTTCAATGTTGTTTTTTAGAGCAAATAAACCTCCAGCAGCGATGATGCCTGCTTGTCGCATTCCACCACCTAAAACTTTTCGAACTCTTCTTGATTTTTTTATGAATTCTTTGTCTCCAATCAAAACAGAACCTACTGGAGCGCCTAATCCTTTGGAAAGACAAAGTGAAATGCTGTCGAAAAGTTGTCCGTAATCTTTGGCACTTTGACCTGTGGCAACGATTGCATTAAACAATCTAGCACCATCTAAATGTAATTTTAAGTTTTTCTCAATGCAGACTTGTTTTATTTTTCTAATTTCTTCCAAATCATAACACAAACCACCGCCTCTATTAGAGGTATTTTCCAAACTCACCAATTTTGTTAATGGAAAGTGAATGTCTTCGGGATTGTTAAAGTTATTCGCAACATCTTCAGCGGTAATCATTCCTGATTTACCTTCTATCAATCTTGCAGAAATGCCAGAATTTACCGCAATTCCTCCTCCTTCGTAACAATAAATATGTGATTCTCTGCTGCAAATCACTTCATCTCCAGGTTGCGTATGTACCTTGATGGCTATTTGATTGGTCATGGTTCCGGAAGGACAAAAAAGTCCTGCCTCCATTCCAAACATTGATGCAGCAAATTCCTCCAATTCATTAATAGTAGGGTCTTCCACAAAAACATCATCACCAACTGGCGCATACATCATTGCCTCCATCATCGCTCTTGAAGGTTTTGTTACGGTGTCACTTCTAAGGTCTATCATTTATTTTTGATATGTGTGATTTAATATCTTCCCAAGTAATATCATTCATCATTCTTGGCATGGGCTCAGAATCAGCATCTTCAAAATAAGTCAAACTTTTTCTGACTAGAAATTCCGACCCATCATTATATTTGGTGTTGTAAAAAGTAATCATTTGTTCTAGAGTGAAATAATTCAATAAATAATATAAATCTACAAAATCTTTTTTACTTCCTCTTCCTGCAATTGCAGACAACTTCATTGCTGCAATATCTTTTAACGATGCTAATCTTATATTATCTATTGTTGAAATATCATCCAATAGTGGGTATTTATAATTAACAAAATCAATTTTTATGTTATCAACTTTTAAAACTAAAATATTTTTACTTTCCTGAATTAATGAAATCTCTTTAGATTTAAAAAAGGACTTAAAAATTAGTCCGTCAATTTCTTTTGAACCAAAAAGATCAATGTCAATAGAATTTCTATGACCAATTTGAAGCGCCAATGCTGTTCCTCCAACTAATATATAGTCGCTAAATAAAGGAGAAATCATCAACTCTTTTAGTAACTCTAAAAGGGATTCTGAAACTGTTGCAGTTTGTAACATCTAAAATCAGTTTTTTGAAGTTTAAAAATATGACAAAGAAAAGATAAAGAAACTTTATCTAAAGTTCTAAACTGAACTGCTTCTTCCTTAATTGTACTTAAACCATAAGTATGTTTTAAAAGTTCCCAATCTTTCATCATGCCATATTGAATTACACGCTGTATGATAAATCTTTTGTGTGTTTGCAAATCAATATCTTTTACATCAGTATCCCAAAAAATATGAGGTGAGAATTTTAATATGATGTTTTCGGTGTTTATCATTATTACAAAACTAAACAAATTCTGCTATAAGTTGTCTGCTAAAATCAGTTTAATCACAATATTTAAGTACCGCTCTGTTGCTGTTTATAGTTCCAATGTGACAAACTTTTTCGTTTTCAAAAATTATTTTCCCTTCAAAATTCATCATTTTGGTTCTACCGGAAGCATTGTCTCTAAAAATGATGATTTGGTATTCTGGAACTACATTAATTACTCTTTCTCCAGTATTAAATTTATGAATTAATTCACCATTAATGTTATACGCATAGTAAATATCGTTTTTTACAAAAACGGCTAATCCATTTCTAGAAAACTCAAATGACCAATCGTCATATTCTATAGGTATTAAAACTGTACCATCTGTTTTAAGATAGCCATGTTTACCTTTTAATTCTACTCTAACAGCGTCTTTATAAGGACTTCTTAAATCATCATATTTTCCCTGAATGATGGTCTTGTTGGTTGAATCTACCAAGCCCCAAAGTGTTCTGTTTTTTCCAAAAGAAGCTGGATAAAATCCTTCAGAAAAATATTCTGCAGGACTGTGAATTCCAGGAATTGCAATTTTTCCTTTGGTATCAATAAATCCTGTTTTGCCGTTGGGCATACTCATTCTAGCCAATCCTCCCTTAAAACTACTAGTACCACTTTGATTAAAAGAACATGGAATTACTTCGTTTCCTTTTGTGTCTATAAATCCATATAACCATGTGCTGGGGTCTTTTTCTTTAGCTACGCAGCAAAGACCATAATCGTCATACCCACCAAAATCTACATATTTGCCCACTGGAACTAAAATGTTGCCTTGGAAATCCATGATTCCAAAACTATTTTTTTCTCTCCAAATGATTGTGTTTTCTTGAATAAGTGGTGCAACAGGAAGGTTTTTATTGATGATTTTTTTACCTGACTTGTCAATAATATAAAAGAAATCTTCGCCTCTTTTTTTTACAGAAGCAATTCCAAATTTGAAATCGCTCGCTTTTTCAAAATCTTGTTTGATGACTAATGTTCCGTTGGTATCAATGTAACCGTAATTATTATATGCTTTTGCTCCACCGTCCCAAAAATATTTTTCAATTCTTGCCATTCCATCTGAGAAATTATTGATTCTAACAGCACTTACTTTTAGAACTTCTTCCCCTTTAGCATTGGCGTAATAATGCCATTTTTCATGTTTGCTGTCTTGTGAAAACGTAAGTTGAAATATAAAGTTTAAAATAGTGAATATAAATACCTTGTTTAATGGTAGTAAATTAGTTTTTTTCATTTGTGGATACATTTAATTGTCAAATTTAATAAAAAGTGATATATCCTAATCAAAGTTTAAGCCGTAAAGTTTTTGAAATGTAAGAATTTAGGAATATTTTTCTTACCTAAGTTAAATCTCATTAAAATTTGAGAACCTAAATCTTAATGTCTATTTTTGCAAATATTTTATTCAAAAAATGGGTTTAAAAGAAGAAATTTTAAAGAGAAGAACATTTGGTATCATCAGTCACCCGGATGCTGGAAAAACTACACTAACTGAAAAGTTATTACTTTTTGGTGGTGCGATACAAAGTGCTGGAGCGGTTAAAAACAATAAAATTAAAAAATCTGCCACATCGGATTTTATGGAAATCGAAAAACAAAGAGGGATTTCTGTGGCGACTTCCGTAATGGCATTTGAATACGGTGGTAAACAAATTAATATTTTGGATACTCCCGGTCACAAGGATTTTGCTGAAGATACTTACAGAACCCTAACTGCTGTAGACAGTGTGATTTTGGTGATTGACTCTGCTAATGGTGTAGAAAGTCAAACAGAGAAGTTGATGGAGGTGTGTAGAATGAGAAATACGCCTGTAATTGTATTTATCAACAAAATGGATCGTGAAGGTAAGGAAGCCTTCGATTTGTTGGATGAATTAGAAGAAAAATTAAGTATCAAAGTAAGACCTCTAAGTTGGCCAATTGGAATGGGAGACCGTTTTAAAGGAGTATATAATTTGCATCGAAATAATTTGAATTTATTTGACGCTAATAAAACTAAAATCCAAAGAGATATTGTAAATATAAAAGATTTGTCAGATCCCAAATTAGAAGAAGTAGTAGGAGAAGATTTTGCTAATGAATTAAGAGAAGAAGTAGAATTGGTAAATGGTGTTTACGAACCTTTTGATGAGAAAACCTATCTTTCAGGAGAAGTGGCACCAGTGTTTTTTGGTTCTGCTTTGAATAATTTTGGTGTTCAAGAATTATTGGATACTTTTATTGAGATTTCTCCAACTCCAAGAGGTAGAAAAAACGAAAATGAAATTATAGAACCTTCAGATCCAAAATTCTCTGGGTTTGTATTTAAGATTCACGCCAATATTGACCCTAAGCACAGAGATAGAATTGCCTTTTTGAGAATTGTTTCTGGTACTTTTGAAAGAAATACTTTCTACAATCATGTAAGATTAGGGAAGAAAATGAAATTTCCGAATCCTACTTCTTTCATGGCGCAAAGCAAAGAAGTTGTTGATTTTGCTTATCCAGGAGATGTAATAGGACTCTATGATTCTGGTAATTTCAAAATTGGTGATACACTCACAGAAGGAGAACAATTTATGTTTAAAGGAATTCCAAGTTTCTCGCCAGAAATTTTCAAAGAACTCCAAAACGATGATCCAATGAAAACCAAACAATTGGAAAAAGGTGTTTCTCAGTTGAGTGATGAAGGGGTTGCCCAATTATTTACCATACAACCAGGAAATAGAAAAGTCATAGGAACAGTTGGTGAATTACAATTTGAGGTAATACAGTACCGTTTGGAACATGAATATGGGGCAAAAGCAAGTTTCAAATTCAAACCACATCACAAAGCATGTTGGTTGACTACTGATAAACCAGAAAAACTGGAAGAATTTATCAAAAGAAAATTGAACAACATTGCTTACGACAAAGATGGTAATCCAGTTTTCTTGGCAGATTCACCTTTCCTTTTGGTGCAAGCCGAAGCGGATTATCCAGATATTAAATTCCACAGAACTTCGGAGTTTAAGTTGGAGGTGTAAAAAGAATTGCAATATTTAAAAAATAATGAAAAAAATTACAACAATTTTAGGATTAAGTTTGATTTTAGTTGCTTGTGGGACTTCCGTTGAAAGTGAAGAAAGCAAAAAAAAACAAGAGTTTTTGCTGACAACAAATGAATGTATGTGATTTTTTATTAAATTGCTTTCAAATTAGATAATCTTTAAAATAACTAAAAATAAAAAATCATTATCATCAATATTAGTATTGGCTACTTTAATACTATCTTCTTGTGGTGGAGTATCACCAGAAGAGGCAGATAAAGTTTGTGTTTGTTATACAGAACTCAACGAAACCAAATCCGAATTGGATCAAGAAAGTTTAGAAAAGAAACTTCAAGAATGTGAAAAAATGTCTGTCGAACTTCAAGAAAAAGACATGAAGGCGTTTGAACAAATGAGAGATAATTGTGCTGCTTTGAAGAGTACTTCCGAAAATTAAAATTTTATTAAATAAAATATTTTAGTTTATTACGGTTTGTTATTATTAAAAATAATTATAATTTTACGCCACTTATTAATTTAAAAAAAAAAACTTAAAAATGAAAAAAGTATTATTATCATTAGCAGTTGTTGCTGCTTTAGGTATGACATCATGTGGAGGTGTTGATGGAGAAACAATGGCAAAAGAATACTGTGCTTGTACAGAAAAGACAGATCCTGAAGAAATGTTAAAATGTGTTGATGAGTGGTCTGCCAAATACAAAGATGCTAAAGCAACTGAAGAGCAAAAGAAGATTGCTGAAGAAAAAATGAAAGAGTGTATGCCTGGTTTATAGTCCAGTATTTTAACTAATTTATCAAAGCACTTCAATTTGAGGTGCTTTTTTTTTACCTAAATTATAATAAGTGAAAAATTATCTAATACTTCTAATAGTTCTCGGTTTTAGTATGAGTTCATGCTCTAATAGTGCCAAATCTAATATTGAAGATATATGTGATTGTTTTATAAATGCAGGTATTTATGATGAATACGATATAATTGATCTTGAGCAAGAAAATGAGAAAATAAAGGATGTTTTAAAATGTAGTCTGCCAATTATTAAAGAGTTTAATAATGAATTGTCAAAAATGAATGATGAGGAAAGTGCAGACTATTTTGGAGAAACAATAAAAGCAGCAGTAGACTGTGAATGCGGACATAAAATATTATTAACAGCAGCTAAACTCTATGACAACAAAAAAGTAGCTAAAGAGATTGAGCATACTTTTGAACAAATAGAACTATTATTAGAACATTTTCCCAGTAAAAGTTTTGGATTTTTCAATAAAAGCATTGATGTTGAAGCTGCTGGAAACGAATTTTGTGCGTGTGTGGAAAAAGTAGGGGAAGAAAAAACAAAATGTCTTGATGAATGGGTTGAAAATTATAAAGGTGTAAAAGGTTCTGCAGAAGAAGGTGAGAAATTAGGTGAAAAAATGGTAGAATGTGATATTGAAAGTGCTTTATCTGTTCTTTCAAAAATGGCTAATTAATGTTAGTTCTTTTTGTATTTTTACATCTTTAAATTAAAAAATAATTATGAAGTTTATAATGTTTTTAGGATTCATTTTAATCACTTTACAGAGTTGCGTAGGACATGATGCCGAAAAAATTGCTGAAGCATATTGTAAGTGCAGAGAAGTTGAAAAATATGAAGGCACCATGCAAGGCACGCAATGTTTTGAAGACTGGAAACAAAAATATGGTAAAATAAGATTTAGCGAAAGTCAAAAGAAAACCTTTTTTGACATTACAAATGCATGTAATCCAAAAAACTAATTAACTTCCATTATTCATAAAAAGTTGATGTATTGATGATAATGTACATTTTCCACTGTTCCATAGTTAAATGTATCACGTCCTAAGTCTAACGTATTTATAAATTCATAATTACCAATTTTAATCTTCCAACTTCCAATCCAATTAACCATCAACCATTAACCATTAAACATCTTCCATCAACCATCAACCATTAACCCATCACCGATTATTTCTTCACTCTATCAGGGTAATCTGTTATGATTCCAGAAACGCCATATCGAATTAATTTATCGCTTTTCTTTTTATCATTCACTGTCCATGCAAATATGTCTATGTTTTCTTTCTTTGCTTTTTGCACATCTTTTTTTCTAATAGTAGGGTAGTACATGCCCAAAGCATAAGGTTTAAAAGTTATTTCTTTCAAAAATGAATCTATAGAAACAAATGGTTTGTAAGTCAAATATACATATCTGTATTCAGGTAATATTTGATATAATTCTTCTAAGAGTTGTGAATCAAAACTCATGAAAATTATATTAGACTTATATTCAAAATCTTTGATTTCATTAGCAATGATTCGAGCATATTCTTTAGGCTCTGGCTGATAAGTTCCATAATCTTTGGACTCTGATTTTACTTCAAATAATATCGTAACAGATTTAAAATCTATTTTTTCAAAAGCCTCTTGAACAGTTGGTTTGTAGGAGTTGATTTTTTTCTGCTCTGGAAATTTCGCGTTACCCTTACTTCCACAATCGTATTTTTGTATTTCTTCGACTGTCAGATTATAAAAATTCACTTTTTTTCCTTCAGCAGCAGAAATGTCTTTCCCATTCTTGTCTAAACAATAATTCCCATCAACATAAGGTTCATGTGAAATCACCAACTTTTTATCTTTGCTTACTACTACATCCCACTCAATGCCATCAACTCCAAGTTCAATAGCCTTATTGAAACTCTCAATTGTATTTTCTGGAAGTAAGCCTCTGCAACCCCTGTGTCCAAAGAATTGAACACTATCTTGTGCGTTTGTAAGTGATGTCATGGTCAGAATTGATAGAATTAAAAATAACTTCATTTTAAATTAAATTGAAATGCGCACAACAAAAGTAATGGCTTATCTGTTATTTTATGTGATATAATTATTATATTTTGTGGATTATACATAGATTAAATAATTAAGATAAAAAATATGCACATGAAGTTAGTTTTAATAATTTTGTTAAGTTTTTCTTTGTTAAGTTTTTCTTTGGTAAGTTGTAATGCACAAACTCCATCAGAAAAATCAAATTTAAATAATGATATTGATATGGAAAATATGGAAGTAGCAACGCTTGGAGCGGGTTGTTTTTGGTGTGTAGAAGCAGTTTTTACAGAGTTGAATGGTGTTGTTTCGGTAACATCCGGTTACATGGGCGGAAAAGTGAAAAATCCTACATATAAAGAAGTTTGTTCTGGCCTTACGGGTCATGCTGAGGTGGCTCAGATAGTTTTTGATCCAAATGTTATTTCATTCAAAGAAATATTGGAAGTTTTCTGGAAAACCCATGATCCTACGACTCTCAATAGACAAGGAAATGATGTTGGAACACAGTATAGATCAGCCATTTTTTATCATAGCGAAACACAAAAAGAAGTGTCAGAATTCTATATTTCTGAACTCAACAAATCTGGTGCTTGGGACAATCCTATTGTTACAGAAGTAGTTCCTGTAGATGTGTTTTATCCTGCCGAAGATTATCATCAAAACTATTTTGCCCTTCACGGTGAAGAACAATATTGCAAGTATGTTATTCAGCCTAAAGTTGAAAAATTTAAAAAAGCTTTCGCAGCAAAATTAAAATAACAAATTGTTAATATTTGTTTGAATTTTGGGAAAAGAAATTCCAAAATGATGTCTCGATTTAATTAGTTTTGCATCACAATTAAAAAGTAATTAAAATGGCTCAAATTTCAGACAGATTAAACAGATTGTCAGAATCTGCAACACTTGCGATGGCAAGAAAAACAAGAGAATTAAAAGCGGAAGGAAAGAATATTATTGGGTTGAGTCTAGGTGAACCTGATTTTCATACACCTGATTTTATCAAGGAAGCAGCAAAAGAAGGTATTGATCAAAATTATACGCAATACACACCTGTAGAAGGTTATGCTGATTTGAAAGAAGCCATTGCTTTAAAATTCAAAAGAGACAATGGATTGACTTATGGAATGGATCAAATTGTTTCTTCAACTGGAGCCAAACAATCTATTGCAAATGTCGTTTTGAGTCTTATCAATCCAGGTGATGAGGTGATAATTCCTGCGCCTTATTGGGTTACTTACGAAGAGATTGTAAAACTTGCTGAGGGTATTCCTGTAGTTATCGAAACATCAATTGATGATGATTTTAAAATAACTGGAGCCGCTTTTGAAAAAGCAATTACACCTAAAACGAAAATGATGATTTTTAGTTCGCCTTGCAATCCAACTGGAAGTTTATACAGCAAAGAAGAGTTAAGAAGTTTGGCAGATGTTGTAGTTAAACACAAAGAAATTATTGTCATAAGTGATGAGATATATGAACACATCAATTTTGTAGGAAAACATCAAAGTTTAGCTCAGTTTGAGGATGTTTATGAACAAGTGGTAACGGTAAATGGTTTATCAAAAGCATTTGCCATGACAGGATGGAGATTAGGTTATATTGGAGCACCGGCATGGATTGCAAAAGCATGTATCAAAATGCAAGGTCAAGTTACGAGTGGCACGTGCTCTATTGCACAAAGAGCCGCTATTGCAGCTTTGAAAGCAGATCCAAGTGTTACTTACGAAATGAGAGATGCTTTCGAAAAAAGAAGAGATTTGATGTTGACAGAGTTGAGAAAAATCGACAGAGTTAAAATCAATATTCCTGAAGGAGCATTTTATGTTTTTCCTGATATCAGTGCCTATTTTGGAACTTCTAATGGTGAATACACAATCAAGAATGCTGATGATTTGGCTATGTATCTTCTTACAGATGCAGAAGTAGCCACAGTAACTGGAAGTGCATTTGGTGATGATAAATGTATTAGGATTTCTTACGCTGCTAGCGAAGCCAATTTAATTGAAGCATTGAAAAGAATTACCATTTCATTGAATAAGTTGAAATAATTATAAAAACATTTTGAATCTTAAAAAGAGTTGTAGATAAATTATCTATGACTCTTTTTTTTATGGCACTAATTTTTAATAACTTCTTTCTGATAATCAACATCTTTATAAAACCTATTCTTTTTGCGAAAAAAAATCTTTGAAAATGCCATATTATTAACTTATCTTTGTGAGTTCGAAAGGCACATTAGAAAATGCAAAACATAGAAAAATATCTCATCAACCTAATGCACCAACACGATTGTGTGGTGATACCCAATTTTGGTGGGTTGGTGGCGAATTATATTCCTGGTTTTGCAGATGCGCAATCGAAAATGCTTTGTCCTCCCAAAAAAGGATTTGTTTTCAATAGATTTTTGCAACATAATGATGGGCTTTTAGCGCACGAAATTGTAAAAGAAGAAAATATTGCATTTCAAAATGCTGCGGAGTTTATCGATACTTTTGTAAAGTCGATTCAAAGCGAAATACAACTCAAGAAACGTTTTGATTTGGGTGCTATCGGTACTTTTTTCCTAGACGAAAAAAACAATGTAAGTTTCCATGCCAAAAAAGAAAGTTATTTGCTTTCAAGTTTTGGACTTCCTGTTGTAAAAGCTTTGCCTTTGCCAGTACTAGAAAAGGAAACTCCTATTGTGCAAATAACAACTAAAGAAACAGTTGAAACATCAGATAGAAAACCGCTTGGAAAAGTGGTGGCGATACAAGAACCTTTGGAAAAAACGAATGCGCCTTCCATAAAAGTGAGTCAATCCAAATGGTGGGTAGCGGCAGCGCTTATTCCATTAGGTTTTTATGCTGCTTGGATACCTTTGAAAACAGATTTGCTAAGCCCTCAAGGAAATTTTCAATACTCTGATTTGAATCCTTTTTCTTTTACCAAAGCAATTCAAAATTATCAGTTTTACGCTTCCAAAACATTTACAATTGATACTTTAGAAAAAGTGGAATTTTCTATTTTTGATATTCAGTCAAAGCCTGTTGAGACTATTTCAACTGAGGTAGTTAAAGAAGATGTAGTCTTTGAAGACGATAAAGTAGAAAAAGCATCTACCATCAAAAATACCGAACAAGGCTATTTTGTTATAGGCGGTTGTTTTAAAGACCAATCCAACGCAGAAGTTTTTGTGAAAGAACTACAATCCAAAGGTTTTGACGCTTTAGTTGTAGATTACAATAAAGGACTACACAGAGTTGCTTTTGGTCAATACGCATCCTCTTCTGAAGCCAAAAATGCTAAATCTCAAATCACAACTTCAGGCGAATATAGTGCTTGGGTGTTGAAGAAGTAAAAACTAATAAATTAGTTGGTTCTGAGTTTGAAGTTCTTGGTTTGTTGTTAAAGGCTCACTGAAGTAATTATTTCGTAAAATCAGTATGACAAAAAAATGGTTACTTTTTCGCTATAAAAAATCTGTGCTTTGTGTGTATTCTTTTAATATTCAATCC
Source organism: uncultured Flavobacteriales bacterium (assembly GCA_963922585.1). Lineage (GTDB taxonomy): Bacteria > Bacteroidota > Bacteroidia > Flavobacteriales_D > Parvicellaceae > Parvicella. The sequence goes on along the minus strand of CAWUIK010000001.1, from coordinate 74,132 downwards.
TTAGTTTTTGAACCACAGAGTCACGAAGGTCACAGAGTTTACCTGTTTTTTTTATACGATTTACAATACCAAAAACCTAAAAAGAATTATAAATTTTTAATCACTAAAACAGAATTGAAACTCTCTGTGTGCTCTGTGTCTCCTATGTTTGCAAAAAAAATAAAATAATTCAATTGTTTGATAAATTAACTTTGCAATATTGAAGTGAAAAAGGGTGAGAGTTCATTTGTGACTAAATAGTTCATTGAAATATATTCACACATAGAAATTACCTCACTCTTTTTTATCTTTTTGAGTCTGAACAGAATGTAAGGAGTTAAGTATAACTTAATATCCAGAATATCCAAACAGGAGAAAAGACGGAGGAAGATTCATCACTTTGATGACAAATTAAACAATAGAAAAGATGAAGAAAATAGTAAAACAAGCAACAGGAATCGATGTAGCACAAAAAGAATTAGTAGTTACATTAGGGAGAATGTTTGATGATTTTTCAATTGAATTATTTGCCTATAAAGTTATTAAGAATACTAATTCTGGTATACCTTTATTGGTTGATTGGGTAAATAAATTAATAGATAAGGAAGTAGAAGTGCAATACGTAATGGAAGCAACTGGAGTGTATCATCAAAAATTCGCCTATTATTTAGATGAAAATAACTATCAAGTTAGTGTGGTTTTGCCAAATAAGATCAGCAATTATATGCGAACACTAGATTTAAAAACAGTAACAGATAAGAGTTGTTCTCAAGCTATAACACAATTCGGATTAGAACGAAAATTAGATAAATGGCAAAGACCAAATGATGTGTATAAAGAACTTCAGCAATTAACTCGTGAAAGGGATCAAATTGTACAAGAAAGAAGTATCTTGAAGAATCAAAAACACGCTGAAAGTTCAGAGGCAAAGCCTAATAAAAAGAGTTTGGATAGAATGGAAGCGAGGATTAAATTCTTAAATTTGCAGGAAAAGGAGATAAAAAGTGATATAGATTTAATAATTAGAGATAACCTCAAATTAAAGCAACTCATAAATAATATTACAACTATACTAGGAGTAGGAGAATTAACAGCTGTAATTGTTTTAGCAGAGACAAACGGATTTGAATTAATTAGAAACAAGGCGCAATTATCGAGTTATGCTGGTTTAGATGTTAAAGAAAAACAATCAGGAACATCTGTTAAAGGTAAACCTAGAATATCAAAGAAAGGAAATAGAAATTTACGAAAATCAATGTATTTACCAGCATTGACGGCAGTAAAGTGGGATGATAATTTTAAAAATATATACTCAAGATTAGTTTCTAAACATGGGGTTAAAATGAAAGCGCTTGTAGCAATTCAAAGAAAAATACTAGAATTGGTATATATACTATTCAAAAATAATACGACTTATGATAAAGAATATGTAACAAAAAATAGCGTGCATAAACTAATTGTCTGACACGCTATAGAGTCTAGTTCTATGACTGACTTAAATGCGAAAGTAATAAAAAAACTAAAAATAATTTGGAAATCAACACAGAATCTTTGTGGTTTTCATTATTCTAGAGATTTATCTTCAGAACAGTGAATAAAGGAAAACTCCCTACATCAACTCCTTTTCAATAATATCCTTCAAAGCGTTTTTAGGTAAAGCTCCTGCTTGCATCATAGGTTGTTTGTCCATAGGAATAAACAAAATGGAAGGAATACTTCTAATACCAAACATGGCAGATAATTCTTGCTCTATCTCGGTATTTACTTTATAAATAGTCACTTTATCTTTGTATTCATCAGATAGTTCTTCAAGAATTGGTGCTACCATTTTGCATGGACCACACCAATCTGCATAAAAATCGATAATGGCAGGTTGTGTTCCTTTAAAATTCCAATCTTCTCCTTTGGTATAATCAAATACATCTGATTGAAAAAGTTCTTTCGTTAAATTTATTGTTGGCATAATATTCATTTTTCTACAAAGGTAAAGGATGAAAAATCGATAGTCTGTTACAAAGATTACATATGACATATTTTATAGACATATTTTATAAATGTTTTAAACGAGATTTCCATTTGGATATAAATGCGTAATTTAGCATTTTAGAATTATAATTTTCAATGTCAAATAGCACAACTTTCCACATCCTTAAAATGCTTTCTTTTAGGAAGATTTTGAATGGGGCTTTGTTGTACAAAAGTTTTTGGCTTTCGAGAATTTTCAAAAAACCGATTATTTGGGGAAAACCACTAGCGCTTTCTATTGAGCCCACTACTGCTTGTAATTTGGGCTGTCCAGAATGCCCGAGTGGATTGAAACAATTCTCTCGCCCCACAGGGAATATGAAATCGAGTGTCAATGAAAAAATCATAGATGAATTGGGTAAAAACTTATCCTACATCAATTTTTATTTTCAAGGTGAACCGTTTATCAATAAAAATATTTTCGATTTGATTGCCTATGCCAACGCCAAAGGAATTTACACCGCCACATCCACCAATGCTCATTTTCTAAATCCCGACAGCTGTGAAAAAGTAATCGATAGCGGACTCAAAAGAATGATCATCTCGATTGACGGAACTACGCAAGAAGTCTATGAGCAATACCGAAAAGAAGGTTCTCTAGGAAAAGTATTGGAAGGCACTAGAAATATGGTGACTGCCAAGAAAAAAAGAAACGCCCATTTTCCCCATTTGATTTTTCAGTTTTTGGTGGTCAAACCCAACGAACATCAAATAGAAGATGCTAAAAAGTTGGCCATAGAAATGGGTGTTGATGAAATTCGTTTCAAAACGGCACAAGTCTATTCTTACGAAAATGGTAATCCATTAATTCCAACTATTGACAAATACAGTCGATATAGAAAAATGGCAGACGGTACTTTCAAACTCAAAAACAAAATGAGCAATCATTGTTGGAGGATGTGGAGTAGTGCAGTGGTCACATGGGACGGAAGTATTGTGCCTTGCTGTTTCGATAAAGACGCCAAACACAAATTGGGAAATATGCAGTTTGTAAAGTTTAATGACATATGGAAAAACAAAGAATACCAAAACTTTAGAAAAGCACTACTCACCAACCGACAAGAAATAGACATCTGCAAAAACTGCTCAGAAGGAAGCAAGGTTTGGGCGTGAATTTGAGATATTAAATTTTTTGAAATATGAAAAACCCATCATTACTTTTAACATTATACATTATCACAGCCATTCTTGAAATCACTGGAGATATTTTTGAAATCCAACCTTTGATATTCGCTACCAAACCCTTATTAATGCCATTTTTGCTTTTGTGGTTTTGGAGTTTGACGCAAAATATAACAGGAAAATTCAAAAATTTAATGACAGGGGCCATCATTGCTTCCTTTTTTGGTGATACATTTTTATTGTTTGTTCCACAAAATGAAAATTTCTTTCTGCTGGGATTGGGCTCATTTTTAATAGGTCAATTATTGTACGCTTGGGCATTTATTTTAAATATAAAAAACGCTAAAACAAGAGGAGATGTTAGATTAAATATTTTGTTTGCACTAATGTTTGGCGCATTTTATATGGTTTTGATGAATACCCTTTTCCCCAAGTTGGGCGAGTTTTTAATTCCAGTCATCGTATATGGATTAGCCATTTGTTTTATGGGGTTGACGGCAGCTTTCAGATATAACAAAGTGAGCATGGCTTCTTATTACTATATCTTAGCAGGCGCATTGACTTTTGTAGTCTCAGACACTTGTATCGCTTTGGATAAATTCTATTTCACAGATGGTTTTCCCTTTGCTCAAGCAACAATTATGGTTACCTACTGCACCGCTCAGTATTTGATTATTAAAGGCGCAATTTTGCATTTGAAGGATAAAGTCGTTAGTCTTTAGTAGTTAGTAATCCAATTACTTAATCCTTTAATATTAACTTAAGCAATTGCATAGGTTAGAATTCTTTACCTCTAAACCAATATCGAAACGCTCTCAGCAAAAATATTTCATCCAAATTTGCACAAGTAAGTTTTAAAATCTACTTTTGCCCCCCTAATTTTTAGAAATTAAGAAAAATATGGACAATTTAATTTACATTTTACCTGTTTTTGGACTAATAGCGCTAGGATATATGTTCTATCTATCCAAATGGGTTAAGCAACAAGATGCTGGCGATGCTAGAATGAAGCAAATCGCTAAGTATATTCAAGAAGGAGCGATGGCATTTTTAAAAGCCGAGTACCGTTTGTTGATGATATTTGTTATCATAGCAGGTGCTTTGTTGGGTGTTGTTTCCTATTTTGTAGAATCTACACACTGGTTTATAGTAGTGGCTTTTGTGTTAGGAGCATTGTTCTCAGCGATTGCAGGGAACATTGGAATGAGAATAGCTACAGAAGCTAACGTTAGAACAGCTGAAGCTGCAAAAACAAGTTTGCCAAAAGCATTGAATGTTTCTTTTAAAGCTGGAGCAGTAATGGGATTGGGTGTTGCAGGTCTTGCAGTATTTGGATTGAGTGTTATTTTCGCTGGTTTAGCAGCAGTTTTTATCACAGAGCCTTCAAGTGGTTTTTATGGTCAGATGACAGTTGTTCTAGAGACTTTAGCAGGATTTTCATTAGGTGCAGAATCAATTGCTTTATTTGCTAGAGTAGGTGGAGGTATCTATACCAAAGCAGCAGATGTAGGTGCTGATTTAGTTGGTAAAGTTGAAGCAGGAATTCCAGAAGATGATCCAAGAAACCCAGCAACAATTGCTGATAACGTAGGAGATAACGTAGGAGACGTTGCAGGTATGGGAGCAGATTTATTCGGTTCTTATGTAGCTACAATGCTTGCAGCGATGGTTTTAGGAAACTATGGAATCAAAGCATTTCACGAAAATTCAACATCAGATTTGTTAGGTTTTGGAGGAATGGGTCCTATTTTAATGCCTGTATTGATTGCAGGATTAGGAATTATCTTCTCTATTGTAGGTACTTTATTTGTTAGAATTAAAGACAATACAGCAAAAGAACCTAAAGTTCAACAAGCATTAAATATTGGAAACTGGAGTGGCATTATCCTTACTGCAATAGCTTCTTACTTTGTGATTGGATGGATGCTTCCAGAAAAAATGTACTTTACATCTATCGAATCTGCTTTGAGTGGTGGTGCTGATGTTGCTTATTCAAGCATGAGAGTTTTCTATGCTGTATTAATTGGTTTAACTGTAGGTGGTTTAATTTCAGTATTAACTGAATATTACACTGCTATGGGTAAAAAACCAGTTAACAATATTATTCAAAATTCATCAACTGGTGCAGCTACAAATATTATTGCTGGATTATCTACTGGTATGATTTCGACATTTGCTCCAATCATTCTTTTTGCTTTGGCTATTTGGGGAGCTTATGCTTGCGCAGGTTTCTATGGTGTTGCTATCGCTGCATCTGCAATGATGGCTACTACTGCTATGCAATTGGCAATTGATGCTTTTGGACCTATTGCAGATAATGCTGGAGGAATTGCAGAAATGAGTGAATTACCTAAAGAAGTTCGTGAGCGTACAGATATTTTGGATGCAGTTGGAAATACTACTGCTGCTGTTGGTAAAGGATTTGCGATTGCATCTGCTGCTCTTACAGCTTTGGCTTTATTTGCTGCTTATGTTACTTTCACAGGTATTGATGGAATTAATATTTTTAAAGCAAAAGTATTGGCTGCATTGTTCATAGGAGGTATGGTTCCAGTTGTTTTCTCAGCAATGGCGATGAGTGCTGTGGGTAAAGCAGCAATGGAAATGGTAAAAGAGGTGAGAAGACAATTCAAAGAAATTCCAGGAATCATGCAAGGTAAGAATGAGCCAGAATATGGTAAATGTGTTGAAATTTCTACCAATGCTGCTTTAAAAGAAATGATGTTACCTGGATTAATCACTATTGTTTCTCCAATTCTTATTGGGTTTTTGATGGGTGCTGAGTCTTTAGGAGCTTATATGGCAGGTGTAACTGTTTCTGGTGTGCTTTGGGCAATTTTCCAAAACAATGCTGGTGGAGCTTGGGATAACGCTAAGAAATCTTTCGAAGCAGGTGTTAAAATTGATGGTAAAATGACTTACAAAGGTTCTGATGCGCACAAAGCAGCTGTAACTGGAGATACTGTTGGTGATCCATTCAAAGATACTTCAGGTCCATCTATGAATATTTTAATTAAGTTGACATGTTTAGTTGCATTAGTGATTGCTCCAATTTTGGGAGGTCATGGTGCACATGCAACTACAGTACAAGAAAAAGAACCAATTGAAGAAACTACGAAAACAAATGCTGACGAAAACAATAATGTAGAATCAGATGCCAACGCAAATGAAGTTATTGTTGAGTAATCAGATAGTTTAATAAAATAATGAAATCCCAATGTAAATCTATTTTGCATTGGGATTTTTGCTTCTTTATTGTAGGATATTCAAAAAGTATAGAATTTTTTTCATGAATAATAGAAACAAATCAACTCATTACATTATTTTTGTTGAGATTTAGAAAAACGATGATGAGTAAAATAGAAATTTTAGACCAACTAAAAGCATTGCAGACAGAAGAAGACCCAAAGTCTCTTCAAAAACAATTGAGAACTCTTAATTCTGAGTTTTATGGGATTTATAATGCCGAACAAAAAGAATTAGAAGCAAAACAACTGGATATTGATACGCCTCTTGAAATTGATGTTGACAATGAAAACTTAAATAAAGAAATCATCGAAACTTTGGCAGCGCTCAAAGAAAGAATTACTTTCTTGAAAAAAGAAGCGGAGCAACAAGAGAAAGAAAATCTAAATCTTAAACAAATTCTTATCAAACGTTTTCAACTGCTATTGCAAAATGAAGAAAACTTAGGTGTTTTGTTTAATACCGTAAAAGAAATACGTGAAGAATGGAATGCTGTAGGAAATATTCCAAAACTCAAATATCAAGATATTCAAGCGCAATACAGCCAGTTGAACGAGTTGTTCAACTACAATGTGAATATTTATAAAGAACTGCAAGAAAATGATTTGAAAAAGAATTTCTCTTTGAAAAATCAGATCATCCATGAAGCAAAGGAATTGTTGGCTGAGAAAAGTCTCAAAAAATTAGACCAAGAGATCAAAGCAATCCAAAACAAATGGGAAGAAGTAGGCCCGACTTATCAAGAGCATTGGGAAAAAATGAAAGATGAGTATTGGGAAATTGTCAAAGCCATTTACGAAAAAATTTCTGAACTTAGAAAGTCTAAAGAAGAAGAGAAATTAGCAAATTTAGACAAGAAAAAAGCCTTAATAGAAAAAGTTAAAGAGTCGACTCAAAACATACCAGAAACCCATTCTGATTGGGAGAAGTCCACTTCGGAGTTAAATGAATTACAGGAAGAGTGGAAAAAAATAGGTTATGCTCCAAAAGAACTAAATGATGTGGTTTGGAAAGAGTTTAGAGCTTACTTTGATACTTTTTATGAAAATAAAGCAAAATATTACGAAAAACGTAAAGAAGGAAATCAAGAAAAAAAATCTCTAAAAGAACAAATTATTGAAAAAGCAAATGAATTGATTGATATTTCTGATTGGAAAGCAGGGACCGATTTGGTCATAAAACTTCAAAACGAGTGGAAAAAAGTTGGTCATGCTGGACAATATGCAGAACAAAAACTTTGGAAAGAATTCAGAGCCAAATGTGATGCCTTTTTTGAAAGAAAAGATCAGTATTTCAAATCTTTGGACGCAGAAAACGAAGGTAATCTGAAATTAAAACAAGACTTAATTGCTGAAATCAATGCATATGAAGGAAGTGATGATGCCAAACAAAATATCGAAGTGCTTAAAGCATTTTCTTCCAGATTTGCAGAAATAGGAAATGTGCCTTTCAAACAGAAAGATGCTATTTATAAGGAATACAAAACTGCTTTGGATGCGCAATATGAAAAACTAAAATTGAGCGGTAAAGAAAAAGATAAAGTTTTCTTTCAAGCTAAATTAGACACTATGAAAGGTGCTAATGATGCTCAAAGAATGTTTCAAAAAGAAAAAGATTTCCTTAGAAAGAAAATTACAGAACTGACCAAAGAAGTTGCTAATTACGAAAATAATTTAGGCTTTTTTGGAAACAGTAAAGGTGCAGCAGCTCTTTTGAAAGGAGTGACAGATAAAATTCAAAAAGGAAAAGAAGAAATTGAATCTTTGAAACAAAAAATGAAAGAGATTACGAAGTTGGAAAATGAGAATTAATTGGACAATTAGACAATTAGATAATTTGATAATTTGATAATTTGATAATTGTTACATTGTAAAACAAAATAATGAGATAATTTGAAAATCTGAAATTGAGTAAATTATTGTTTTGGATTTGCTATGTTAATACTAAGCGCTCATCACTATCCACCAAGAACTAATCACTAAGAACTAATCACTAAGAACTAATCACTAGAACTATGAACTTAAAAAACATCCTTATTGCAACACTTTGCTTATTCTTTAGTATTCAATTTGTTGCCCAAAAAAAAGAATTAACAATAGAAGATTGTGAATTAGGTTATTACAAAGGTTTGTATCCAGAAGGTTTGTCCGCAATAGAATGGACTCAAACAGAAGGAATGTTTTCTTATTTTAAAGGAGATAGTATTGTATATCAAGATTTAAAAGGACAACAAAATTTTCTTTCAAAAGAAGATTTTATCAAGATAGATTCAACAATTAAAAGACTTCCAAAACTCAATTGGATTTCAAATATTGAAGCATATTACAGAAATGGGAATGCCTATTTTTCGTATTCCAAAATGAAAAATAGAAGTTCTAAAATTTTAGAAATCCCCAAAAATGCTTCTAATACAGATTATTTTAGTCCCAAGAATCTATTGGCATATACGGTGGATAATAATTTATATTTGGCTATGGATGGAAAACCTTCTGTTGCTGTATTCAAGTCTGCAGATAAAAATATAGTTTCAGGACAAGCGATACATAGATTTGAGTTTGGAATAAGTAAGGGTACATTTTGGTCTCCTCAAGGAAATGCTTTGGCTTTTTATCAAAAAGACGAAACAGATGTTGCAGATTATCCGTTGTTGGATATCAATACAACACCAGGTAGTTTAAAATCTATCAAATACCCAATGGCTGGGCAAAAAAGTGAATATGGTAAAGTGGGGATTTATAACGTAGCTTCTGGAAGCGTAATATTTCTAAAAACTGAAGGTGAAAGAGATCATTATTTGACCAACCTATCTTGGAGTCCTGATGAACAATTTATTTTCCTTGCTGAAGTCAATAGAGATCAAAACCATATGTGGTTGAACCAGTATAATGCGATCACGGGAGAAAAAGTTAAAACGCTTTTTGAAGAAGAAAGTAAAGAATGGACTGAGCCAGAGCATCCATTAGTATTTATTCCTGGAAAGAACAATGAGTTTTTGTGGTTTAGTGAGCGCGATGGTTTTATGAACTTATATCATTATAATACAGAAGGGAAACTTATAAAGCAGTTGACTAATTTCAAATGGGTTGTAAAAAGCATTGTTGATTTTTCAATAGATAACAAAAAAGTTTATATCGAAGGAACTGGTGAAGATCCTAAAGAAAATCATTGTTATGAAATTGATCTTGCTTCTTCAAAAGTAAGACAACTTACAAAAACATCAGGTGTACACTATTGTCAATTATCTCCTGATGGAAAGTATTTATTGGATTCTTGGTCTAGTTTGACTGTTCCCAATCAAGTGGATATCATTGATGTAAAAAAAGCGACTGCAAAAACAATTTATCAAGCAGAAAACCCTCTAAAAGATTACAATGTAGCTCAAGTAGAATTCTTGAAACTAAAATCCAAGGACGGGTTTGATTTGGAATGTAGAATGATGAAACCTCATGATTTTGATCCTTCCAAAAAGTATCCTGTGTTGGTTTATGTTTATGGTGGGCCTCATGCACAACTGGTTACAAATGATTGGTTGGGAGGAGCAAGATTATGGATGCACTACGTGGCCGAACAAGGTTATATAGTGTTTACTTTGGATGGAAGAGGTTCAGCCAATCGAGGCTATGATTTCGAAAAAGTGATTCATAGAAATTTAGGAATAGCTGAGATGGAAGATCAGATGGTTGGAGTGGAATATCTTAAAACTTTACCCTATGTAAATGCCGAAAGAATGGCAGTTCATGGATGGAGTTTTGGTGGTTTTATGACTACATCTTTAATGACAAGATATCCAGGTGTTTTTACCACAGGAGTTGCAGGTGGACCTGTAATCGATTGGAAATGGTATGAAATCATGTACGGTGAAAGATATATGGATACACCTAAACAAAACCCTAAAGGATATGAAACCGCAAGTTTGTTGAATTATGTAAAAAATCTTAAAGGAAAACTCCTTATGATCCATGGAACTGTAGATGATGTTGTAGTAATGCAACACAATTTAGCCTACGTTCAAAAGTGTGTTACAGAAGGGGTACAAATAGATTTTTTTCCTTATCCTATGCATGAACATAACGTTAGAGGAAAAGATAGAGTGCATCTTATGACTAAAATTATCGAGTATATTTTAAGGGAGAATCAGTAAGAGATTTTGTGATTTCTTAAATGTATTTTTTGTTGTTTATTGAGGAAATTAATTGATACTCACTTATTTTGCCTTTTACCCATACTGTTTATTTATGAAGTTTTATACAGTTAATATTCATAAATTAATATTTTAATAAATCATAACTTTAATATATTTATTATCTTGTGCATTAAATCTGCACAAAAACATGGCCGTAAACAAAAATGCGCTTCTTAGGTATCAAACATTAGATAAATGCTTTAGCAATTTTGGCAAAAAGTACTATTTTGATGACTTACTAGAAATTGTTAATGAAGCGTTACTTTATGACAACCCTAAATCAACAGGGGTTCAGGTAAGACAGTTGCGAGAAGATATCAAGTTTATGAAAAGTGAAAGTGGCTATAATGCACCCATTGAAACTTTCAAAGAAGGTAAAAAACCATATTATAGATATGATGATAAAAACTACTCTATTAACAACTCTCCTCTTAATTCCACAGAAGCAGAGCAACTGAAAAATGCTATCTCTGTTCTACAAAGATTTGAGGGTGCGCCAGGTTTTGAATGGGTGAGCGAAATAGGAACCATGATGACTTCGCAGTTTAGTCTGAAAGAAAGTAATCATAAGGTGATGGCTTTTGAATCCAATATTGACTATACAGGGTACGAGTATATTTCTCCATTGTTCAATGCTATTATCAATAAGACCGTTTTAAAAATTACCTATGAGCCTTTTAATAAGCCTTCATTTCAATTAACTTTTCATCCGTATTATCTGAAACAGTATAACAATCGTTGGTTTGTTTTTGGAAGAAATGAGGAATATGATTTGAATCAATGGAATTTGGCTTTGGATAGAATAAAATGTATTGAAGATGCTGATACAAAATATATTGAAAATGACATGGATTGGGAAGATTTCTTCTATGATATCATTGGTGTTTCAAAATCTGAAAAAGGTAAGGTAGAGGAAGTAAAATTGCTTTTTACAAAAGATCAAGCACCTTATATACAAACAAAACCCATTCATCCTTCTCAAAAAAGTACCATACTTGAAGATGGATCATTAGAAGTCAAAATTAAAGTTGAACTCAATTATGAGTTGGAAATGAAAATTTTATCTTACGGGGAAAAAGTGACTGTTCTTGAACCTATTGAACTCATCAACAAAATAAAAAACAGAGTTAAGCAAACATTAGATAAATATAATTAACCTCATATGTATAAGTAAACAAAAAGTTGAATTCTATGTAATCTATCTACACACTCAATTCATGCATATATAGAGCCATTCTCAATAAGTTCCCCTTAGATTCAATTTATGTATTCGAATAATTTATCTTTATTAATATGCAGCACCCAAAATCAAAAGAATATAAATTCTTAACTTTTGTACTGATTCAATTTAGCGGAGAATATGTATCCTAATCTCATTAAAAAATGCGGAGATAATTTGTTTTGCGGAGAAAATAGCTTATATTTGTTGCAAAATGTGCGGTGAATGACAATTTATATACACCATAAAGACAACTGGACCCATTTTACTTGGGATGAAAAGCAAGTAAGTTTACAACTGGCAGCAATAAGAAATCTACAAGGAAGGTTATTTGGAAAAATGGAATCCTTAGGCTTTGCCTTGCAAGACGAAGCAGTGTTGAATATCATGGCGGTAGAAATCGTAAAATCATCTGAGATAGAAGGAGAAGTGCTAGACATGGCGCAAGTTCGTTCCTCTATAGCAAGAAGATTGGGTATAGAAATGGCAGGAGCCATAGATTCAGAACGTCATATAGATGGCATTGTAGAAATGATGCTAGATGCCACACAGCAATATGCATCACCACTTACCAAAGAAAGACTTTTCGGGTGGCATGCAGCATTGTTTCCTACAGGATGGAGTAGTCTGCATAAGATAGTTGTAGCAGATTGGAGAAAAGACTCCAAAGGACCCATGCAAGTTGTTTCGGGACCTATAGGCAAAGAGAAAATTCACTTTGAAGCACCAGCGGCCTCAAGAATAGATGAAGAAATGAGTAAGTTTTTAGAATGGATAAACACCGAAACCAACATCGACCCAGTACTAAAAGCGGCCATTGCGCATTTGTGGTTTGTCACCATACACCCATTTGAAGACGGTAATGGAAGAATCACGAGAGCCATTACAGAAATGTTGTTGGCCCGTTCTGATCAAAGCGCCAAAAGATTTTATAGCATGTCTGCTCAGATTAGACAAGAAAGAAAAGAGTATTATGCACAACTGGAGGCTACACAAAAAGGAGATTCAGATATTACAGCATGGATTTTATGGTTTTTAGAATGCTTGAAAAATTCCTTTCAAGCTACTTCAGAGACATTAGCCATCATTCTAGATAAAGCTGCATTTTGGCATACACATTCAACAACCCTACTTAATGAGCGTCAACAAAAAATGATCAATAAACTTTTGGATGGATTTTCAGGTAAACTGACCACTTCAAAATGGGGGAAAATTTGTAATTGTTCACAAGATACTGCATTGCGAGATATTCAAGATTTGGTGAACAAAAATATCTTAGTCAAAGAAACAGGAGGTGGAAGAAGTACCAGTTATGAATTGGTGAGGGAATAAGGATTTTGCTGTGCAGAAAGGTTGCACTAGTTGTTTGTTGAGTTGAACTATTATTCATTTTTGTTTACATATTACAAGAAATACTAACAGAATGTTAAAAGTTAAAAAAAATATAAAACTGAATTAATAAAAGTTTATTAATAAAAGGTTTTTTTGAAAGATATACATAATTTTACCATGCAAATAGAGTGCATCTTATGACTAAAATTATTGAGTATATTTTGAGGGAGAATCAGTAAAAGTCTTTAATTAAGACAGCAATTTTTTTATTATGAAGTGTATCATAACTTCTAACCCAAATCACCCTTCAAAAGTTATCGAAACAGTCCAAACTTTACTCCTTAGTTGTTCAATTGGATTAGAGAAGTAAGTGTTTTCTTGAATTAATATGTTTTTGAGTCCCATTCCCATCTTGAGTTCAAGCCCCAACTTAAAATATTCTAAAAAGAAATCAAAACCTCCACCTACTTCTATTCCGTAGTCAGGTTTAGTAATTTTTATAATCTGATCTTTTAGTGGAGCATTACTATTTTCAACATCTTTGTTGGATTGCATATCCAATCCGAATCTACCACCAGCAACAATATATGCTGCAAAATTATTGATGCGTTCCGTACGCATTTTAATGAGTAAAGGAAAATCTAAAAAGGTGGATTCAATTCTTTTGGTCCAAAGTATAGAAGTGTCCCTCGCTCCAGAAAAATTATATTGTAATTCTCTCTCTTGAAAAGATAAAGTAGGTAAAAACCTCAAACTTGTGAGATGCGTGATGTTTAATGAAGAAACAATTCCCAAGTTGAAACCTGGTCTTGAAATGTTATTCAGACTTAATAAACCATTATTTACATAATTATTGGGTTTTTCATCCACAAAAAAATCAGATGAATTGTACCCTAAAATAAAACCAAAATGAAATTTTGCTTTGTCAAATTCTTGCAAATTTTTTAATACCACCCGACCATTACCTTGTCCCCAAAAAGTTAAGGTGAAAAGTATAGAAAATAATATCAGAAAAGATTTTTTCATTTCATTTGCAAAAGTAACTAAACGAAATAATATTTGCTTTGTTATGTAAATATTAAATTGAGGTAGAAAAAAATCAAAATAAGTTTGATATGAGTGATTTATGAATTCAATGATATGAGTAATTGTATATTTTTACAACTATTTTTCTGATGAAGTTTCCAATAATCGTTCGTATTCAAATATATATTTATCAATCGTGCCTAACTTATTTTTAGCCCAATCTACATTTAAAATTAGTTTTTCTTCCTCAGAAAGTTGCCAATGAATATCTGTTTTTCTGAGTTTTTCGATGAGTAAACTCATACACAAAGCAGCACTCACTGATATGTTGAAACTTTCCGTAAAACCATACATTGGTATTTTCACCAATTCATCTGCATTGTCTCTGATAATGTTAGAAATTCCTTCCTTTTCATTTCCAAAAACCAAAGCAATGGGCTCGTCTAATTCTAAATCATAAATACTTTTGTCTGTATGTGGTGTTGTAGCTACAATTTTATATCCTTTACTCTTGAGATGATTGATGCATGATAAAGAATTATTTTCTTCTTCTCGATATTTGATTACATTCACCCATTGCCCACTTCCTAGTGCAACCTTTGGATTTACTTTATACTTGTTCCTATTTTCTATGATGTGCAAATCTTGAATACCAAAACAATCACAGGTTCTAATTACTGCGCTAGCATTATGTGGTTGATAAATATCTTCTATTACAGCTGTGATATGTCGGGTTCTATCCGCTAAAACTTTATCTTGAATTGATACTCTATCTTCAGTGATAAATTGATTCAAAAAATCTAAAAATTCGGGTGTATAAATATTTGTTTCACTCATTAAAATACTTCTTTATATTCACAAATTTAGAAAATATTAGAAAGATGAGCGAAATAAAAGAAAATAACCTAATGAAATCAAATAATGGTTTAGTTTCAAATTAAAAGATTTATGAATAATAACAAGACTTTATTTAGTCATCTTAATCTAATCATAAACCCCTATTAAAATTCAAATAATATGCTTTGATTTTCTTTGTACTTTGAAAAGAAGTATTAATATCAATAAACTGAAAATTGTGGCGAAAGCAAAGTTAATAAGGAGAATGGTTTACGGTGTAACAGAAGTGTGGAAAAAGATGAGTGTTTTTAATAAAACAATAGTGTCTTTTTTGATGATTTTTGTTTTCAATGGAATTTTGGTTTTGATTTGGAACGCTCATACACGTCAAAAGGAGGCTGTACAATTTTATCAATCTCAACTGTTAAAAAACAAAGAGATGATAGATGCTAGTTTTATTCATTCAAATGGATTTTTTATTAAAGACCTAGTTGATACAAATTTCTATGCACAAAATACTTCAGACAACATTGAAGGATTCATAGAAAATATCGATTTGTTTCAGAAAGAAATAGCACAACTGAAAAATAATGAGTTGACATCTTTATATGATTTAAAAAGCAATTTGGATACAATAGCACAAAAAGTTAATCTTTATAATTCAAGTTTTGATGCCTTAAAAGAAATGATTTTGAAAAAAGGTTTCTACAATTATGGCATCGAAGGAAAAATGAGAAAGTACATACATTCCATAGAAAATGACTATTCGAATATCATTGCTATGAGCGATGTTTTGGCATTGAGAAGACATGAAAAAGATTTCTTAATGCGAACAGAAAATAAGTATATCAAGAAATTTGAAGCTAAAATGGGTGAGATTGAAACCCAATTGAAAAGTCTAACAAAAAGTGATTCTATAGAAAATGGGTTAAAAATTTTAGAACAGTATCATTATGCTTTTAAAGAGTTATGTGCTATTAATGATATTATTTACAACAAAGAAGATGGAATGTACATAACTTTTGAAGCACAAACTGAAGAATTAATGATGATGATAAAATTACTCAAGTCAAAAGTAAGCAATGAGTCTTCAGCACATCTTTCCAGAATTATGAAGTATTACTGGGCTTTAACAATTTGTTTTATATTGATTACGATTACAATTATTTACTTATTAGCAAAAGGTCTTACAACTCCTATTGTTAGATTGAACAAAGGTGTAAGTGAATTTATTGAAAGTGATTTTAAGGTAAAGACTTTTCCTAAATATAAAGATAGAAAAGATGAATTAGGAGTGTTGTCAACTAGTTTTTATTATTTACAAAAAGAGATAGCTGATACATTTAAAAATTACAGAGAAGAGGCTGAAAAAAAACAGAATAAACTATTGAGACAAAACGAAAAAATTGAAATTCAAAAATTCCTACTTTCAGAGCATAGAGCTTCACTGCAAGAGACCAATAAACGTGTTCAGGATAGTTTGGATTATGCTCTCAAAATCCAGTCTAATTTAATGAAAGATTTTAGCGATTTAGAATATCCTCATTTAGAAATTTCTAATTGGTATCAACCTAAAGATACTGTTAGTGGTGATTTTTACTGGTTTTTTGAGAATGAAAATTCAATTTTTATTGCTCTAGCAGATTGCACAGGACATGGCGTTCCTGGTGCTTTTATGAGTGTATTGGGGATCAGTTTCTTGAATGCTGCAGTGATTGATAATAACATCAAAGAACCTAACAAAATATTAGAGTTTGTAAATAATAAAATCATTTCATTATTTAATTCAGAAAATAAATCCATTGCTCTTAGAGACAGCATGGATATGATATTGTTGCGTATAGAAAAAGATTCGTCTGATATTATTATTTCCAGTGCTAATAAAGATTTTGTAATTGTACAAGATGGAGAAGTGAAAAGAATCAAATCTTCAAGATGTTCTGTAGGATCTTCAAGATTGTACAAAATAAAAAACATGATGTACGAGAATCTTTATTACAATGCTCAAACAGTTGATGCTATTTATTTGTACTCTGATGGAATCGTAGATCAGTTTGGAGATGAAAACAACAAGAAATTTAAGTTTAAAC
Organism: uncultured Flavobacteriales bacterium; assembly: GCA_963922585.1. Taxonomy (GTDB): domain Bacteria; phylum Bacteroidota; class Bacteroidia; order Flavobacteriales_D; family Parvicellaceae; genus Parvicella. The sequence continues at coordinate 57,073 of CAWUIK010000001.1, read as the reverse complement.
GTATGGAAGAAATTCTTGAAACAAATAAAAGTCCAGAAAAAGCAGTTACAGAACTCAGAAAGACGTTATTAAAATGGAAGGGTAGTTACGAACAAACGGATGATATTTCACTCATTGCCATTGGTCTTGATAAACACAAAGAAAAAGTGGCTGATTTGGAAAAATATAATGAATTTAAAATTGCATAAAAACCCAATAAAATGGTAAAAAAAATCTCGCTCGACATCTGTCGAGCGAGATTTTTTGTTTGATAAAACTTGTTTTTATTTATGAAAGTTCTTCACTTTCCATGTTGTCGATGATATCATTATCTTTTGGAAGTTGGTGATTTTGATTGTCGTCAGAATTACCAGTCACGGTCCATTCTTTTCTCAAATAAACAACTGTTCCTACAAATAGACATCCAATCAACATAATCATAAATCCTGTTGCTAGTTTTGAGTCAATAATATCCTCTCCAAGACTTGCAAAAACTCTAACGATAATAGCTGTTAAGAATACATTTGTACCTAGAATAAGTTTTAAAGAGTCTTTTTGTTCTAAACCTTTTGAAACATAATTGTATCCCAAATATAAAGCAAAAAGCGTCATTATAAATTGTGTGCCATAACTTCCAACAATATAAGTGAGTACAAATGCTAATATAGGTAGACCAAGAATCAATGGGTTCAATGTGTCTTTTTCTTCTGAAGGAATTTCTTCATCATAAATTTTATATGCTCCAAAGGCGAGGCCTAAAAGGATAATGTATGCAATTTGTTTGTGAAATGAATAACCCTTAAACAATGAAATTTGACTTTGAGTAAAATCAACAACCTCAGAGAATGATAAAGCAATTGAAATTATAAAAACAAAAAGAATGATGATAGTTTCTATAGGTTTTGAAATTGGCCAATCACCTTTTTTATAATATGCTTTTGAGAAAATATATAAACCTGGCAACACTATTGCTAATGCAGGAACATAAAGACCTGATGTTTGAGAAATTGATAAGGCAATTATCATAATCATAAATAATAATCCAAAAATTACCTCTTTTGTTTCTATTGTTTTTGCAGCTTTTAGTTTGGGTATCCAAAAATAAAGTATTGCAATTGCAAAGAACCAAATGAAATGAGTTAAAAACATCAACCAGTTGTAACTAATGTGGGCAGATAAATAGGTTACAGAATAAGTGATAAGAATCATGTATAAATAACTCGCCAAAGTAGATTCCATTTTGTAAATAACAAATAGTCCACCACCTAAAATTAAGTAAATTAAAATATCAGATCTTAACCAACTATACATTTCATATAGTTCATAAACACTTAGGAATGTTGCCGCCAATCCTCCTAACATAAAAACGGCTGTGATTTCTCTCCATAATCCTTCGCCTTTGAAAAACTTTTCGTAAAGAAAATACATAGCAACACCAATTAATAAAGGCAAGAATGAAAGTAATTTTAGAACATCTTTGTCTGTTGACTCTGGAATTATAATCATTAATAAACCGATAATCGCCAAAATGATTCCGTTGCTTGCTAAATAAAATTTCAGCATTTTATACAATGGGTAAGACTGAGATGGTTCTGCAGCAGACAACAAAGCAGCTCTAAATTGTTTTTCAGAGTCACTCCCTGCTGGAGTTTTGCTGAATTGTCTTTCCAACCAATTTTTCTTTTGATAAGCAATAAGTACTTGAATTAGAGGAAATAAATACAAGGCAGACATTATTATTCCCAGAAATATGGTAGCATAGTACATAATTCCAAAATATCCACCACCTAATAATGATAACATTTTCATAGTTTTTAGTTTTTAGTTTACCAAAACTACAAAAAATATTTTATCAGGTATTTTTATTGTTTAAAAGTTATTTTTTAGTGTTCAGTCGATAACTTTCTAAAGATAAATGCATCCTCCAATATTATTTCGTTTTGCACCAGTTACGGAAGCAAGACAATTTTCTTGATCGGTTAGCCTCAATGCTCCTAAAAATGCAAATATTATTGCCTCTTTAAAATCAATTATTTCTTTGGTAGGAATCACTATTTGAGTTGAAGTATTCTTTTGAATTTCATTTATCCAAAAATCATTATAAGCACCTCCTCCTGTTACAAGACAATTAGAACCTTTTATCACCTTTCCTATTTGTATTCCTATGTGTACTCCAAAAGTATGTAACTTATCCTCAATTGAAGCGACACTTTCATCTAGTATTGATTTAAAGGAGTTTACGAAAAATTCTTTGCCAAGTGATTTAGGGGGATTTTGATCAAAAAAAGTAAATCTGTTCATTTTTGCCAAAAGTTCAATGTCCAATTTTCCATTTTTAGCAATATTTCCCTTTTCATCAAAAGTAATTTTAAGAAATTCACATAAATAATTACTAACCATATTTGCCAAACAGATGTCGAAAGAAATTCGTTGATTGTTCACTTGGTAGGAAATATTTCCAATACCTCCAAGGTTTAAACAACTGTCGTATTCATGGAAAAGAAGTAAGTCTCCTATGGGAACCAAGGGTGCACCTTGTCCTCCCAAAGCAACATCGCCAGTTCTAAAGTCGCATACTGTAGCAATGCCCGTAGTAGCAGCAATATGAGCACCGCTTCCGATTTGAGAGGTTAAAGAGATTTCTGGTTGATGAAAAATGGTATGTCCGTGACTAGAGACTGCATCAATTTCATTTTTATCAATTTGATGAAAATCAATAAATGTATTTACCAATTTACCATAAAATTGCCCTAAAAGAACATTTACTTTTGCAAATTCCAATGCAGATTGATGCTCAATTTCAGAAAGTATTTTTTTCCAATGAAGGTCATATTCAAATGTTTTTGCGCATATTAATTTAAATTCCCATTTATTTCCTTTTGTAAAGGAGCAATAAGCAATGTCCACTCCATCAAGAGATGTTCCTGACATTATTCCTATGATATTAAAGGTGTTTTTCAACTTCTAAAATTAATGGTTTTTAGTTGCAATGTTGAAGATAAACACTAATTTTGGATATCGAAAAAATAGTACTAACTTTTTTAAAAATATTTGAGATGGATTTTAAATTGAGTGAAGAGCAAATTGCAGTAAGAGATGCAGCAAGAGATTTTGCACAAAACGTTTGTAAACCTGGAGTAATAGAAAGAGATACCAACCAAACTGTTCCGTTAGAGCAGATTAAACAATTAGGGGAACTTGGTTTTATGGGAATGATGGTAGATCCCAAATATGGAGGAAGCGGAATGGATGCTATGTCTTATGCTCTCGCAATGGAAGAAATTTCAAAAGTAGATGCTTCTGTTTCTGTTTGCATGTCTGTTAATAATTCTTTAGTTTGTTACGGACTAGAAACGTATGGTACAGAAGAACAAAAGCAAAAGTATTTAGTGCCTTTAGCAAAAGGAGAAAAAGTAGGAGCTTTCTGTCTTTCAGAGCCAGAGGCAGGTTCTGATGCTACATCTCAAAGAACAACTGCAATTGATATGGGAGATCACTACCTTTTGAATGGTACTAAAAACTGGATTACTAATGGAAGTACTGCCTCAATTTACTTAGTGGTTGCTCAAACGGATGCTAGTAAAGGTCACAGAGGAATCAATGTGTTGATTGTTGAAAAAGGAATGCCTGGATTCGAAGTAGGAGCTAAGGAAGATAAATTAGGAATTAGAGGGTCGGATACACATACATTACTTTTTAATGATGTTAAAGTCCCAAAAGAGAATAGAATTGGTGAAGATGGTTTCGGATTTAAATTTGCAATGAAAACCTTGTCTGGTGGTAGAATAGGAATAGCGGCTCAGGCGTTAGGTATTGCTTCTGGAGCATATGAATTGGCTTTGGCTTATTCTAAAGAAAGAGAAACTTTTGGTAAAAAAATATGTGAACACCAAGCAATTCAATTCAAATTAGCAGAAATGGCTACTGAAATTGAAGCAGCAAGGATGATGGTTCTCAAAGCAGCTTGGGAAAAAGATAATGGCGAAAACTATGATGTTTCTGGTGCAATGGCAAAGTTATATGCTTCTGATGTTGCAATGAAAACTACCGTTGAAGCAGTTCAAATTCACGGAGGATATGGTTTTGTTAAAGAATATCACGTTGAACGATTAATGAGAGATGCCAAAATTACTCAGATTTACGAAGGAACCTCTGAAATTCAAAAAATCGTTATAGGAAGAGCGGTTACAAAATAGTATCTGAAAAATAAATTTATACAAAAAAGCCGTCTTTTTTAAAGATGGCTTTTTTTATACTCATAAAAAACATGACAGTTTTTAATGTGTTTTATATGATCTAACTTATTAAATAAGTATTAAATCTTTTGTCTTTTAGTCTTGAATGTTTTCATCAAACATCATTTAGTATTTTATTACCGCAAAGCACTCAAAGAATTTGCGCAAAGCACACTAAGATTTTCATTTAGACTAACTTCCAAAATACGTTATGCGTATGACATTCTACCTTGTACAAAATACATCTTAAAATCTTTTGTCTTTTAGTATTGAATCTCTACTAACCACAATCCATTTTCTAATGTACCAATTATTTCACATTACATATTTCTGATTTCTTTTTTCAGATTTACTCTTTAACTCCAATCTTACTCATCGCTCTCTCAGAAATTGCGGTAATACTTAAAGAAGGATTAACACCTGGATTGGCACTGATCATTGAACCATCACAAACATACATATTGGGATAACCAAAAACTTCATTGTTTTCGTTTATTACGCCTTCTTCTTTATTTTTTCCCATTACACATCCACCTAAAATATGAGCGGTAGAGGGGATTCCTGATAGGGTTTCTGATGCAACGACCACAGATTTAGCATTTGTGAGTTCAGCATGTTTTTTGGCTAAATCGTGTGCCTCTGGAATGAAAGCAGATGGGTTTTTACCTTTGGTAACTTTAGTTCCAATTCTAAACCATTTTTTCTTAAAAGTTATTGTGCTGTCTAAATCTTGCATAAATAGTAGGATGGAAGATTTTTTTGCAAAATCTTTTACAGTATAAATTTTAATCCATTTTATAGGAGCAGTAAAAGGAAGTGCCATTAATTTAAGTATTCTTATGAAGAAATTTTTCTCAGTTACCATAGGCCACATCAATATTCTCCAAAAACCTGAGCCTTTTCCATATCTTACAGGCTCTAAATGACTGTTTTCATCTACATCTACAATCGAACCAATAGCTACGCCCTTTGAATAATCAGTTTTAGGGTCTAAAGTGACATTAAATATTAAAGCTTCATTATTTGTTCTCACAAACTCTCCTAATCTTTCTGAAAGGTTGGGAAGTGATTTTTTCTTCAGTTTCATCAAAAGTCTTACGGTTCCAAGTACACCTCCTGATAACACAACTCCTTTACTTTTTACTGATTTGGCTTTAGAAAAATAACTTGTTGATTTTTTAAAAACAACGTTGTAGGATTTTTCCTTTTCGTTGAATTGGATGTCTTTTACTTCATGTTCTGCTAAGATTTCACAACCTAGTTGTTGAGCAAGGTAAAGATAGTTTTTATCAAGTGTATTTTTTGAATTGTTAGGGCATCCCGTCATACATTTTCCACAATGATTGCAACCGACTCTTTTGGGACCTTTTCCATCGAAATAAGGGTCGTCTACTTCTTTGTTGGGTGTGCCAAAAAATACAGCAACATCAGTAGGGGAGAAGGCTTCTTCTTTTCCTATATAATTTGCCAATTTTTGTAAATTCAAATCACTATCGAAAAGTTTGGGGTTTTTGGCTGCACCAAGCATTTTTGAGGCTACATCATAATAAGGGGCTAACTCTTCTTCCCAATTTGTAATTCCAGCCCAAGAACCAGTTGTGTAAAATTTATTTTTGGGTTTAGGTAAAGTATTGGCATAAACCAATGAACCACCGCCAACTCCCACGCCACTCAAGATACCTACATGTCTAAAGTAAGTCATTTTCATGATGCCAAAAAACTTAAATTTTGGCAACCATAACCACTTTCTTAATTGCCAATTGGTTTTAGGAAAATCTTTGCCATCATACCATTTCCCTTTTTCAATCACAAGAACTTTATAGCCTTTCTGAGAAAGGCGCAATGCAGAAACACTTCCCCCAAATCCTGACCCCACTATGATATAATCGTATTCCATAACATCTACTTAGGAAACAAATTTAAAGAATTAGTTCATTGAAAGCGAAAAAAATGAATTAAAAACTGTTTACTCTATCTCAGATAGCTGCGTTGTGAATCTAAAATTACCAATCAAAACGGTGATTTTTTTACCTTTGATTTCTTCGATAGTTCCTTTTGAAGTTTGGTTTTTAATTTTCACCAAATCACCTACTTTGTATTCTTTTTGAGGTTTTTCGGGTAAAGGTATAATGGGTTTTTCGGTACTTTTTTTCTTCTTAATTTTGGGTAAATCGGGAAGTGTAATGGGTTTGGCAAAAACAAGCGGTTTTTCTTGTTCTAGAATTTTGCTTTTTTCCATTGCGATAAACTTTTTAACCTCCTCGTTGAGCGCTTTGTTGGTTTTGTGCGTTTTGTACTTTTTAATTAAGTCATAAATTTTCTTTCCAGTAGTGATGAACTTATTGTTTTGCTCAAAATATTGTGTATGGCGCTCATATTTGTCGTTGAGTTTTTCCAATTTAGTCTCAAAATCTCTGATCATCTTTTGTGCTGTAGCATTGGATTGAAATTGCTGAGAACTGATTTTTTTGAGTTTGGATTTCTCAATCTGTAAATCAACAGTAAGATTGTCAAAGTTAATTTTACTTTCTGAAACCTTTTCTTTTGCTCTTTGAATTAATTCATTGTCGATTTGGTTGTATTTTGCCACTTCAAAAGTGAAAGAAGAACCCGGCTGACCAATAGAAAGTTGGTAAAGTGGCTTTAATTCTTTGGTGTCAAAAAGCATACAGGCATTCACAGCATTTGGAAGAGATGAAGTAAGAACTTTGATGTTGGTATAATGTGTTGTAATGACTGCAAATAAATTTTTATGATACAATTCTTCATAAAAAACCTCAGCCATTGCACCTCCTAATTCTGGATCGGAGCCACTTCCAAATTCATCGAGCAACAAAAGAGTGTTATCATTCGCATCATCCAGAAAAAACTTCATTCTTTGCAGGCGATAACTGTAGGTGCTCAATTGATTTTCTATGGATTGATTGTCGCCAATGTCCGAAAGTACTTTTTCAAACCAACAAAATTCGCTCACATCATCCACAGGAACGTAAAGTCCCGATTGCAGCATCATTTGAAGAAGGCCCACAGTTTTTAAAGTAATGGATTTACCCCCAGCATTAGGGCCAGAGATGATTAAAAACTTTTGTGATTCATTGAGGTGAATTTCCTGACCAAATGTAGGAAGGTTTAAACTTTTGTTTTTGAGTAATAATAATGGATGTTTGGCATTTTGCCAATACATATTTCGCTCTTTATTTATTTTTGGTTTGATCCCACCATAACTTTGAGCAAAAATGACTTTCGCATTGAGCAAATCAAAACGCACCAATAATCTTTGAAAGGCACTCAAGTTTTTCTTTTCGCCTCTGAGTTGAAATGTAAGTTTTTCAAGAATTTTAAAAAGTTCGTTTTTTTCTTCCAATAGCAACTTTTCTTGCGATTTGTTGAGTTCAATATTTTCCGATGGTTCAATGTAGGTGTAGGTACCTTTGGCGCTTGAACCTACTACTCTTCCACTCACTCTTTTTTTGTATTGCGAAAAAACAGACAAAACTCTCTTATTGTCTAAAAAAGCTTCTTCAACTTCGCCAATGATATTATCTTGTTTGTATTTCCTTAAAACTCTTTCAAAATTTCTGTTTAAGGCATTCCAATTGGATTTTTGGTTAGTTCTAATTTTCAAAAGTTGTGGTGTTGCATCGTCTTTGATGTCCAATTTTTTTTCATCTAAAACTTCACAAATCATTTTCAAAACCACATCTATTTGATTGATATGACTACAGGCTTCAAATACTAAAAGTGCTTCGTTTTTGTGCTTTTCAGCAAAGTCTATGAGGTGTTTGGTACTGATGCAAAGATTATAAACTTTTATTAATTCATGTAAAATAAGTACTCCGTTTTCAATTCTTAGAATTTTTAAAGCGTGGTCTATATCTTCCGAATTGGGATGCGGAAAGGAAGTGTTTTCACTTTCGTGAATGATTTTGATTTCTTCTATTAGATTTAGTTCTTTTTGAAGTGAGTTTAGATCATCAAAATAATTGATTTTGGTCGCGTTTTCTTTTGCTTTTTGTGACTTACAATAGTTTGAAAGTAATTCACAAACAACGTTAAATTCTAAATCTTTGCTACTCTGAAGGTCTATTTGCATTTTTCTAAATCTTTAAATACCAATTCAAACTAGTCCAAAAACTATGACTCGAAAAGGAATTAACAAATGAATCAACTCTATAATCTATTCCAAATTCAAACTTATTACTTTTATTAAACTGATATCCAATCATTGGAATCAATCTAATTTCGAGATCATATTCATTATTTTCTATGGAATGAAGATATTCATTGTTTATTTTTGCATAAAACTCTTTCGGGTCCAAAGATGTCCCGTTGAATGGCACCTCCATTGTTACTCTTTTTCTGAATCTAAATTCTGGAAAGTTAGAAGCGGAAAAAGTTTGGTCTGTAACCAATCGATAAGCAAGTCTAAAATAATCATATTTTTTTAGAATATTAAATTGTTGTGTAGTTCTGTATTGAAACTCATTGTCTTCTAAACGCAATAAAAAACCTACTGCAATACTATTGTTAAGACCTACTTTTTTACCTGTCATTATGGCAAAATCATTCAGTAAAACTGAATATTTATCATAGCTATCACCACCAAAAACACCTTCACTCATCGCTTGCCTAGATTCTAATTTGAGATTTAAATTCCAATCTTTTTCAAGGCTTTTATTTAGATTAATTGAAGGAAGCATCCCCATCACATAATCACTTTGTCCCAAGAGAAGAATTGGGGAAATGAAAAATAAAAATGATATGAATGTTCTAATATTCAAGGTGGTCTGAAGTATTGAAGATGAGTTCTTTTTTACTAATTAGTTTACCTTCTGTATCAAATGTAAACTCATAAAGTTTCGGTCTGCCTGTGGATTTACATTTCACAATGATTTCATATTGTGTTTTTACATTTGGAGAAAGATTTTCAATACTATTCTTGTTAATTACTTCAATTAGAGTGTTTTCATCACTTTGATATTGAATTTGAATTTTAGAAATAGCGTGTTTTTTGTAAATACTATCCAAAACCATTTCTATTTTGGAAATAGTAGGTTTTGGCATTTCGCTTTGGGATATTTCTATCTCAACATCTTGAATGTTGAAAAACGTATCAAATTCTATACTGTATTTTCTATTCGAAATTTTAGTTTTTGCTTCGTAGGAATTAACTGTCAATCCTTGTTCGAAATACCATTTTACTTTGGATGAAGTAATAACTTTACTTATAAATTGTAATCCTTTCTCAGGAACTTCATCTGTGTTTATTCTGCTTTCTTTTTCAAATTTATTTTGTCCAAAAGCAAAGTTAATTGAACTCAAAAATAATATGATGATATACAGTTTCATTAAAGATAAATTGTCAAATCGGATATAATAATCGGTGCATTTAATGTTTTTTCATCTGCTGTAGTGAGTTCAACATCGCCCATTACAAAATTATATTCATCATAATTCGTGTCGTATTCTAGGCCTAAAGTTATGTTGGTTTTGCAATCGTATATTTTTGTATTAGGCTGACTAAAAATACCTCCAGCGTAATCCCATCCAAAACCAGAGAACATAAAATCTTTTCCATTCCAAGCTTTCAAATCTTTTAGGGGCATTCCAGTATAGATACCACACTCAGAACTAATTTTCTGAGAACCCGTATTTTCATAATCTTCGTTCCACAAAATGTATTGAACTTCTATCGAACCTAATTCATTTGGGTTGGATTCTTTCCAAACATATTTTATTATATGCCCGTTTTCTGGATTGGTAAGAATAGTATGTGGAAGTTCCACAGTACCTTCTGCATACACTGAGAATCCATCTTCAAGATGACTTTTGTCAAATTTTGCTTCTAATTTTTCTTTGGTGTCTAAAAGCGCATAATCTTCTATCAAAGAGAACTCTTTTTCTTGATTTTCCATTTCAATTTCTGTCAACTTGTTTTCAACTATCTGATTTGTTGCGTCTTGAGTTGATCCTTTTTGGGGATTTTCATTATTGTTTTCAACTGTAGTTTCTTGATTACAATTTGTAAATGCGAAAACGGTTAATAGAATTAGGATGTTTTTTTTCATTTTGTAGTTTTTTTAGCAAAGTTAATGCTTAAGATTTAAATTTGGGGTTAGTTATTTTATATGTAATTATCATTTTAATAAGAGTTAATATGGCTAAAAAATAGGTGAAGTTAAGATATTGTATCAAAAAAACGATGAATATTCCACTTTGGAAAACATAAAATAATGCTCCCGCTTTGTTAAGTTTTTCGTTTTTGAGTTTTTGATAAATCTTATAAGAGCCATAATAACAAATGCATAACGCTAAAAAATATAAAAAATTAGCAAAATTTCCAAATAGAACATATCTATTAAAATGTCTTTCAAATTCAGAATAATCTAGGTAATAGACCAAATCAAGAAACAGAGGAAATCTCAAAAGATTTAAAACAAACAAGATTAGAATCAGTATAAAAAATAAGAGTTCTATTTTTCCTAAAATATTGAAAACGCGTATTTTTTTGCTGAGGTTAATAAATTCTATCTTAACTTTATTTTTTCCAAAAACAACTTCATCATCAGGTGCTTCCATGTTTTATTTTGAAGCGACAAAACTAATTTCTACATTCACATTTTTTGGAAGGCAAGATACTTCTACAGTTTCTCTAGCAGGAAAATCTTTTGTGAAATAACTTCCATATACTTCGTTCACTTGTCCAAAGTTATTCATATCACTTAGGAAAATACTACACTTAATAATATCATCAAAAGTCATGTTGGCCGCTTCCAAAACAGCTTTAATGTTTTGCATCACTTGATGCGTTTCTGCTGGAATAGAATCCATTTCTAAATCACCAGTGCTTGGATTGATAGCAATCTGACCACTTGCATAAAGTGTGTCGTTTTTTAAAATTGCTTGGCTGTATGGCCCAATGGGAGTAGGAGCAGTTGAAGTGAAAATTACTTTTTTTGACATTTGAATTAATTTTATATCACAAAAATAGGAACTATGCTGTTAAAGTCAACAAACAACTTTTCTAAATTGAGAATATATTTTTTCAAAAATTATTTTATTGCCATATTTATCAAAACATTCAATTGTATATATCCTATCCTTTATTGAAGTTATGATTCCTACTTTTTTTTCTAATGTTAGATGAACAACATCTCCAACTTTTATTTCATAATCAGATTTATATTTTTTGAGGACACTGCTACTAGGACTATAGCAAGCATTAATAGTAATAATTTTTTCCTGATCATCATTAGTTTTATTTTTTTCAAAAGATTTTGCTCGGTTAATGATTGGTTTGTTTTCAGTACTATCAACCACCCATTCAATAACATCGGCATAGATTTCAATTTTTTTATTACTAAACAAAATCGCAGTAGAGAAAGTTTAACTTACTGTAACATTTGCGATTTCCTGATTGTCTTGGAGTTGCGCATTTCTATACAAATCTTCTTTGGCGTGTTCAATCATATTGGATTTTCCTGAGCCTCCCAAAAATAAAAAGTAGAATGCTGACGATGAACCTGAAACTTTTTTGACATAAATGTAATTAGGTTCTGACAAAATTACACTGTGTTCAAAGTATCCTTTGTATAGTGTAGTGCATTCGCTGAAGATAGATGTAATAAATAGTGAAAATAAATAATATTTAAATAATTTAGTTTTTAGTTTTTTGTAGAGTAGTTTTCATTAGTATATATTTTTAAATTTTAATCAAATTAGTGTCTCCTTCCACAATGTGATACAATTCGATGGCTTTGTCTCTGTAGCATGCATTGAAATGCCACCATTCTGTTTGGATATTGAAAAAATTTCCTGCTTGCATTACTTTTCTAAGCAAAATTCTATTGTCCACTTGTGCTTGAGTCAAAATACTATCTTTCAGCATTGAGGGTTCTTTTGTAGGCCATGCTTTTACGCCAATATAATCATATGGAGTTCCCATGTCCAAAGGTTGTTGAAGTTTCAAATCATACAGAGTAATGTCCACAGCAGCCCCAAAATTGTGCAATGAACCTTTGGCGGGATTGCTTACAAATTTTGTTTTTTCGTGCAACGGCATATCCAACAAATCCCACATGTATTGCTGAATCAATCTAGGTCTTGTTCCATCGTAAAGCAACAAAGATAGATTACTGTCAATTTCTTTAAGTTTGTTTTGGCACAAAACCAATCTTTCGGCTACATCTGGTTGGAGATAACAATTTTCCAAACATCCATAAACATCCATTTCCATAAAATTGTCGGTAGTACTGTATTTTAGTTCTACTTGTATTGAAGAATCCAAACTATGAATATTAACTAAATTTAAGGATTTTAAATAATCATCCCATTCGCATATAACTTCTTTTTCTTTAGTAAATTCCATCGAAACAAATGTAGCGTCAATTGCAGTTGAATCATAAGAAGAAATCTTGGATTGAGAACTTTGATTGGGAACCTCAAATTTTTTTTCTTTATTTTCACAAGAAATCAAAAAGGGTAACGCGAATAGAATCCCAATTAAAAGTTGCATCCTCATTTTACTAGTTTTCACAAAAATAGAATTTTTGTTCATATATTCATGATTTATTCAGCGTGATAAATTGGATTTGCAAGTAAAGATGCTCACCGTTGCAATAGATTATTTGACCGTTTGTTAAAAATAAGGTTATTTTGCATTTATTTTTATTAAATTTGCTGCTTATTAAAAAATTTCAAATGAATATTAAACCATTTTTGAAAATCACAGTAGCAGTTCTAACCCTTTCTTTTGGAAGTTGTAAGACAGATTTTGAGTTAAACGCACCATACGAAGTTGTACCTGTAGTTTATGGTTTTGTTGACCCAGCAGTGGATACTCAATTTGTTAAAATCAATAAGTCTTATTTAGGCGATGGAGATAATTTTACATATGCTCCGATTAATGATAGTACAGAGTTTACTAATGTTTCTGGAACAGTTACTGCAGTTAAAAATGGTGTTGAAATTGATAGTTATCCTCTACAAGAAATGTATGTCACTGATATAGATGAAGGTATTTTTTATTCAGATTCTCAAAAAGTATATTATTGGGTTCCATCTTCAATTGATTATGATGCAACATACAAAATCGATGTAAATATCAACGAAGGTCAGTATAATGTTCAAGCAGAATCTGGTGTAGTTGGAATTGTTAATTTTAGTTCGCTTTTTAGAACAAAAGTAACTACTCCCAATGGTGTTTCTTTTGCCAATACAACTTCAATAGGAAGTAATTCATACAGTGATTTAGGTGTTGAATGGACTTCAGCCGAAAATGGAAAAAGATATGAAGTAAAATTAATTTTTAAGTTTGAGGAACACAGATTAGATGGAACTATTTATGACAGAGTAATCTCAACTACCATTTCAAGACAGACTGGACAATCAAACACTAACGATTTTTTTCAAAATTACATAGGAGAAAGTTTTTATACATTTATAGCCAATAGATTACAAGGAAATGCTGAAGAATCTGATATTGAAAAAAGAATATTTAGAGCACTTGAGTTTGAGGTTGTTGTAGGAGATGAAAATCTTCATACTTATATGGAAGTTAACGAACCTGCTTCTGGTATTGTTACAGAAAGACCTATTTTTACTAATGTTGTAGGAGGTATAGGTTTGTTTGCCTCTCGTAATACTACTTTTTTGAATGAAAGAAATATAAATGGAGATCCAATTTTACTTTCTTTGAATAGTACCAGAGAGTTGGTATACGGACCAATTACTTCAAGTTTCAAATTTTGTAGCGATTTATATTCAGATCCTTTTGTGATTTGTCAATAAAACAAAATGCATTCTTGGCTAGTTTCATCGTTAATTTTACACTAAATTTTGTAAAATGAGACGTTATTTTGGTTTATTTCTCTTGCGTTTAATTATTTTTTTAGTAATTATTTTACCTCGGTTGTTATTTTCTCAATCTAATTTTACAACTGCTTTTTCTGGAAAACTTACTGTTGGTACTTTTATTTTGAATGTCGAAAATCAAGGTGTAGAAAGATGGAATTCAACATTTAATTCAGTAATTCGATTAGATCCGTCTGTAAAGTTTTTTTATAAAAATAATTTTTCCCTTTCTTTGGGTGGAGGTGCTACACTTTACAATTATGATTTTTTTCATGGGAATACCAATTTCTATATAGCCCATTTTACCTTTCATGCAGAGTCCAATTTACAAAAGTATTTCTACTTAAAAGAAAGTAAATTAGATGCTTTCTCTCTTGGTTGTGGAATTGGAGTGATTAATTATGACAATGATTCCAAAAGAACCTTAAAAAGTAATTTTGAAGCGATAACATCTACTCAAAAAGCATCACCTTTGTATTTTACACCACAGATTGGTACTTACAGAAAGACCGATAGAATGGGAATGTCTTTAGCATTGCATTATTGTTTTTATGTCCCCAACAATCCTGTTATTTCTTTTGAAATGGAAAATGCATTAACACAAGCATCGTCTAATCATAATGGAAGTTATATTGGTCTCAATATTATTGTAGATTATGATTTGAAAGTTAAGAGAAAAAATAAACCTATTGAGCAAAAAGAAAAAATTGCTGAGGTCCCAACAGACCTGTTTGCAAGAACTTCAGTTGAAGCTAAAAAACTCCAATTAAAAAATAGAAATATCAAAGTATATGCATGGGATAATAGAATTATTGATAATGATACGATTTCTTTAGTATTTAATGACGAAGTAGTGCTTCATAATCATAAGTTAAGCCATTCCAAGAAAAAAGTGAAACTTCAACTAAACAAAGGTGAGAATATTTTAATAATGTATGCGCACAATGAAGGTTCAATAAAGCCTAATTCTGCTGCAATAGTTGTTAAAACCCGATTTAAAAAATACAAATTGATACTTAATTCTACTATGGGTAGTAACGCAATTATCAACCTTGAACTGATTGAATGAAGTGTTTATCTTAAACATTTAAATGATTTTTTTAGAGAAATATTCTCAAAATCTCATTTTTTTTATGTAGAATATTATTGGTTTTATGTAGTATTTACAAATATTAGTAATACTATTCAACTCTTTTGGCTTTATTTTTGTAAAATTGCAATCTGAAATCAAAATATAAATAATATTAAATCAGAATTTTAAATTCCAAAAACAAAAAAAATGAAAAAAAATTTACTCTTATTTCTAGGATTAACAACTGTTTTGAGTTTTTCTGCTCAAAATATTGACGATCAAAAAATTACATTTAACTTTATTCAGGAACCAAGTCATCCTTTCAAAGGAACTAATTCATATGCCGTAGTAATAGATCACACTATTTATCAAGCAAGCAATAACGACTCTTTAGCTGCTTATGAAGTAAATCTTAATTTGGCAGAGTCTCAATTGACAGCATGGATTGAACAAAAGAAAAAAATCGATCAAATGTACTTATTGGAGATGTCCAAATGGCAAACTGCAACTAATGCAGGAACTGTAATGGCTCAACCTATTAAACAACCTTATCCTCCAATGCCTACTCTTAAAGAAGAATTACCAGCACCATTACTTACTGAAGAAATTTCTGATGGTATTGTTGATACCAGAATAAATATAGAAGGACTTACAAAAGGTGCAGGTGGAGCAACAGTTACTATTCAATTTATGGGATTACAGGAGGCTAATATTGTTCAGAAAATTACTGGAACAGGAGCCACAACTAGTTATGAATACAGTGCAACATACAAAATGCCTATTAAACTTACTGTAGAAGTTCCTGGACAAGGGATTGTAATCAATGAAAATTTGAACGCCAATCAAAAAACAAAAGCAATCAACAAATATAAAAGTCAATATGATTTTGAGTATTGGAAAACTGACAACTTGACTAATTATTGGAAAACACTACAAACTGATGAGGTAAATGCAATACTAGGTCAAGTGAATAATTTATTAAATGATAGATGTGGTTTCCCAGTTAAACAAAGAGTAACTGATGTTTACACCGTAAAAAAATTCAAAGGATTAGATTATGGAGATTTATTAGATGCATATTCTAATGCTAAAAGTGGTTATGATTTAATATACAAAAATGTATCAAGAAAGGACGGAGAGGCTAAACTAAGAAAAGCTATAGCTATCTGGGAAAAAGCATTGTCTGAGAGCAATATGCAAGATAGTAAAGCTAGAATCAATGATAAAGTAACCGCAGCCATTCAAGTAAATGTAGCTGAAGCTTACATGTGGATTAGAGATTATTCTACTGCTGATAGTTTTATTCAAAGAGCCAAAATAAACAATGCTGGTTTGGGAAAATACAAAAGAGCTGCAGAAGACTTGGAATCTTATATGGATTATTTAAAAACAAGAGAATTAGCTAACAGATAAGATTTTTGCAATACTTTCTTCACTTGCGGTTTGGTTGTATACAGCTTTCCCAATAGATTGTAAAAAAGTAAAGTTTATTGCATCTGAATGATTCTTTTTATCATTCTTCATCTTTTGAATGATACTTGAAATATCATTTTCTTTTACAGCAATTTTAGGAAATAGATTTGTGAGGGTGGATTCAATATGTAAGAATTCATCCTCACTTAATAAACCGGCTTCCACAGAAAGTTTTGCCTCCAAAATCATTCCTTTGGCAACTGCAAATCCATGCAAAGTTGGATTTCCTATTTCTAAATAATGTGATTCAATTGCATGACCTATAGTGTGACCAAAATTGAGGAATTTTCTAACTCCTCTCTCTTCTGGGTCTGCTTTAACAATATTCGACTTTATAGCTACACTGCCTTTTACAACTTTGTTCCAATCTAAATTTTCAAAAGGAGTTGATGTACAATAGTCAAAGTATTTTTTATCATTGATTAAACCATGTTTTACCACTTCTGCAAAACCAGAAAGCAATTCATCTTTTGGAAGTGTATTTAGAAAATTCACATCACAATAAACACCCTTAGGTTGTTTAATTACTCCAATTTGATTTTTAAAATCAAAAAAGTCAACTCCTGTTTTTCCTCCAATTGCTGCATCAACCATACCGAGTAGAGTAGTAGGGATATTAATAAAATCTACACCTCTTTTGTAAGTTGCGGCAGCAAAACCTCCAATATCAGTTATTACACCGCCACCTAGATTTATTACTAGACCATCTCTTCGAAAATTATTATCCGTTAGGTCTCTCCATATACCAGCAAGCGAGTTGATGTTTTTAAATTGCTCGCCAGCGGGTAATTGAATTGCATCAATATTTAAGTCTGTAATTTGATGAATGGTTTCCAGGAAAGGAGCAGTATTCTCATCAACAATTGCGATTAATTGTTCAGGATCGTATTGGTTGATTAAATCTAGAAAATTATCATTTTCAATTGGGCCTATAGTAATTGGGTGCATTTCTTTTAAATTGTTATTTTGAGCCTACAAAGTAAGGGTTTTTCTGTAGTTATTAATACAACCTAGAATGTTTTTTTAAAAAAGGCTAACCTAATTCATCTGAAGCAATTAAAGTTTGGTCGTTAACAAATATAAAACATTCCAAAATACGCTATATGAACATTAACTAACTTTGTCATTCATCGAAATTTTAGACTACAATCATGCATAAAATATTTTACTCATATCTTTTTCCACTTTTTTTTGTAATATTTCTAGCTACATTCATATTTTCATGTGATGAAAAGTCAGAGAATAAATCACAAAAAGACATAAAACCTGAAGTAGAAGTAATTGTTCCAGTACCAATCATTGCTTATGATTTTGTTTTAGATAGTTTTATCGTTGATACAGGAACTATAAAACAAAATGAAGGTCTGGCTCATATTCTTCCTTTGTATGGAATTACTATGAGTGAATTATATCAAATTGTTTTTGAATATGACTCGCTTTTTGATGTGAAAAAGATAAAAACAGGACAAAAGTATATGATTTTAAGCAAAATGCAAGATACTATTAAAAGGGCATCTCATTTTATATATGAAATCAATCCAATAGATTATTTGGTGTATTCTTTTGAAGACAGTTTGAATGCATACATAGGAGCAAAAGATGTTGTAATAAAACAGCAAAGTGATGGAGGAGTTATTACAAGTAGTTTATGGAATGCTTTTATGGATCATGGACTCACTCCAGCTTTATTGGTAGAGTTTACAAAACTATATGCGTGGAGTGTAGATTTCTTTGATGTTAAAAAAGGAGATTATTACAAAGTAATATACGATGCTAAATATGTAGATGATGAGTTTGTAGGGATTGGAAAAATTCACGCAACACTTTTTTATCACAAATCAGAAGAATTTTATTTTTTTGGATACGAATCGGACTCTATTCCTTACACATTCTTTACTGATTCTGGTGAGCAAATGCAGAGAGCATTGTTGAGTGCTCCATTAGAATATACTAGAGTTTCTTCAAAGTTCTCAAACAATAGATTTCATCCAGTCTTGAAAATCTACAGACCTCACCACGGAGTAGATTATGCAGCGCCAATTGGTACAGATGTTGTTGCCACAGGCTCTGGAACAGTGACTATGGCATCTTATAATGGAGGTGCAGGGAATATGGTTAAAATCAAACATGATGTTGGTGATATAGAAACAAAATATTTACACTTGTCAAAATATGGTCCTGGAATAAAAAAAGGAGTGCATGTTTTGCAGGGTCAAAAAATCGGTGAAGTAGGAAGTACAGGAACTTCTACTGGACCTCATCTAGATTATAGGGTTTACATCAATGGAAAAGCAGTAGATCCATTGAGTATTGATATTCCAACAGTAGATCCATTGAAAGATAGTGCTTTGATAGAGTTCCTTAAATTTATTGAACCAATTAAATTAAATTTAGATCAAATAAATCCTCTCGAATTTGACGAAAATGAAATGATTAACGATGCGGATACGACTTCAATTCAATAAATATATAATATTAATTTCCTTTTTAGGAATACTTATTTTTGTAAATGCGCAACAAGATTTGGAAAAGTATATTCCTTATGAACATACTTCTGAAATAACGCATCCAACTATAGAGATAAAAACTATTGTTCACATTATCAAAAGGTATGAGGATGATGCTCAAAACATGAATGAGGATAGCACAGCTTATTTTAATCAACAAATAGAATGGATTAATAGATTTTTTAGAGAACTAGGAAAGCCAACTTTGCCTACCAATGATGAAATTGTACATTATATTCCTTCAAGTCGATTAAAATTCAGAGTAGATGAGGTGTTGTTTCATACTAACGCGGATGATTGGGACAGAATAAAAACAATTGAAGATAATTTAGAAATTGAACCTTTGGAAGTTGACCTAAAAAAAAACACTTTATTGGTAAAAGGAAAGTTAAGGTCTAGACTTTTCAGGGCAGACGATAGTTTAAGGATTTATTATAGTGATGGAATAACCAAAACCATAAGATTTTCAAAAGTTGAAGACATCGGAGTAAATTCATTATTTCATATCGAGGAAAAACTAAATGGAGATGAAGTAAACACTAGAATTAAGTTTTTTAGAGAGGAAAATTTAAATTGTAGTTTAGATTTATGGGAAAAATATGCAAAATCAGACAAAAATGCCATTCATGTTTTTTATACAGGAAGTAGTAAGTCAGGAATAGCATTCGGATGCGGGCCTTCATATTATTATCTCAATGTAAGTAATATAACAAAAGGAGGAGACTGGGCAGGTGCTCAACTTACCGCTCATGAACTAGGACATACGGTTGGTTTAAGACATACTAATACTCCTCAGTTTGATGATTTACCCAAAAGTGATAAGTTTGGATTTATAGATTGTAATTCTACTAATACAAGTAACAATATTATGGGATATAATGTTTGTAGAAATTATCTTTCTCCCAAACAAATCGGATATATTCACTACTTGTACAGTGTCAAAAAAGAAAGAATTTTAATTACTTCAGCAAATGAATACGATTCCAAAAATCCCATTGAAATATGGGATAGCACCAGATGGTATAAAGCCATGATAATTAAAAAAGATATTATTATCAGAAGAGGACAGACATTGGTTATCGAAAACTTGCTTCATATGGCTGCTGGTGCAACTATTTTTATGGAGGCAAAATCAAAATTAATTGTCAAAGAAAATGGTCTCGTTACAAATTATTTTGGAACTGGGTGGAAAGGAGTAGTTCGGTGTAAAAGTTTTGAGCGAAAAAACAAATTACCTTGCAAGGAAAAAAATCTGCCTGTTATCGAATTGGTTGGAGATGGTAAAATTGATGAATAATAATTAGAATTTGTAGCAAACAACTCTACAATAAGGCTTTTTCGTTTTTGCTTTTAGTTTTGTGTTTTTAATTTTTTTCAATTTTGACAATACTATTTTTTGTCCTCTCACTTTTTGCTGATAAAAATGACTTTTTGACCTTCTAGACTGTCTTATTTTCTTAGATTTTGTTGTGTTTTTCTTTTTTTGAAAACTTAATTCATTCTTAGAATTGGCTTTTAAATTATGAACTATTTCTTTCTCTTTTTTAAGGAGATCAACTTTTTCCTCTTTTGAAATTTCTATTTTTGGAAATGAGAAAACTAAATTTATTTCATTTTGATTATCTAAGATTAATTTGTCTTCTTTCACTTCTGAAACAAGTGTGTTATTTTCTTGAGTTACAAAATCTTGATTACGTATTTCGTTTATATTCATTTCATTAGTGACAATATTTATATCGTTTCTTACTATATCTTGTTGTAATCTGGGTTCTATTAATTGTTGCGCAATGTTGTAGCCACTTCTTTGCTCAATCACGACATTTCCACTTCTTTGTTGAAGGTTGATAGGGTTTGAGTTAACATTATTACCTCTGCTTTGTAGAACAACAGGATTGTTTCTAGAAGTGTTATTCTGAATATTGTCATTACTTTTTTGAATAAAATTTCTTGAATTATAATTGGTGTTATTGGTGATAAATACATTTGTATTATTCGATTGAAAAATATTATTGTCGTTTATATTATAACTTTGAGACATAGTTATATTGGATAAGCCACTTCTTCTGCTTATTGAATTTTGACCATAAGCACCTTTTATTGCGGTAAGCATTAGTATCGAAATGAGAATGTTTGTCGTTTTCATAATGTTTTATTTTAAGTATTTTACATCACAAACTTGAGAAGAAAATATTTTTAATAAAATAGCAACTTAGTGAATGGAACATATCACTTAGTAAACACAATTCGATTGTCAGTAAATCATTGAAAATTAATTATTTTATTTAAATGAGTAAGGGGCGTCTATTTTGAAAATAGAAAAAATAGTATTATTTTTGCATTCATAAATTAGAATGATAAGAAATCTATATCTGATATTAGCAATAATTATCTTCAGTAATTTTATTCTTGCTCAAAAAGACAGTACTTTCCAGAACATTTCCAAAATGCCTAAAGATGTACATCAAATTTTTGCATGGATAAATGCTGCGAATGAAATTTCTGTGTCTGATCCATTAAGAGCAACCACCTATATCGAGGAAGCGCTAAAGTTGACTTACCATCTTGACAATAGTAGAGGAGAAGCTTATGCTTATAATTCTTTTGGAGCGTTGTATTATACTTTAGAAAAATATGATAAATCGATTCAACATTTTGAAAAAGCTATCACATTATTTGATGGTTTGGAAAATGAAAAAGGGCATTATTCTTCTTTGAAATACATAGGGTCAGCTTACGAAAAAAATAATGGATTCAAAAAAGCAATTACTTATTACAATAAGTTTTTAAAATTGGCAGAAAAGAAAAAAGATGATGATGATATTGTTTTTGCGAAAAATGGATTAGCAAGATGTAATCAAGCCTTGGACAATGAAAAAGAGTCAGAAATTTACTATCAACAAGTATTTGAAATTGAAAATCAAAGAAATAATCCATTAGGAAAAGTAAATGCTGCGGATAACTTAGGCAATTTTTATGAGTCTATTAATGATTCAGTTAAAGCTTTCAATTACTTTGATTCTTCCCTAAACATAGTACTTTCAAATCAGATGGTGGAGCAGTCTAATAATTATTATACCAATACCAATAATTATTATCAAAAAAGAGGAAATATTGAACAACAAATACAAGTGAATCAGTCTGCAATTGTTCAAAATGAAGTGCTAAATAACCCAAAAGGATTGAATGAAGCGAACCTTCAGTTGGGAAAATTGAATTTGCAAAAGAAGAATAGTAAAGAAGCAATTACGTATCTCAAAAACTCTATCAATCTTTCTGAAGAGTTAGGAGAGTTAACAGTAAAAGAAGAAGCATTACAGGCAATTACAGAAGCCTACAAAGATATGGGGAATTATAAAGAAGCTCTTTTGGCATATGAAAAATTAGTATTGCTTCAAGACTCCATACAACAAGAAAAAAACAAGCAGATGCTAACTGCTCAAAATCTGTCTTTGGAATTAGAGCAAAAAGACAATCAAATTAATTTGATGCTTGAAAATGAAAAGTTAAAAGAAGATAAATATAATTTAGAAATTTCACGTCAAGCTGAGGAAAATAAACAAAAGAACAATATTATTCTTGCTTTAATGATTGGGATTTTAGTTTTATTTATGGCTGCTTTTATTGTTGTAAGAAGTAACAAAGAACGTGCGAGAGCCAATATGCTTTTGGAATTAAAATCGCTTCGAACACAAATGAATCCTCATTTTATTTTTAATAGTTTGAATTCTGTGAATAGCTTTATTTCTAATAATGATGAAAGAAGTGCTAATAAGTATTTATCAAGATTCAGTCAGTTGATGCGCTTAGTTTTGGAAAATTCTAAATCTGATTTTGTATCTTTAGAAAGTGAAGTCAAAATTCTAAAATTATATATGGAACTCGAACATTTGCGTTTTAGTGATAAATTTGACTACGAACTCGATGTGGATGAAAGTATAAATCTTGAAGATGTGGATATCCCGCCAATGCTAGTGCAACCCTACATCGAAAATGCCATTTGGCATGGATTAAGATATTTAGACAAAAAAGGGTTTTTAAAAGTGAAAATCGTAAGGGAAAAATTCAACTTGGTGTGGACAATTACAGATAATGGAATTGGCAGAAAAGCAAGTGAAGAAATTAAAACGCAAAATCAAAAAATGGGATCTTCAACAGGAATGAAAAACATCCAACAAAGAATACAGATCCTTAATGTGATGCACGGATTAGAACTTTCTTCAGAAATAAATGACTTAGAAATGGGAACTCAAGTAATTATTAAAATTCCAGTTTAGTAGAATTCAGATTTTGCTAATTTACTTCTAAAATACTCATATGTTTCCAATTGACTTTGGATTGGAATTCCATCAGCTTTTCTATATTTATTAGATAATCCAGCATCAATAGAACGTGCTTTTACATTGGCTTGCATTTGAATTGACAACATTTTTTTGAGTTGTTTTTTCAACTGAGTATTATAGATAGGTGTTGTTACTTCAACCCTTAAATCTAAATTTCTTAACATCCAATCAGCAGAAGAGATAAACATTTTTTCTTCACCTCCAGCATAAAAATAAAGTATTCTTGAATGTTCCAAGAATCTATCTACAATACTAATTGCTTCAATATTTTCACTCCATCCCTTTACACCAGGAACTAATGAACAAATACCTCTGATAATCAATACTATTTTTACGCCTGCCTGGCTAGCTTCATAAAGTTTTTTGATGAGTTCTTCGTCTACTAAATTATTAAGTTTTAAAACAATTTCAGCTTTTTTACCCTTACTTGCATTGCTTATTTCATCATTTATAAGTTGTAAGAATTTTCTTCTAGATCCATTAGGAGATAGAATTAAATGAGAATATCTTTTTACTTTATAATTACTTTCAAAAAAATCAAATACTTTTTTTACTTCCAAAGCAATTCTAGGGTCACAGGTAAGAAGGGTAGTGTCTCCATATATTTTTGCAGTACCTTCATGAAAATTTCCTGTTCCTATGTGAGCATAATATTTGGTGTCATTTCTTATTTCTTTTTCAATCAATAATAATTTGGAATGCACTTTTAATCCTTTTACTCCAAATATTAATTCTGCTCCAGCATCCTTCAAAACATTGGACCAAAAAATGTTATTCTGCTCATCAAACCTAGCTCTTAATTCAACAATTACTTGAACTTTTTTACCGTTTTGAAGGGCACTTACTAAAGCATTGATGATTTTTGATTTCTTTGCTACACGATATAAGTTGATGCAAATTTTGGTAACTTTCGGATCTATTGCTGCCTCTCTCAAAAGGTCGATGATGTAGTCAAATTTTTGATAAGGATAATTAAGCATAATATCCTGATTTTCTATTTGCTCCATCAACCTTTGTTTTGGATTGATAAAAGGATGACTCAATGGAGGGAGCGGAGTATACATTAATTTTCCACCTTCCACTTTGGGAAAACTCATGAAATCTTTAAAATTGTGATATCTTCCACCAGGAATAATATTTTCTTCCTTACTGATTTTAAGTTGTTTCAATAAGAAATATTTCAAATCATCAGGCATGGTCTTGTCATAAACAAATCTAACAGGGTCACCTATCTTTCGATTTTCAATACTTCTTGCAATTTGTTCCAATAAACTAGAAGATATATCATCATCGATATCTAATTCTGCATCTCTTGTGAATTTTATGGTATATGCTTCCATATACTCATATTCAAATATAGAATAGATTTCTCTTATTTTCGCTCTAATGATGTCGTCAAGTAAAATGATGTAAGTGTTTCCTTTATCATCTTTTGGAAATACAAAAAATCTAGAAACTTTGTCTCCAGGAATTTCAATTAAACTATAAATAGTATCCTTTCCCTCGCCTTTGTTGCTCAATTTGATTCCTAAATAAATGCCTTTATCTTTTAAAGTTGGCATAGCTCTCTTCTTATCGAGCATGAGTGGAACTAAAACTGGACGCACTTCGTTTTGAAAATATTCCGAAATGAGTTCACTTTGTTTTTCATTAAGTTGATTTTCATTGATGATAAAGATTCCTTCATCTTGACATTCATGCTTTAACTCTTCATATATGTTTTCAAATTTTTTCTGATGTGCAGATACCATTTTTTGAATATCTTTTAAAAGCAATTTAGGGTCAATATCCATTTCAG
The DNA here is from genome assembly GCA_963922585.1 of uncultured Flavobacteriales bacterium. Lineage (GTDB taxonomy): Bacteria > Bacteroidota > Bacteroidia > Flavobacteriales_D > Parvicellaceae > Parvicella. The sequence goes on along the minus strand of CAWUIK010000001.1, from coordinate 31,817 downwards.
CGATTGCTTTTTTTGAAAAGTCTTTCATCCTTCTGATAGAAGCAACCCTTACCCTGTAAAATTCATCTAAGTTGTTGGAGAATATTCCCAAAAATCTGAATCTTTCAATGATAGGATTACGTTTGTCAGCTGCTTCTTGGAGCACCCTTTCATTAAATGCCAACCAACTTATTTCCCTGTTGATTAAAGGCGTAGTACTCACTTTTTTACCAGAAAGCATATCAATAATATTTGATTTTTTAGATTTAGTCAAGTTTTTACAAAAATAGTTTAAAATCAATCATCACAATGTTAAGAAATTATTAGATACGTTGGATTCAAAAATGTGAAAATTCATCTTGAAAATAAATGTATTTAAGAAAAAAAATAGATTACATACAATTTTGAAAATTGTATGGTTTTAAAAAAATAAAATAAAAGGATTACTTAATCTGATCAGGATTAGCCTCTGCTTCAGCGTTGTATTTAGCTTGCATTTTCAACCAAACAAAAAGGCCAACAAAAAGTAATATCAAAAAGATGCCGTTAGGAATGTTTCCTAGAGGTTCCATCGTGTTTTCGAACAACCATACAAAAACATCTCTCAATAAAAATACTAATCCGTCCATACTGTTATCTTTAATTATGGTGTAAAATTATAAATTATCCATAAATTAAAAAGAGATTATTGCAGTTTTTTTATTTAGGCACATATTATTTACTAAAAATCTTTGTAAAAAACTACATTTGCATTGTGATTTTAAATTTATATAAATCTAAATCAGCAATGGTGCTTTTTGGTCTTCCAGTAATTATGCTGGTACTGTGGTTGCCTTCATTCATAAGTGAGAAATTATTACCTATTGCTAATTCAACGCCTCTTTTTGAATTGATTAATATTCAAAATCCTTTAATTAATAAACTTGTTGCATTTACTATAATTTTATTTACAGGTATTTTACTGAATGTTCAAATTAATAAAAATGAAATATTTGAGAGAAATACTTACACTCCAGCACTTTTTTATGTGTTGATTATGAGTTGTTTTTCTGATTTACATCAAATTCACCCAATAGTTGTTAGTAATTTGTTTTGGGTTTTGGCATATAGAAGACTTCTCAATATATACAATCAGGTGCAATGCAAAAGTGAAATTTTTGATGCATCCCTTTTTATCTTATTAGGAGCGTTTTTTTGTTATCCAACATCTGGAATACTCATCCTGTTACCTTGGCTTACTCTCATTATTATTAGACCATTTGATTTCAAAGAATATATGATACCTCTTTTCGGGATGTTATTACTCTTATTATATTGGTCTTCATATTTCTATATCTCGGAGAGTTCTTTTGAAATTTTAAAAATTAGTAAGAGAAGTAGTTACACCAATTTTGAAGTTCAATTTAATTGGAGCCATTATGTAGCCTATGGAATGATAACAGTATTGATGTATCTGTCAGGTTATAAATTGATTAATAAAAGTAACTCAAGTAGTGTAAGATTTAGAAAAACAACTTCAGTATTATTGTCTTTTCTTACTCTTGTAATTGGTATAATGTCTATAGATAAATATGTTTTAAAAAATGATGCGTTTATACTATATGCTGCTGTTCCATTTAGTATTTTATGGTCTTTTTTCTTTTTCTACAACGAAAAAAAATGGATAGGAAGTCTCGTTTTTTATATATTGTTGGTTTTATTAATAATAAATATTTACTTCAAACCATTTTTGGCTAATCTATCTATCTAGAAGTTGAGCATTAAATTGTTTTTAACTCACTCACATTTTTTACGCCCTTCATTTCGCAATAATAGTTGATTACATCTTTGTGAGTGACTACCTTATCCTTGAAATAATCAGCAACTAAAACTTTCTCTTCTTCACTTGCTCCTAATTGATTAAGGATATTGAGAAGGTGCATTTTCATGTGTCCTTTTTGAATACCAGTTGTAACTAATGATCTTATTGCTCCAAAATTTTGAGCCAAACCAACAGATGCTGTAATTTTCATTAATTCTTCAGCGTCTGGGTTTCCTAATAATTTGTGAGCAAAGTTTACCATAGGATGCAACTTTGTTAAGCCTCCTACTGTACCTAAAGCCATTGGAATGTCTATCCAAAATCTAAAAATACCATCTTTAACAGTAACATTAGTTAAACTACGATATTGGCCATCTCTAGAAGCATAAGTGTGACCACAAGCTTCAACTGCTCTAAAATCGTTTCCTGTAGCAATTACTACGGCATCAATTCCATTAAAAATTCCTTTGTTATGAGTTGTTGCTCTGTAAGGTTCAATCATAGCAACATGAATGGCTTGTTCGAATTTTTCGCAAAATTTCTCAGCGGACATATCTGTGCCTTCTACTAAACGTTCTATTTCACAACTCACTTCACTTCTAACAATACATTCTGGAGTATAGTTGGAAAGAATACACATTATGATCTGAACATCGTTTTCATTTCCTTCTAATACAGTATCTTTTTGAATTTCATTTTTTAAAATTTTAGCAAATTCTTCTAGACAACTATTTATGAAGTTAGCCCCCATTGAGTCGCATGTTTCAAATTTGGCTAGTATTTGATAATAATTGGGTTCTAGTTCTGATTTATTTACCAATTGAATATCTAAAATTCCACCACCTCTTGCTCTCATATTAGCAGTAAGTTCTTCAGTTCCTTCGTAAAATTTAGATTTTATTCTTTCAAAAAATGCTAGTAATTTTTCGTATTTTCCATACCAAGCGAAATGAACATGACCGATTTTGATTTTGGAAATTACAGAAGCTTTAAAACCACCTCTTTCCATCCAAAATGTTGCAGATTTTGCAGAAGCAGCAACTACAGAACTTTCTTCTATAGCCATAGGTACACAATACACCTTATTGTTTATCACAAAGTTTGGCGCAATACCAAGTGGAATATAAAAATTAGTGATAGTGTTTTCAATAAATTCATCATGAAGTTTTTGAACTTTAGCATCTTCATGCCAATATGATTTTAGGAAATCAATAGTTGAAGCATCATTGTCAAGATATTCCTTTACAATCCATTCCATTTTTCCTTCTTTAGAAAGTTTACTGAATCCTTTGATGATTTTATTGTTGTCTTGGATGTTCATAGTCTTTATTAAATATTGTACAAAAGTAAAGTATTATTTTTTTTGTTTAAAGTAAATAACCTATTACCTTGATTTAAGTTGTGTTTATTCTGTCACAAATTTTGTTAATAGTTGTGTAACAATCAAAAAAAGGATTTGTTTTGTACCTTGTAAACAAGTGATTTGAGAATTTCATCAATATTTTGATGCTTTTTGAGTAAATATATACTTATTTAGTAGAATAATTGGAAAAAGTTTCCATATTTGCAGGCGAAAAATTAGTGCCGCCTCAAAATAATATTATATTTAGCATTGATGTAATTTTATTACGACTCTTTTAATGGTATTGTTTTTAAAAACAAGTTATATAAGGTCAAAATAAAGGTCCAATTTTTCAGACAAAAAAGAAGTTTTTCTTCTTGTAAAAAATATTAAAAATAAAATGAAAAAGTCAGATTTAGAAATAGTAAGAAAAGTAGCCTCTGGAATCAAGTTTGAGAAAGGTGATGTTGTAAAGTCAATTGTAGATGGTTTTCCAGACCCAGATAAATTCTCATTTGGTGGGTTTAATTCTAAAAGTTATATCCCAGAAATTTTTGTAGGTAAGACAAATGGCAAGTGTGATTATTACATTTTTGTCTCAAAATATTCTAAAAAAATGATCATGGAAGAGTTCGGTAAGTGGATTTTTTTCAATATTGAAGCCAAAAAAGTGAATGGTTCTTTCTATTTGTTGGTAAGAAAAGATGATGTTGAAACGGTTTCTGCTTTATTAAGTTCAAAACAAATTTCTGCTCAAATTATTGAGTATTAAAATTTAAGATTTCATATTAGAAAATTCTATTTGAAATTCATTACAAAAATTTTCAAATTCATTTTTTTGAGGTAAATTACAAAGTACTACACTTTTGCAGTTTACCTCAAATTTTGTTTCCAATATTTCCAAATCAAACTTAGAAACTAATTGGTTGAATATTGAAGTTTCTTCATAACTATATTCCAATACATATTTTTCTTTCAACTCAGTTTCAATTATTTCGTTGGCTTCAATAGTTTGTTTTGAAGTTTCTTTGTAAGCAGAAACTAATCCACCAACGCCTAATTTTGTGCCTCCAAAGTATCTCACTACTACGGCTCCAACATATGTAATTTCGGAAGATAGTAATTGTCCATAAATGGGTTTTCCTGCAGAATTGTTAGGCTCCCCATCGTCACTATATCTATGATTTTCGCCATTTACTCCTATACGAAAAGCATAACAATAATGGCCTGCTTGAGGATGAGTTTCTTTGATGGTTTCTAATTTTTTTTTGAAATCATTTTCAGATTGAACAGGAAATACATAACCATAAAACTTGCTTGCCTTTTCTTTAAAAAGTACTTCAGTAGAATTTTTTACAGATTTGAATGATGATGTCACTAATAAAGATATTTTCCAAAATTAATTACCGCAATTGCCAATACCGCAAATCCAATTCCAATCCAATTTCCTTTAGATAGGTTTTGTTTATAAATTGACACTCCAATTATTGCAGAGGCCAAAACAACCCCCATGCTAACAAGAGGGAAGACTTCAGAATTGGAAAGTCCTTTTGTTTTAAGGGCCAACCCCATAAAATACAAACAATAATAATTTACAATTCCTAAAGCCACCCCCCATAAAATATTCTTAAACTCAAATGTCATTTTGTTTTTTATCGACTTTCCAGAGAGAATAATTAATCCTGTGATGGATGCAAAAATAAAAAGCACTACAAAAAACAACTCATTTTCATTAGTTTTAATTAAACTTTGAGCATTGGCAAACAAAGTGTCTGCAATTCCTTGACCTACAAATATGGCAATGATAATCCAAAGATAACTTTTATTGAATACTAGTTTTCCGCCTTTCATAGAAGCTAATACTATCCCAATACAAGCAAAACTTAGCCCTACTACTTTGTATATAGTAAGAGTATCATTTTTGTATAAATATAACGAAACCAAAACAGGAATGATAAGCGACATTTTGTTCGCTACTGTAGAAATAGCAATACCAACTTTTTGAGTTCCAAATGCGTAAAAGTTAAAAACAATAATAAATAAAACACCAATAATTACAGAATGAAAAAACCATGGTTTTGAAAATATATCTACACTCAAAGAGGCATCACTTAAGAACAAGGCTAAAGAACCCGCTGTTATATAATTGAAGATTAAAGCTTGTAAATTATCTACTTTGTATTTTTCGAAAAATTTAAAGATGATAATGATACAACTAAATAATAGCGTTGTGATAATTAGGTTAATCATTGTATGTAATTTGAATTAAATCATTGCCAAAGGTAAATGATTCTGTAATTTTGTTTTTGATTTTGGGAGCTAAATTACCATTTTTGATATTCGTCTTCCCTATTATCACTCTGGCTTCATCCCACATTTCCAAATCAATAAATTTTTCTAGTGTTTTTTTACCGCCTTCTATAATTAGCGATTGGATATTTTTTTTGTAAAGGACATTTAAGATTTGAGGTATAATATTTTCTTCAAAGTTGATAATGAAAAAGTTTAAATGTTCCTTTTCAGCGTTTTTTATTTCATTAAAGATAAAAGTTTTTGATGCATCATTAAAAACATTAGCTGTTTCATCGATTTCTAATTTCCTATCAATAACTATTCGTATAGGATTTTTGCCTTCAATGGCTCTACATGTAAGACTTGGATTGTCATTGATTACAGTGTTTTTTCCAACTAAAATAGCCGTCTCATAACTCCTCCATAAATGAGTCAATTGTTGTGTTTCAGGTGATGAAATCCAATGAACTCCTTTTTGCTTATCACTTCGTTCAATATCTAGATATCCATTTTGGCTTTGAGCCCATTTTAAAATAATATAAGGTCTTGATATATTATGAAAAGTAAAGAATCTTCTATTTAAAAATTTTGATGCTGCTTCCAAAATTCCTACTTCAACTTCAATGCCATTTTGTTTTAGAGTTTCAATTCCTTTGCCAGCAACTTCACTAAAACTATCCACACATCCAATTACTACCTTAGGAATTTTATGTTGAACAATCAAAAGACTGCAAGGAGGAGTTTTTCCAAAATGATTGCAAGGTTCTAAGTTCACGTATAAAGTGCTTTTACTTAAAAGATTTTTATCTTTTACACTTTCTATGGCGTTTACCTCAGCATGAGGTCCTCCAAAATATTGATGATAACCTTCGCCAATAATTTTCCCTTCATAAACAATTACAGCACCAACCATAGGATTGGGTGCAACAACTCCCCTTCCAAGTCTGGCTAATTCAAGACATCTTCTGATGTATAATTCTGATGTAGAAAGTTGCGTTTCCATTATTGTTTATGTAGTAATGAAATTATTAAGTACAAAACTATAAATCATAAATTAATAATCATTGATTTAATTTTAGCAATATCTAAAAATAAAAAAACAATAATTTTTTAAGTCTTTAACAAATTGTCACATTGAAGCGTCTTTAATATTTTAATTAGATATTTTTTTTATTATTTTTAAAATTTGTAGTTGATATTAAAAAAATAAGTATTACTTTCGATAATTATGGATTTTTCAGAAGCAAAAGACTACATAGTTGAGAGGTTGGTAACAGAACTTCCTAAAGACCTATACTATCATGGAGCACATCATACTTTTGATGTGGTCAAGAGTGTGCATTCTTTGTCTTTGGGTGAAAAGTTAAACAACGCAGATTTCTTTGTTTTGCTAACTGCTGCCTATTTTCACGATGCAGGTTACATATACAAATACGAGCGTAATGAGCCAATTGCAGTTAGAATTGTTCAAGATGCATTGCCTAAGTTTAACTATTCTGAAAATGAAATTAAAATTATTTCTGATATCATATTAGCTACAGAATCGGCTGTTCAGCCTAAGAATATTTTAGAAAAAATAATGTGTGATGCAGATCATGATTATTTTGGAAGACATGATTATCAAAAAATAGCCGTAAATCTAAGAAAAGAATTTGCTGTATATGATAGAGAGTATTCCGATGAGGAATGGCTGTCACTTCAAATTAATTATTTGGAAAATAAACATCAGTATTATACTCAAACAGCATTGAGCACTAGGCAAAATCTTAAAGATGCGCAACTTAAAAAATTAAAGGACACTTACAAAAGATTGGTTACAGTATAATATTTTTGTAAATGAAGAAGATTATAGGATTAGTATTCTTTCTATTTATTCTTGCAATTGGAGCATATTTTGGATACCCTTATTATAAAGTATATAATATTAGTAAGCAAACTACTAATGTTGAAAGTGTATCTTTAAAATACATCGAAATACCAGAAGGCACAAAAATCAATACTCTTGGTGACGTATTAGTAGATAATGGAATAATAGATAATGCCGAGGATTTTAATTATTTAGCGAACTTTAAGAAAAAAGACAAAGTAATTGAACTTAAGAAAGTCAAAATTGAAAAACTCAAATGGCAAGATTATAATAGTATCTTAAATAATGTTGTTACCCAATGTAATGCGAGTACAAATGTGGTGTATGTACAATACAATAATGTGAAATCTATTGAAGAAATTGCTGGTAAATTGACTCAAGATATTGATTTGGACTCATCGAGCTTATCAGCGTATCTCAATGATGAAAGTACAATTAAAAGCCTTGGATTTACCAAAACAACATATCCCACTTTTTTTATCCCAGTAAAATTTGAAGTGTTTCAAGATATTACCAAAGAAGAAATGCTTGAAAAGTTAAAAAATTATTATAAATCATTTTGGAATGAAGAAAGAAAAGCAAAAGCAGAAGCATTGGGCTATTCTCAATCTGAAATTTCAATTTTAGCTTCTATTGTATATGAAGAGCAAAAAGTAAAATTTGACGAACAACCTACTATTGCAGGTTTATACATTAACAGATTAAAAAAAGGGTGGCTGCTTCAAGCAGACCCTACTGTAAAATATGCCTTAGGAGATGCTTCAATCAAAAGACTCCTTTTTGTCCATTTGGAAGTGGACTCTCCTTACAATACCTATAAATATGCTGGACTACCTCCAGGCCCAATAGCATTTCCTGAGTCACAAACTATAGATGCGGTGTTGAATTACGAAAAACACGATTTTATGTATATGTGTGCAAAGCCTGAATATTCGGGATATCACAATTTTTCAAAGACATTAAATCAACATAACGTTTATGCAAAAGCATATCAAAAATGGCTGAATTCTGAAGGGATTAAATAAAGATTAGTTATATTTGAGCTGTGGGAGTAATTGATAAATTTAGAAATAAGTATGGTAAGTACCATCTGCAAAAAGCAGTCAACTCATATCCTGAAAGGAATGCTTATGCAGCAAATCTTAGTGACGTAACTTCAGTTGCTTTGGTTATCAAGATTTCTGAAGAAGAAGACTATTCAAAAGTTAACAAGTTTATGAAATACCTAAAAAGTGAATTTGGTATGAAAAAGCTTTTTTTTCTAGGCTACTGGAACGACCCGAAAAATGAACCTTCATTTCTTCAAACCCGATTAGATTTTGATTACTTTTCAATCAAAGAGCTTAATTGGAAAGGAGAACCAACAGGTGGAAACATAGATAATTTCTTAAGCGAACATTTTGATATTTTAATTGATTTGAATAATTATTTTAATGTGCCACTAAGATATTTAATTATGAAAAGTCCAGCTAAATTTAAAGTTGGAAGGTTTCATGAAGATAATAAACCCTTTTTTGATTTGATGATAGGGAAAAATGAAGATGGATTTGAAGAATATTGTAATCAATTGGTAAAATATCTTTCAATGATTAATAAAAAATAAATTTCATTTTTATAATAAACATGCCTAAAGAGGTCGTTTCAGGAATAATTTTCAAAAAAAAAACTTGTAAAATATTTGTAGTTCAAACAAAAATTTTAACTTTGCAAGGGTATCGAGATAAATTAATCGTTGATGATAGATATTTTTGAGTTGTATAAAAATATGGAGAGGAATAATATTATTCTCTCTTTCAAAGGTGCTATCACATCCGAACTCCTTAGTTCTGTGCTTCAGATTATGGAGTCTAAAATGGACGATTTAGATGAGTCGTTAAAGACTAGAAGAAAGGTTTTTAATGTTTTAGTAGAATGTCTTCAGAATTTATATCATCATATTGATGACTTTCAAATCGAAGGCTCTCCAGAAGAAGTAGCAAAACTTAAGTCAGCAGTTTTTATGATATCTCGAAATGAAGGTTACTATAATGTAGTAACTGGTAATTTTTTACTTAGTGAAAATGTCCCTAAACTTACTGAAAGAATAACTACTATAAATTCGTTTGATAGAGATGAACTTAAAGAGTATTATAAGTCAGTTTTAAACAATGGTGAGATGAGTACCAAAGGTGGTGGAGGTTTGGGATTTATTGATATAGCAAAAAAATCAGGAGAAAAACTAGATTATAGTTTTTCTCCTGTAGATGATACATATTCGTTTTTTACATTAATAGTTAAAATAGAACAACAATAAGATTATGGATAATTTAACAATTGAAGGATCAGCAAAAACTCCAACCGTTGAGTTTAAAGCAGAAGGAAAATTACTAATTAAAGGAAGATCTATTCCTGAAAACTCAATTGAGTTTTACAAACCTCTTTTGGATTGGATTGGTAATTATGGTGGAGCACCTAAAGGAGACACTGAAGTGAATATTCAATTAGAATATTTTAATACAAGCTCGTCAAAGTGCATTCTTGATGTGTTCAAAAAATTGGAAACACTTAGCGGAACTAATGTTGCCATCAATTGGTATTATGAAGAAGATGATGAGGATATGTTAGAAGCTGGAGAAGATTATCAAGCGATTATTGACATTCCTTTTAAAATGATTGAAGTAGAAGAGTTGTAATCAACTTATTACATAGAATAATATGGCTATCCAAATTGGGTAGCCTTTTTTTTATCTAATTTCAAAAATATTTTTGACATTCATCTTTAACTAAAAAATTTTAATGAAAAAAATTATTATCGCAATTGATGGTCATTCTGCTTGTGGCAAAAGTACATTAGCGAAAAAACTTGCTAAAGAGATGAAGTATGTATATATAGATTCTGGAGCAATGTATCGAGCAATTACGCTTTATGCAATTCAGAATAACTGGGTTTCTGAGGATGGTCAAAGTCTTAATGAAGATGAATTAATTAATGCATTAGATAATATCAATATTTCATTCAATTATAATTCTCAAACCGGGAAGTCCGATACGTTTCTTAACGGTGTAAATATTGAAGATGAAATTAGAACAATGCAGGTGGCAAAATCTGTAAGTGCGGTTGCTAAATTAAAGAAAGTAAGAGAAAAATTAGTGGAGTTCCAGCAATCTTTGGGTAAAAACAAAGGTATCGTTATGGATGGTCGAGATATTGGGACAGTTGTTTTCCCAAATGCAGACCTCAAAATATGGGTTACAGCTAATATGGAAGTAAGAACAGCTCGAAGATATAAAGAACTTATTGAAATGGGTGACAAAATAACGGTAGATGAGGTGCGTAACAATATTCAATCTAGAGATTTTGAAGATAGCAATAGAAAAGAGAGTCCACTTAAAAGAGCCGAAGATGCAAGAGATATTGATAATTCATATTTGACAAAAGAACAAACGGTTCAGGCGGCTATTGATTTAATCAATCAGAAAATTCAAGATCTTCAAAAATAATATGATAAGATATTTCTGTGAAATAGCTTACGATGGAACTCATTATCATGGGTGGCAAATTCAGCCCAATGCTCCAACTGTACAAGAAGCCATAAATAATTGTTTTTCAATTATTTTAAAATCACCAAATTTCAATTCTCAAGGCTGTGGTAGAACTGATACTGGAGTCCATGCTTCTCAATATTTTTTTCATTTTGATATAGACAATGAAATCGATGTTAAAAACCTTATAAATAAGGCTAATAAAATCTTAGATAGAGCTATAGTAGTTAGAGATGTTTTTGAGGTAGATAATGAACTCCACGCTAGATTTAGCGCTTTATCAAGAAGATATCATTATTATATATCTAGTACAAATAATCCTTTTGAAAGGTTTTATGTCAATCAAATTTCCCAAAAGTTAGATATCTCAATGATGAATGAAGCAGTGCAACTATTGATGAAATATAGAGATTTTTCTTCTTTCTCAAAATCTAAAACACAAACTAATACCAACGATTGTATCATTTTTGAAGCCAAATGGTATGAAGAAAAAGAAAAAATTATTTTCACCATCAAAGCCAATAGATTTCTTAGAAATATGGTTAGAGCTTTAGTAGGTACTTTGCTTAAAGTAGGAGAAGGCAAAATTTCGCTAAAAGATTTTTCTGACATTATTGAAGCAAAAGACAGAACTTTAGCAGGTAAGTCAGTTTCTGGTCATGCTCTTTTCTTGTCTGAGGTTTCTTATCCAGAAGGGTATAAAATATGATGCATATTTTAAAGTATTTTTTATTTTTAAAATAATAAACTTTTTATTTCAAAAACTATTTAAAATTCAATTTTAAATGAACATTTTGTTACAAAAACATGAATTTATTCACAATTTTTAGTCGCCTCGAAAATTCTTTTTAACTTTCGCCCCAAATTCCAAAATGAAACAAGCTAATAGTGAAATATTACTTTATAGGTGTAATTTCTATGCGCAAGTTTCAGCTGAAAGATTTGAAACAATAAAAATAAACTGATGAAAATAGGGATAGATATAGCAGGCGGTGATTATGCCCCAAAAACAACTATTCAAGGGGCGATAGATGCTCAAAAGGTAATGTCTGATGAAGATACAATTGTTTTGATTGGGGATGAAAATATTGCTAAACGAAAAATTGAAGAGTTTGGCGGTGATGTCACAAAATTTCAATTTATTCATGCACCTGATGTTTTGGATATGGATGAGCATCCAGTAAGGGCTCTTAAACTTAAGCCATATTCAAGTATTGCTGTTGGATTCCAATATTTAGCGGAAGGAAAGATTGATGCTTTTTCAAGCGCAGGTAATTCTGGGGCAATGCTTGTGGGCGCTATGTATTCCGTAAAACCAATTACTGGTGTTTTCAGACCTAGTATTACTTCTGTATTACCTAAAGATGATGGTAGTGTTGGAATTATTTTAGACGTTGGTGTAAACGCTGATTGTAAACCAGATGTACTTTATCAATTTGGTATTTTGGGAAGTTTGTTTGCTAAACATGTATACAATATTGCTGACCCAAAAGTTGCGCTACTTAATATAGGAGAAGAAGAAGAAAAAGGAAATTTATTGGCTCAAGCAACCTACAAAATGATGAAAGATACTTCAGATTTCAATTTTGTTGGAAACATTGAAGGAAGAGATTTATTTGATTCATCTGCAGATGTAATTGTTTGTGATGGATTCACTGGAAATGTAGTATTAAAGCAAGCCGAAGCATTTTACAAATTGTTGGCTAAGAAAAATATGCTTGACGATTACTTTTCTAGATTCAATTATGAGTTGTATGGAGGCACTCCGATTTTAGGTATAAATGGTAATGTTTTGATAGGACATGGAATTTCTTCTGCGTTGGCAATAAAAAATATGTTACTTTTGAGCCTTGATATTGCAAAGGCAGGTTTGCCTGATAAAATAAAAACAGCATTTAAATGACAAAAATAAGAGCCGCAATAACAGCCGTTCATGGTGTTTTACCAGAGAAGAAACTTACAAATCTAGATTTAGAAAAATTGGTTGATACCAATGATGAATGGATAACTTCCAGAACTGGAATTAAGGAAAGAAGGTTGGTTTCTGAAGGTGAAGTTTTTTCTGATTTTGGAGCAAAAATAGTTAAAACCATTTGTGAAAAAAGAGGTATATCTCCAACAGAGATTGATATGATAATAGTAGGTACTATTACTGGTGATTATAAATTCCCTAGTACCTCTAACGTTATTTGTGATAAATCAGGTGCTAAAAATGCTTGGGGATACGATTTAAGTGCTGCATGTTCTGGTTTTATTTATGCATTAACTACTGGTCAACAATTCATTGAAACAGGTGCCGCTAAGAAGGTAATTGTTATTGGAGGTGATGTGATGTCTAGCATTATCAATTATCAAGATAGAGCAACTTGTATTATTTTCGGTGATGGTTTTGGAGGAGTGCTTTTAGAACCGACAGAAGATGGAAATGGAATTCAAGATGCAATAATGAGAGTTGATGGAAGTGGTAGAGAATTTTTAATTCAAAAAATTGGAGGATCTGCTGAACCAATCACCAAAGAAAATTTCGGAAGTGATGGAATGTATGTATATCAAGAAGGTAAAAATGTATTCAAACACGCTGTAACCAATATGGCTGGAGTTTCTGCTGAGATTATGGAAAGAAACAATCTCACTGGTGAAGATGTAGACTGGTTAGTGCCACATCAAGCAAATCTTAGAATTATTGATGCTACAGCTGAAAGAATGGGGTTGAGCAAAGATAAAGTGATGATAAATATTCAAAAATATGGAAATACAACAGCAGGAACTATTCCACTTTGTATTTGGGAGTGGGAAGTTAAACTTAAGAAAGGAGATAATGTAATTATCTCTGCATTTGGAGGAGGTTTTACATGGGGTGCTATTTATTTAAAATGGGCATACTAATAAAATAATATATAAATTCGTTAATTAAAAATTACTAAAATAACACGCTTTATGAAGTTAACAGAAATTCAAGAACTCATCAAATTTGTTGCAAAATCAGGAGTTGAAGAAGTAGAAATTGAGCAAAAAGATTTCAAAATATCAATAAAAGCTGAGTCTAAAAAGAAGCACCAAGAAACAGTTTATATTCAACAAACTGCTGCTCCACAACAACAAATTAGTGCTCCTGCAGCGCCACAAGTAGCTGCTCCTGTAGCCTCTACTAATGAAACTTCAGCACCTGCAAAAGCTGAAACTGCAAACTCTAATCTTGTAGAGATTAAAGCTCAAATGATTGGTACATTTTATAGAAAACCAAATCCAGATGCTAAACCATTTGTAGAGGTTGGAGATTCTATCAAAGCAGGTCAAGAAATTTGTATTATTGAAGCAATGAAACTGTACAATAAAATCGAATCTGAAATTTCAGGTAAAATAGTAAAAGTATTGGTGGATGATATGTCTCCAGTAGAATTCGATCAACCATTATTCTTGGTTGATCCATCTTAATTTTTCTCACTTAATAAAATTGAATTAGTTATGGCTAAAAGAAAGTCAAAAGAAGATTTTATGTTCAATAAAATACTAATTGCAAATAGGGGAGAAATTGCACTTCGTATTTTAAGAACATGTAAAGAAATGGGCATCAAAACTGTTGCTGTTTATAGTACCGCAGATAAAGATAGCCTTCACGTTCGTTTTGCAGATGAAGCCGTTTGTATTGGACCACCTCAAAGTAAAGATTCGTACCTTAAAATAGCAAATATTATTGCAGCAGCAGAAATTACGAATGCTGATGCAATACATCCTGGGTATGGATTTTTGTCAGAAAATGCTAATTTCTCTAGAATTTGCGCTGAAAATGGAATAAAATTCATTGGAGCTACACCTGAACAAATAGAAGGGATGGGAGATAAAGCAACAGCCAAAGAAACAATGAAAAAAGCCAAGGTGCCTTGTGTACCTGGTTCTGCAGGGATTTTGAAAGACCTAGCTCAAGCAAATAAATTAGCCAACAAAATGGGGTATCCTGTAATGCTTAAAGCTACTGCTGGTGGTGGAGGAAAAGGAATGCGTGTTTGTTGGAATGATGAAGAATTAGAAGAAGGATGGAATAGTGCAAGGCAAGAAGCACTTGCAGCATTTGGCAATGACGGTATGTATATGGAAAAATTTGTCGAAGAACCAAGACATATTGAAATTCAAATCGCAGCCGATCAATACGGTAATGTTTGTCATCTTTCCGAAAGAGATTGCTCAATTCAAAGAAGACATCAGAAATTAGTAGAAGAAGTACCTTCTCCTTTTATGACCGATGCTTTGAGACAAAAAATGGGTGAAGCAGCTAAAAAAGCAGCAGCAGCAGTAAATTACGAAGGTGTGGGAACAGTAGAGTTTTTGGTTGATAAACACAGAAATTTCTATTTTATGGAAATGAATACTCGTATCCAAGTAGAACATACCATTACAGAGGAAGTAATTAGTTATGATTTAATCAAGGAGCAAATTAAAATTGCTGCCGGACATAAAATTTCTGGAAATGATTATTTCCCAAAATTACATGCTATACAATGTAGAATTAATGCAGAAGATCCTTTTAATGGTTTTAGACCCTCTCCAGGTAAAATAACTGAATATCACAAACCTGGTGGTCATGGAGTAAGGATTGATACTCACGCTTATGCAGGATATGTAATTCCTCCTTATTATGATTCAATGATTTCTAAGTTGATTGTAGTTGCTCAAACCAGAACTGAAGCAATTACCAAAATGAGAAGAGCTTTGGATGAATATATCATTGAAGGTGTAAAAACAACTATTCCTTTTCATATACAGTTGATGAAAGATCCCAAATTTGTAGAAGGAGACTTCACTACTAAATTTATGGAAACATTTAAATTGGAACCATTAAGTTAAGGAAACAATTAACCTATTTTTTAAAGCCCAAATTTTTATAAAAGTTTGGGCTTTTTTCTTTTTATTAGTGTAAAATTATCTTTATAAAACATTTAGAGGGTTTTATTTGTTAGTATATAAATGAAAGCAAACATGATAACACTAATCTTAACAATTTTAATAAGCGCCTGTATGTCGGAAGAAAGATCATCGAATGATATTTATACCTTTAGTAAAAATTCGGCTAATGAATGGAAAATAATTAATGATGGTGTTATGGGTGGCTTGTCAAAAGGAGGCTTTGAAATAACTAAAGACGGATATGGAAAATTTTATGGAAATGTATCTTTGCAGAATAATGGTGGTTTTACTATGATGCGTCATAATTTGCAAAAATTAGAAGTCGGTAATTACAAAGAGATACAAATTCGTCTTAAAGGTGATGGCAAATCATATCAGTTTAGGGTTAGAGCTAAACAAAATCATTATTACTCCTATATAAAAACATTTGAAACCTCAGGTGAATGGGAAACAGTGATTATTCAATTAAATGAAATGTATCCGTCTTATATGGGGAGTAAACTCGATTTACCCAATTTTGACCAACCTACAATTGATCAAATTGCTTTTTTAATTAGTAATAAAGTAGAAGAAAACTTTGAGTTGTTAGTTCAAGATATTAAGTTTAATTAAGACATTCCAATGATGTCTTAATTTCCTGAAGAAATAAAATAGTCTGAGAAAAATAACATCAATAAATAAATGAATTTGTTTCTATAACAAATCCTGAACATCCAACATTCCTACTACTTTTCCATCTTCTAGCACTACCAATTCATCAACTTTTTCAGAAGAGAATTTTTGTTGTGCGTGGTAAAGTAAAGCCGAACTTTCAATGTGATGTGGCATTTTGAGGTCTAATTCTCCCACTTTTTTGGAAACCGCATCTGCACCATCTTTTTCAACTAATCTTCTCAAATCTCCATCTGTGAAAATTCCCAAAGGCTCATTATTGCTACTGATAATAGTCACAGCACCAAATCCTCCAGCGGTCATTTTGATCAAACAATCTGCTATTGAAGTATTAGTAGTAACTACAGGGTTTTTATCAGCCATAGCTTGCCCAACAGTCAAAGTCATCAATCTTGTGTCAGCCTCAAATTGTTTGGTACCTATAGTAGTAAAGTTATTTTCTGTAAGGTTTTTCATCACTTTCCAAGGAACAGTAACAGTATGAACTCCAGCGTTGATTGCATTTCTAACGTGTTCAGAATGTCTTACAGAAGAAAACATGATTTTGGTATCGTAACCATAGTAATTTACAGCTTCTACACATTGTTCTATCAAAGCAATTGCATCGTGACCTTCATCTTGTAATCTTCCAACAAGTGGACACACATATGTGGCTCCTGCTTGCATCGCCATATAGGCTTGTTGTAAAGTATATACCAAATGGATATTTACTAAAAATCCTTCATCAGTCAATTTCTTACAAGCTTTTACACCTTCCATTGAAATTGGAATTTTATAAACGGTAGTTTTTCTGTCTAATCCCAAAGCTTCTTGACGGTAGGCTTCTGCTACAATTTCATCAACATTACTTCCCAATGCTTCAATTTGAAGTACAGGAACAATCTTGGATAATTCAATGATGGCTCCATCTACATCTGTAATTCCATGACGAGCCATAAATGTTGGAGTAGTGGTAAGTCCAGTGATAAAACCTAATTGCATCACTTCTTTAATCTCATTGATATCTGCTGAATCTAAATATAATTCCATTTTAGTATTTGAATATTTTTTTGCAAATGTACCATTTTATAATAAACTGCTAAGTTTTGTTGAAAATTAAATTTCAGAAGTCCCACCAAACTACAAAAAAAGATGTTATTTTTTCCTCTGAGGTTTTCATCCAACACAATGGCGATTTTTGATTTGTAATGTCTTTTTCAATTTTCAAAAGAAAAGTCTTATAGTCACACCAACTTACATCTATTATAGGGTCTGAAAGCCAATTGAGTTTTGATGGAACATAGAAGAGGTTTTCTTGAATTAGGAATAAATTTTTAAAATGAATATAAAAACCTTTATTACATTCTGGATTAATAGGTTTTAAGATTTCAATTTCTTTTTGAAAAGGCACAAAAAGTTTGGCTTTAAAAATTGTTTTTTGCTGTATGTTTTTAAAATCTATTGGCCTATTTTTAAAGTTAGCTTTTACTTTAGGATGAAACAATAGTGGAAATTGTTTTTGTTGTAATTTTTCTAATTTCTGAACCAAACTGTCTTTCCTATTAGGTCCAATCCAATGCTCTAGTTGCGAATTACCTTCATTTTCGTCATATAAATAGAATTTATATACAATTTCAAGGTGCACAAAAGTATTGTTTTCTAAAAAAATACAATCTAATTCTCCTAAAGTAACCTTATCTTCAATTATTTGAATGTTTTTTTCAATCCACTCAATATCTTTATTTTGATTGAGATTGTCAAAAATAAACTGTTCCACTCTATTTCCTAATCGCATAGAAGAAGGAATGTTAAGTCTCTTGATGTTTGGCTTATAGGTTTTTAATTTATAATTTTCAATAGGTACAAATGGAGATTCTAAAAACAAATCGGATGAATTTAGAAATCCAATGTATTGTTGAAGCAATTCGATATCATTTTCTTTTTCCAAGATTATTTTACAATGTCTTTGATGATTTTAAAATGATGTTGCGTATGAACAGGGAAAAATTTCAAAGTTTCATTTACGTTTAGTTTTCCAAGCAAAGGATGCATAAATAAATGGTTTGAATCTATTTTTTGTAATTGTGCAATGTTGTGTCTTGCCAATGTAAATTGTTTTTGGAGGGCTTCTAAAGGAATTGCATTTTTCTCAATTACAATTTCTGGCGCTTTTACCTTTCCTCTAGGAATGATTTTAAAAGTAAAAAAATACCACTTTATCCATTTGAATTTTTTTGTATAATCTTTGGGATTAGATTCTAGGATAGTTTTAGAAATCGTGTTGATTACCTTTAGTGAATGGTCGATATGCCAGGCTACATCTTTTTGAGAGATTTTTGGATTGGATTTATCAATTTGGGGTAAATAAGTTTCCAATTCGTCTAGAATTTGATTGATTTTCATGATTTATATTTTTTAGAATTAAAGAGGCATTCAGTTTTACTTTTTGTTTTATTCGTATAAAATCTCTCCAATTCCCTCTTTTGTAATATTTAGTATTGCATTTTCTGAATTATAAATGTAAAAATTCCCAGCGCTTCTCAATTCTATATTCAAATATTCAATTGCATTTAAGTAAAAATCTCCCAAACTTTGGCTGTGACCATGAGCGTTTTTACAAAATAAATCTCTTGCGTCCATTTTCCCTGCTCCATTGCTATACATGTATAAATTAGAACAACTTCCATGAAGTACTGCTTCAATACTTCCAATTTGTCCTATTATCGTAGTATTTTGGTTGTCAAAAGTTAAATCAATACTCGAAAAACTTTCTTCTGCATAGATATAAATATCATTTTTTATCGTGTCTTCGGAATAAATATTTCCAAAACCATTGATTAATAATGTGTCTAAATGAGTAAAATGATAAATTACAGTTATGCTATCTTTTTTTCTTAAAAAATTACATTTATTGTTGTTTGATAATGTTAATTTATGATCAAAAATTTCATTACTTATATATTCAAGTAAGTGCTCTCCACCAATAATTTCCAATTGATTAAGAGAATCGTTTACCAAAATAAGTGAAATGTTATCATTAACCTCTATTGAGGAAACATCAATATCATTGATTGTATTCGATTGGTTTTTTCCAGATGACTTCACACACCTTCTTTCGTTGCTTTTTTTACAACATATCAGCATCAAAAAAGATAATATGACTAAAATTATACTTCTCATTTGATGTTCATTCCTAAAGTAAGATTAATAAAATCAGCAGTAGCTTTGTGAGATTTGAGCAACAATTGACAAAAAAGTTTTTGACTAAAATGGTATTCAACCATAATTTTGTTATAAATCTTTTCATCTTCAGATGGAGCATTCCAAAGGTAAGAACCTATACAAAAACCTAATCTTACTTTATCAAAAAGCAACATGGATCCAACGGATATACCAGATTGAAAAATACCTTTCGGATTGTTTTGAAGTGCATAATTGATGTAGTTATCGGAAGCTAGAATCCATGAAGAGATATGGTTTATTTTTCGTTCCAATTGACCTGAGAGAACCCCAATGAAATATTTACTTTCTAATAAGGTAACATTTTCTTTTATGCCAAAACCAGAGATAACTTTAAATTGAAAAGGATTATCGCCTGTAATTTTTTTACTTACTTTTTCTTGTTCAATAGGCGCATGTTTTTTCATTTGAAAACCATATCCAAAATAAAAATGAGCAAAGTTGATTCCCAAATTAGGTTTTTGATACGAACCATTAGAAAAATGAGAAAAACCAATTCCCAACTTTAAGATATGACTTGGGAAAATTTGAAAATCCTTTTCAAATCTAAATTGTATATTGGAATTGATATGACTACCAATAGCGTTGCTTTTATGATTGTTTTGAAGGTCAAATGTTTTTTCTATCCAACCCAAACCTGCTCCCATTCTAAATCTAAGAGGATTATTACCACTATATAAAGGCAATCCTACAAATAAGTTTAAAGATTGCATATTTCCGATCAAAGTCGAATTTCCGGAAGTTTCAAAAGCGTATACTATACCAAAATAAGGATGCTTATACCATTGATTAAAGTTTTTTTGTCCTTGAGTTCTAAAAGTATAATCTAACTCAAACTTGTGTGCAGGTCCTCCTAGTAAATGTCTAACGGAACTTTTGTGAGGAATAAAACCGCCTGACCCTAAATTAAAAGCAATTGTTTGTGCGTGATTACTAAGCTGGGCAAAAATTCCCAAATTAAACAAAAGAAAATATATAATGATCAAATATTTATTCATTAAAAAAATCACTTTTGGAAACCGGATAAGCGTTAAGCGTTGCAATACAAGTTGCAATCATTTGTTTATTTTGATTAAATATTTCTCCCTTACTTACTATAATTCTATTCCCTTTTTGAATGACTTCACCAATTCCAAGCAATTCATCACCCAATAGAGCAGGGGCGAGGTAATTGATTTTAAACTCAATTGTACTTACAATTTTTTCATCCTCGATGGCTTTGCTCAAAGCGGCTACACCCACAATAGCATCCATAAAACCCGCAATTGCGCCTCCGTGAGCAGCCTTTTTAGTTGCGAGTAAATCTTTGGTTACTTTCAAGTGATAATGCACTAATCCAGGCGAAATGATTTCATATTGCATATCCAAATGCCTTCCAAATGCGTTGTGTTGATTGTAAATACTAAGAATGTCCATACTCGAATTTTGTTATTTACAAATGTACACATTCACATTGTATATCAAATTCTTGAATGTCAGATTTATTATTTTAAATTTTGGTTTTAAAATTTAAGGTCTATAAATAAATTATTATTTCATAAATAACTAACACAAAAAGAATTATAGGAAACATAAAAACAATGATACTTAATATCATCCATAAAAGTAGACTTTTGTTTTTATTAGGTTGGTCACTTAAGAACTCTTTAAATTCATACACTTTATAATTGTAAATTTCATTTTGGGTAAGACCACGAGTCAAAGCATTATTCATGGTAAGTCCTTTTTTGAAAGATTTTATTACACTTTTTGGGTAGAACAAAGCACCTAGTCCCATTGCCCAAAGTGTAAGTAACCATGGTATAAAAAGTTTTTTCCAACCTCCTGAAGCAACCTCCCAAGCAGAAACTGAACTTTCACCTTCCCAAGAAGTATCATACCCGGTCACAATATGACTCACATCGTGTAAATATACATTTTCTCTTCTGCTTTTTGAGTTGGGAATTGGAATGGAAAAAAAACCAAATTTTATCCATGCATATTTTTTTGATGCTCCACCATCTTCTCCAAAATTATTTTCTTTATAAAAAATGTTGATGCTTTCTTCAACAGTTAATTCTAAATCATCAGATTTCATATGATTTTGTAAATTAATTAAGTGTAGCGTATTCTTTCAATGTATTCCAAAGTTTTTCTGCAGTTTTCATGTCGTATGAATAGGAAGTCGTTTTGGTAACTCTGCTATTTGCATAGTAGGCACCTTGCTCTAATTCACTACAATTACAGTCAATAAGATGAATATGAGTTTGTGCGCCTTTTTCTTTCGATTTACCCAATAATTTAAAGATGGTTCTAGAAAACCAACCTGCACTCCTTCCTAATTGTGTATTTACCATGCCAGGATGAACTGAATAGAAAGTTATGCCGGCATAACTGGGTTGTTTTGAGAGCCATCTCGTTAACATCAATAATCCTAGTTTTGATTGACGATAAGCTTTGAAACCTGAGAACTTTTGACGAAATTCAATATCCGAAAAATTAATGATTCCTTGGTGCAAGCCAGAAGATGTGAAAATAACTTTTGATTCTTGGTTCTTTGGAATAAGTTCTTTCAGTTCGTTGAAAATTACAATTGGTGCTAGAAGATTTACTTGAAGTGTTTCCTCTATTTTATCAACGGTTTCGATAAATTGAAAATTCCATAAACCTGCATTTAAAACCATTAAATCAATAGACTTATAAGTTTGCTTTATTGATTCGCAAGCTTTTTCAATAGACTCTAATGAGGATAAATCACATAAAAATTTATCAAGTTTTACCTTAGAATTAATCCTTTTCAGGTTTTGAATTAATGAATCGAGTTTTTGATTAGATCGTCCCAAAATAATAACATTATATCCTTTATGAACTAAATGTTCTGCAATTACATATCCTATTCCTGAAGTAGCACCAGTAATGAGTGCTGTTTTATTTTCGTTCATCAGTTAAAATTTAAAATGTCAAATTATGATAAGAAATATTTATTTAATTTTTAATTGCTTTCAATACATCTGAAATCAAAATGTCATAGTTGGGTTGTTCAAACCTTGTCAAGCCTAATCTCACGATAACCAAATCTTCTGAAGGGATGATAAAAATTCTTTGTCCTTGAAAACCGTCAGCAAAATACATGTCTGTGGGAGCGGTAGGGTATTCTTCTTTGGTAGGAAGCCAAAACTGAGCGCCATAACCTCCTTCTGAGCCTTCAGCATTTTCTGAAATGAATTGACACCAACCATCCGGAAGTAATTTTTCGTTGTTGTAGTAGCCATCATTGGCATACAATAAACCGAATTTTGCCCAATCTCTAGCGGTTGCCCAAGCGTAAGACGAGGCTACAAAATTGCCTTTTGCATCTGTCTCTATGATAAACGAGGGTGCTCCAATTTTCTTGAAAAGTTGCTCATAAGGAAATTTGAAATAACTTTCATAATTTTCGAATCGTTGTCTTAATAATCCTGATAATAAGTTTGAACTTCCAGAGGAATATTCCCAATGTTTGCCAATTTCACCTTCTAATTCAGAACTTTTGGCGTAAGAAATCATGTCGTCTCTGTCGTACAACATTACTGTAGCTTCCGAAATATCTCCATAATCTTCTGTCCACTCTAATCCAGAATTCATTTGTAACAAGTTTTTTAAAGTGATATTTTTTCTGTCATCATTTTTCCACTCTTTGAATAGAGAATTTTCATCAACCGATGAAATATAATTTTGTTCTAGGGCAACTCCAACAAGAGCGCTGAAAATACTTTTGGTCATTGACCATCCAATATGCATGCTGTTTTGATCAAAACCTTCAGCATATTGTTCGGCTATGATTTTTCCGTTTTTTAATACCAAAACCGCACGAGTTCCAAAAGGTTTTTCAGGGTCTGTATCTTTGAAATGCTTTGCTACAGCTTCGTTTAGAATATCATAAGAAATGTTGTCATCGTCTTGAGAAATTTCAAGAGGAATTTCATTAAAATTTCCAATTCCATCGTAGTTCACATCTTCCAAGAAGACTTTTGCTTCAGTTTCGTTGAGGATGGCACAACCTTTCTTTGGGTGAAAATATGCTGTTTTTGTACCCATTCCTAAAACTTTTGCGGTTACAGTTTTATTTTCATAATCAACGGTTGCGCTAGCATATTTTATCAAACTAAATTGAAATTCATTAGCATCAACATCTTTGGGGTCTCTACCAGCGATAAAAACGCAAGAGCACATGTCTTTAGCTGCATAACCTGTCACAATGGGAAGCCTGTTGTAGGCATAAACAAGTCCAAAAATCAATGCTCCTAAAAGCACAAATAGTATAATTCTTTTAACTAATTTCATTTTTTGTTTTAATGTGATTTATTAATGTTTGCTATTTCATTTATCATTTGTGTTTTTTACCACCAATTTCTTAAAGGTGTTGTTTGTTTTTTTAAATATTAGAATAATCTTTTATCACAAAAATAGGGTTTTAACAATGAATATTTACAAAATCAATATAAATTTACCAAATGTCTAAAAGATGGAAGATATTAATTATTGGAAAAGTTTGGGTTGAACCGAATTCTTCAGCAGCAGGATCTCGCATGTTGAAGTTAATCAATATGTTGCAAAATTCAGGAGCAGAAATTATTTTTGTTTCTACCGCAGCGCCCTCTTCTTTTTCAGTAAGTTTGTCTCAGTTCAATATAAAGACTCACACTATATTACTTAATGACGTTTCATTTGATACTTTTTTACAGAGTGTAAATCCAAATATTGTAATTTTCGATAGATTTATGACGGAAGAGCAGTTTGGGTGGAGAGTGAGAAGCATTCTTCCAGAAACATTACAAGTTTTAGATACGGAAGATTTACATTTTTTGAGAGATGCTAGACAAGAGGCAGTAAAATCCAACAGATATTTCAAATTGGATGATTGTTATTCGGAAATGGCAAAAAGAGAAATTGCCAGTATTTTGAGAAGTGATGTAAGTTTGATTATCTCCAAATTTGAAATGAATTTACTCCTTGAACAATTTAAAATTCCATCTTCTAAACTTTTTTACCTTCCTATTTTATTTGATAAACTTCCTAAAAGTATTCCTTCATTTGAAGAACGAAAAGATTTTGTTTTTATAGGTAATTTTCTCCACGAACCCAATTGGGATGCAGTTCGGGAATTAAGAAAGTATTGGACAAGAATAAAAAATGCACTCCCCGAAACTCAATTGCAAATCTATGGTGCCTATCCCTCACAAAAGGTTTTTCAATTGCACAGCCATAAAGATGGCTTTTTAATCAATGGAAGAGCCGAAAGCGCAAAAGAAGTAATTTCAAAAGCGAGGGTTTTGTTAGCCCCCTTAAGGTTTGGAGCGGGTTTAAAAGGAAAGTTGTTGGAAGCCATGTCTTGGGGAACTCCTTCCATAACTACATCTATTGGAAGTGAAGGTGTCATCGACAAAGGTGAAAATTGGGCTGGAATTGTTCAAGATGATTGGAATGAAATTTCTTCTGATTGGATTTCTTTATATCAAAATGAAGCAAATTGGAAAAGCGCTCAAGACACTGGAAATTCAATTTTGCAAAATGGTTTTATGCAAAATGATTTCGAAGGTGTATTTATCGAAAAAATAACTTATTTATTAGAACATTTACATCAAAATAGAAATGAGAATTTCTTGGGAGAAGTTTTACAACATCATACTTTACAAAGCACTAAATATTTATCCAAATGGATTGAGGAGAAAAACAAAGTTTAATTTACTGATTCGTTAAAGTTCTTCAACACTTTTCCTAAAATCATACTGTAAGTCTTCGTGCAAAGTATCAATAATTTTGTGAATTGCATTAATTTGTCTGTTGTAAAGATTAGTAAGTACTAAATCTCTTGTATAACTAGGTCTCATCTTTTGGAGGTTTTCACAAAAGTGAATCAATAGTTCGATTTCTGTTTCTTTCTTTTTGGAATACTGAATATTTTTTTTCGTAATTCTTAGAATTTTCCTAACAGATTTTTTAAGAATATAATAAGATTGACTATTGATTTCACTAAAAAGCAAATCGATTTCTTCTTTTACAGTTTGGATAAAACCTTCTTCGTTACTCGCTTCATACAATAAATAAGTAATGAGTTCTTTATTGTCCTTTTTGTACTTGACTAACTTCAAACAAATCTCAAGCAATTCATCTTTCGGGATGTGCTTTAGATCTTTTTTGATTTCACTTATACTTGCTGCTTTCATTTGAATGAAGGTTTTACTACCGTAACAAAAGTACTATAAAATTAATCTTTACTTTCATTTTTTTGATGGCCTTATTTTAATCAATAATTTTTGACCTATTAATAATTGATTTTCATCCGAATTGGGTTTTGCAAAAATTTTAACATTGTTATTCATATCAATAAAATTACTTTTGTTGATGAGATTTAACCATACTGTATCTTTATTTTGAAGAAAATAGAATTCAGAGTTTTCATCAATACTTTCAAAGTTTGATGCAGGTATATTTATTTCTATAATTTTCGAAGCATCATCAATAATCGTAAACAAATGACTGTCTGGTGTAACTTTAGAACCATTTTTGATATTTATTTCGGTAACAGTTCCTTTGTTTTTACTTTTTAATTTCAACTTAGTTGAAATGGAATTGATAAAATCTTTAGGCTGGAAACCCATTTCGGAAATATATTGTTCTTCATTACTTAATTTAGATAGCGCCATGTCATATTCTTTGATACTTTCTTCATATTCTTTCTGAGAAATGGACTGAGTAGCAAATAGTTTTTCGTTTCTATCCTTAGTTTTTAAAATCCATTCGTAATTCGTCTTTGCTTCTTGAAGTTTTTGTTGAAATATTGCAAATTCTGGCGATTCAATTTGTATCAAAAATTCATTGCTTTTCACTTTGTCACCCACCATTAAATTCAAATCAGATACATACCCATTCGATTTTGAATAGTATTCAAAGATTGAATTTTGAGGAACCGTAACATCTCCAAAACATTCTATTTCTTTAGAAACAGGTGTTTCAAGAGAGGTATTAGTTATACTTGATTCCACATTTTCACTTTTTTCAGAGGTTTCTACATTTTCTTCAGTATTTGATGAAGAATTGCAAGAGTTTAAGAAAAACATTGTTGTAATTGCTATTGTGATGATGCTTTTTGTTTTCATGATATGCATATATTAATTTGTGCTTAAAAATTCGTGTCTTATAACCATTTGATTATAAGAATTTATTGTTGATAAGGAGTTCCCCACTCCTTCTATGATGATGTTACTTAATTTCAGATAATCTATAGTATTTATTTCACCAAGATTTAATTTGTTTTCTAAGTCTTTCAACACTTCAATAGATTGTTGGATGTTGTTTTGGTGTTCAACTATGTTTGTAAATAATTTTTGTAATGCTTCTTCGATAGAACTGAATTCAGAAGCAATTTTCAATTTTTGGGTTTCAAATTGTATTTGCTTCGTTTGAATAGCAATATTATTTTGATTTAAGTCTTTATTTTTGCCACTCCAAAACAGGGGAATTGCCACACCTAAAGTTACCCCTTGATAGCCTCCGATTTTGTCTAAAGATTGATGAAAATATCCTACTTGCATATTAGGCTGATATTGACTTTTGATAACGTCATTGTACTTGATGGTTTGCTGAATTTTCAACTCATTTTCCTGATACAAATGTTTATTCAAAGGAGCAGGGTTAAATTCTAAGACCGTAAACAAAGTGTCTTTGATGCTTATTTTTTGCCCGACTATTAATGCTAATTCTGAAGAAACATAAATTAAATTTTTCTCAGTGTTTTGAATTTTTTGATGGAGTGATAAAACCAGATTTTTGATAACAAAAAGTTCGGTGCTGTTGATGGCTCCGTTCTTGAACAAATCATTACTATTTTGGCTAACAATAGTAATCTTTTCGTTAATTTGAGTCAAAATTTTAAGAGATTCATTTTGAAAGACCCGTTCGTAATATAATGACTTTACCTTAAAACTTATTTCTTCTAAAATGGTTTTGTATCTAGTATTGGTATAGTCAATTCCTATTTGAGCATACTCTTTTTGGGTTTTCAAATTCCAAGGGCTACCAATATTTTGATTGATATTGATGAAGTTATCCCACATGACACCGTCATTTTGACCACTTTGAATTCCAAAATCTGTTGTTCCAAGTGAAAATGCATTTTCTTTCTGATTTTCCCATAGTTCCCGCTCTTTTTCATTGATTAAAAAATCAATATTATTTTTTTGAGCGACTGAAATCATTTCATTTAGACTCATTGTTTTATCTTGAGCCAAAGAAGTTGAAAAAGGAATTGTAAAAAGTAAAACGAATAAAGATACTATCTTAGTGATGTGTTTTTTAGTTTTTCCAATTTTACTAAAAAGTAAATACAAAGCAGGTAATACAAAAAGTGTAAGAAACGTTGAAGTAATTAATCCTCCAATCACTACTGATGCCAAAGGTTTTTGTACTTCAGCACCATTTGAAGTTGCAAGCGCCATAGGTAAAAAGCCCAATGAAGCAACTAAAGCGGTCATTAAAACGGGTCTCAATCTATTTTTTGCCCCTTCTAGAATAATTTCGTTCATCGGAGTTTGGTTATCTAATTTTTTCATACTCACAAATTCATTGATAAGTACAATGCCATTCAAAACTGCGACTCCAAAAAGGGCTATAAATCCAATAGCGGCTGAAATACTAAAAGGCATATCTCTGAACCAAAGTGCCCATATACCTCCAATTGAGGCTAACGGTACTGCGGTGAGAATAATTAATGATTCTTTAATTTTTCCAAAAGCAATAAACAATAGAAAAAGAATAAAAAATAATGCTAATGGAATAACTACAATAAGTCTGTTTACTGCATTTTGAAGATTTTCATATTGTCCGCCATAAGTTATGGAATAGCCAGGAGGTAATTTTAATTTGGACTCCAAAATATTTTGAATGTCTCCTACCAAAGAAGCTACATCCCGATCTCTTACATTGATACCTACCGAAATTTTTCGATTAGCATTTTCTCTAGAAATCTGCATAGGTGCTTTTTCATTGGTTATTTTGGTGACGTTAGACAGAGGTATTTTTAATCCTTTTTCGTTCCTCACAAAAATCAAATCTGTAGAAATTTGGTTGATGTAATTTTCATTCAGCCGAACTACTAAATCAAAATCTTTTTCGTTTTCGTAGATTTTTCCTACACTTTTTCCAGCAAAAGCAGTTTGTATAGTATTGTTTACATCAGATACATTTAAATTGTAAATTGCCAATTGTATTCTGTCTATTTTTATGTTCAATTGATTCAAACCATCAGTTTGTTCGATTTTTACATCTCCTATTCCTTCTACGCTTTTTATTAAATTGGCAGTTTCTTCTGCTAAAGTCTTCAATATCTCGGTGTCTTCACCATAAATTTGAATCGCTATGTCGGTTTTTGCACCAGTCATTAATTCATTAAATCTCAATTGTATAGGTTGAGAAAATTCGATGCTGACGTTTTCAACTATTGCAAGTTTTTCTTTCATTTTAGCGATTAGATCTTCTCTATTAGATGCACTGACCCATTCTGATTTTTCTTTTAGAATAATCATAATGTCGGCATCTTCTATTGCCATAGGATCTGTTGGAACTTCTGCTGTTCCTATTTTCGAAACTACATGTTTTACTTCTGGAAAGTTTTGAAGAAGTATTTGCTCAATTTGAGTTGATTTGAGAATGCTTTCATTCAAAGCACTTCCTGGTTCAAGAGACATTTGCATAGCCAAATCTCCTTCTTCTAGGGTAGGAATAAACTCTGCTCCTAGATTTTGGAAAACACCAATTGACCCAACAAATAATATTACTGTAACAATAATTATTTTTATAGGATTATTAATTGTAAACCTCAATAATGGAGCGTATAATTTTTGTATGAAATGCACCAATTTATCTGAGAAATTCATTTTATCTGATATTTTTTTATTTAAAAAAATGGAAGAAATCACTGGAACATAAGTTACGGACAGTATGAGTGAACCAATGATAGCAAAAGTTACCGTTTGAGCCATAGGAATAAAGGTTTTTCCTTCAATTCCTTCTAGCGCAAAAATTGGAACAAAAACGACAAGAATAATAAGAACACCAAAAGCTGCTGTGTTATAAATTTGACTACTTGCTTTTTTTATTTCATCATTCATCTGTAGCGATGTTAGTTTTTGACCTTTAAAATTCTTGTGAAGTACATGTAGAATACCTTCCACGATAATTACTGCTCCATCTATAACAATTCCAAAGTCTATCGCTCCTAATGACATCAAATTTGCAGAAACTCCAAATAAATTCATCAATATTAATGCAAACAATATAGAAAGCGGAATTACAGATGAAACAATAAGTCCTGCTCTGAAATTTCCCAAAAAGATAACCAACACAAAAATGACGATAAGACCACCTTCTATAAGATTGTTGGTAACAGTATTGATGGTTTTTCCAACAAGCACAGATCTGTCTAAATATGGGTAAATAGAAACACCTTCTGGTAGGTTTTTATTGATTGACGCTATTCTTTCTTTAACATTAGATATTGCTTTGGATGAATTTCCTCCTTTAAACATTAAAGTGATTCCGCCCACTACTTCACCTTTTCCATCCATTGTCATGGCACCATATCTTTTGGGGCTTCCAAATTGAACTTTAGCAACATCTTTTACTCTTATCGGAGTTTCATCGTTTTTGATAATGATATTTTCTATGTCTTTAAATTCTGTAGCTTTTCCTTCAGAACGAATATAAAATGCTTGATTTCCTTTTTCTATATAACTTGCACCTGTATTATCATTATTTTTAATTAATGCAATTTCAAGTTCTTCAAAAGTGATATTAAAATCATTGAGAAGTTTTAAATCAACGCTCACTTCATATTCTTTTATTTTACCACCAAAACTGCTCACTTCGATAATTCCATCCAAACCCAATAATTGCCTTTTGATGATCCAATCTTGGATACTTCGCAATTCCATTAAATCGTATTGGTCTGTATATTTTTGATCGACTAGTAAAACATACTGATAGATTTCCCCAAGTCCTGTTGTTATAGGCATCATTTGAGGTGTTCCTATTTCTTTAGGTATGTCAGTTTTAACAATGTCTAGTTGCTCCGAAATATACTGTCTTGCTTTCATTATCTCGATATCATCTTCGAAAACAACAGTTACAATGGAAAGCCCATACCTAGAAATACTCCTTACTTCTTTTACAAAAGGAATATTTGAGACACCCATTTCAACAGGAAAAGTAACAAAACGCTCTATTTCTTCTGCAGGCAATGTAGGAGAACTGGTCACGATTTGCACTTGATTGTTGGTGATGTCTGGCACAGCATCAATGGCTATGTTATTGAGCGAGTAAATTCCCGCAAATATTAATGCTACTATTCCAAATAGTACCATGGTCTTATTCTTTAACGAATAAGAAATTATCTTTTCAAACATAAAAGATGAGTTAATAAAGTAAAAAATTGAATTGTTGTGATAGATGCAACTTTGTTTGCAGATATATCATAAAATAGATTTAAAGAATTTAAATCTAGAGTTTTTTTAAGGAAATTTTTGGAATATAGTAGACCAAAACTTTTATAAAGTTAGACTAATATTACTTTAAATTCCTCCAATGAGATAAAAGGTGGTGGCCTAACTTTTAATTTTTTAGAAAATCCAGAATTCGTTTCTAAAATAATTTGAGCATAATAATTCTGCTCGGAAATCATTAGCACTTCTTGATTGAAAACATATTGATATACAAGTAGGATAGGAGTTTTGTATATTTTTATAAAGGAAAAAACATTTTTTTCTGATGTTATCACATCTTCAATTTCACCTTCTTCTGTGTATTCATGGAAAAGAAATGCTAAGTAATCAAAAAAACTATCTTCTGAATTGAGATGAATTTCAGAATGTTTTTCATAACTAATTTCAGAATTGTGATAATGAGGTATAATATTATGTGCAACAATAATGAGAGTTGTAATTGAAAAAAGTAATATTTTGAATAAATTTATCACAATACAAATTTACTTAAAATTTTTTGATAATCGATAATTTTAAGAATATAAAAAAACGCTGATTATCAAAAAATAACCAGCGTTTATACTATAATTTCAAATGATTTTACAAGTCAAACTTAATTCCTTGAGCAAGTGGTAAACTCGTTCCCCAGTTGATAGTATTGGTTTGTCTTCTCATATATACTTTCCAAGCATCAGAACCTGATTCACGACCTCCTCCTGTTTCTTT